>NZ_JAHHUY010000003.1:0-170276 GCF_019144085.1 Clostridium tyrobutyricum
TATTCAAATTACGAATTGAAGTAAAATAAACAGAAGTTTAGCACTTAAAAATATTTAAGACGATAGTCCTTTGGATTATAAAAGTTTATCGGTATTTACAATAGAATTAATAAATTCTGATTTTTACTGGAAATTATATAGAAAAATTTGCATAATAAAAACATCCTTTTTATAATAGTTTTGCTCTAAAAAACTTAAAAAAGGATGCTGATAAAATGAGTAAAAGTTATTTAAAACAGGTACTCACTTATATTAATAAGGTATACCATATTGGCAAAGAAATCAATAACTTAAAAGATAAAATAATAAAATCTCCAGTAAAAGTTTCAACAATTACTTTTGTAGTATTACTTGGATTTATGCTTCAAATAAATAGTTTCAATAGATTAAAACATTGGTTTGAAAGCAATAAATTTAAAAAAATAGTTCCTAAAGGGGCACAAATACCCTGTATTGACGCCGTCAGGCGGTGTTTAAGTAATTTCGATTTAGAAGGATTGAAAGATATTAACAGTAACATAGTAAAAACTGTTATAAAAAATAAGGTGTTTCAAAATGGTAATATTCATAACTTAAAAGTGGCTGCCATTGATGGTGTTGAACTATTTGAAAGTACTAAAAAATGTTGTTATAAATGTCTTTCACGAGTTCAAAAGGATGGAAAAACTCATTATTTCCACAGGGCAGTAGTTTGTGCATCAGTAGGTTCAGATCCACATATTATTTTTGGACAGGAAATGCTTGAACCCAAAAGAGACAGTTCAGATAAAAATGAGGGTGAGATTACAGGCGGTAAAAGATTAATTAAAAAATTATATAAGCAGTATCATTATTTTGCAGATATAATAGTTGCTGATGCTCTATATTGTAAATCTACCTGGATTAAGGAAATCTTATCTATAGGAATGGATGCAGTAGTGAGGGTTAAAAACAAGCGGCTTAATATTGTAAAAGATGCTCTTGGTATATTTAAATGCCGTCAGGCAGATGATTTTTGGACTATGAAAGAAAAATGTGGCAATTATAGACACATAAAAGCATGGGATGAAGATAATCTTGAAATGGCTGATTTAGAAACAAAAGTTAGGTTTATAAAATTTGTAGAAAAAATTTATTACAATAATGGAGGCAAAGTAGAAGTTAAGGAATCGTGGATTATAACGACAGATAAAACAGCCCCAGTAAAGATTTTATGGAAGATAATGTATAAGAGATGGGACATTGAAAATAATGTTTTTCACCAGCTGAAAACTGGGTGGCATCTGGATCATTGCTTTCTCCATAGCCCTTTGGGCGTTGAAACAGTACTAATGTTTATAATAATTGCATTCAATTTAATGCAGTTGTATTTTTTTAGGTGTATAAGAGGGTTTAGAGATACACGAATGCTCCAGATAGACTTTGTAGAAGATATAAGAGACGAAATGCTGAGTGTAAGTAATTGGATAAACCCTATATTTAAAGTAACGTAAATATGATTTAAATTGGAAATCAATTAAGTAAAATTTACGGGGTAAGTGGAAACCTTATTTATATTTACAACCTATCGGTCTACAAACATACCATTTCTTTAATTAAGTGTAATAAAATACATTTTTAGTTAAATCAAAATTTTTACTGGAATTTTGGCGCTAAACTCCTGTAAAATAAAAGACAATACCAATATTTCCTTGAATAAATGTTTTATTTAATATAAAATATGTTATATGGCGTTATTATTGTAAGGAGGTTTTAATGTGATAGGTAGTATTACAGGTGAAATCGGTGAAATTTATTATTCAGAGGAATCTGTGGCAAACATAGTTGGTATATCTACAATGGAGTGTTATGGCGTAGTAGGTATGGCATCTAAAAATGCAAAAGATGGATTTTGGGAATTGATAAGAGGGGAAAGCCTAAGCAGAGGAGTAAAAATTCGTTCTAAAAATAATGAACTTTTGATAGAGTTATATATAATGGTTGAGTATGGAACAAAAATATCCGTTATTGCAAATAACATAATACAGAGAATAAAATATAACGTTGAAAATTATATAGGATTAAAAGTCTCAACTATTACAGTAAATGTTCAAGGTGTTAGAATCTAGGGAGGAATTGTAAAAATGGATTACTTAAAAATAGATGGACAGCGTTTTTACAATATGTTTGTAAGTGCTAGTAATGATTTAGAAGAACAGAAAGGCCTTGTGAATTCATTGAATGTTTTTCCAGTGCCTGATGGTGATACTGGGAGTAATATGTCCATGACATTAAAAACAGCTGTATCTGAAATAAAAAATATGAAAAGAGAGTCTCTTGGCAATATAGCAAAACAACTTGCAAAAGGAGCTCTTATGGGAGCAAGAGGAAACTCAGGTGTAATACTGTCTCAAATATTGAGAGGAATATCAAAGGGGCTTGAAGGAAAATCAGATGCTAATTCCATGGAAATTGCAAATAGTATAAATGAAGGAGCTAAATATGCCTATAAGGCAGTAATGAGACCTACAGAAGGTACAATATTAACAATTATAAGATCGGCAGGAGAAGCTGCTTTAAGATCCAATACAGACAATGTAACAGATCTTTTAAAGGAAGTATGCGCCTACAGCGAGGTCACATTGGATAAAACTCCCGAAATGCTTCCAGCTTTGAAAAAAGCTAAAGTTGTTGATTCAGGAGGTAAAGGACTTCTTATAATATTACAGGGAATGTATAGAGCTCTTAGAGATGGAATTGAAGATGCTGAATTACAGGATTTTGAAGAAATTGATAGTCAATCTCAGGTGGAAAATTTGGATCAGGCAGATATAAAATATGGATATTGTACGGAGTTTTTTGTACATTCTAAAAATGCAGATATACAAGTATTTAAAGATAAACTTTCAACCATGGGAGATTCTATGGTAGTTGTAAGTGATGAAGATGTAATAAAGGTTCATATCCATACAAATGATCCAGGATGGATATTATCTCAAGCTGTTAAATTGGGAGAATTATCAAAAATAAAGATAGATAATATGAGAGAAGAACACAGGCATGTATTAGGTATAGATAAGGATGATAACAAGATTCTAGATGTAAACAATTCAACTGGTGATATTAGTCAAGAGGATAATGGCATAAAGAAATATGCAGTTATAACAGTAGCTATGGGAGACGGACTGGCAAATATGTTTAAAGACCTAGGAGTAGACTGTGTTATAGAAGGCGGTCAGACTATGAATCCAAGCACTCAGGATATACTAAGTGCTGTAGAGAACATAAACGCTGAAAAAATATTTATATTTCCCAATAATAAAAATATTTTTATGGCAGCTAAACAGGCATCTGAAATTAGTGAAAAGCCGCTTATAATAGTACCAACTCAAACTATACCTCAAGGAATAACAGCAATTACTACATTTAATTCGGATTTAAGTGTGGAAGAAAATGTTAATTCCATGAAGAGAGCTATAAAAGGTGTAGTTACTGGTTCCGTAACTTATGCGGTAAGGGACACTGAAATAGATGGTAAAATTATAAAAGAAGGAGATATATTAGGACTTGTTGATGGAAATATAAAACAAGTTGGTGATGATATATTTAAAGTTTGTGAAGATATACTAACTGGTATTGTCAGCCAAGATAGTGATTTAATAAGCATATATTGTGGCAAAGACTGTGATCATGATAAGGTTGAAGAATTCACCCATAAGATAGAGAATAAATATTCAGATATGGATGTACAGTGTTATAATGGAGAACAGCCTTTATACTATTTTATAATTTCAGTTGAGTAAAAAAAGCCAAAGGGCTTTTTTTATTTTATATTTTTAAAAAGGTAGGTGATTTTATGGATGCTTACAGTGATATAGGAATTTTAAAAGGAGTAGGACCTAAGACAATGAATGCATTAAATAAATGTTGTATATTTAGTGTATTGGATCTTCTGCTATACATTCCAAGAGAGTATAAGACTATTTCACAATTTGGAAGTTCAAATTCCAATAGAGATAAAATAATATTAAAATGTGTAGTTAAATCTATAAGAAGAGATATTAGAACCAAAACAGGAAAAATAATGTCTACAGTAGTATTTGATAATGATGATGGCGTTTTTACCGGCAGATGGTTTAATCAGCCATATATGAAAAATAAGTTTTCAGTAAACTGTGGTTATACTATAATTGGAAAATTGAATGAGTTTAAAGGAAAATCTTATATAATGAATCCAGTTGTAGTAAAAGATGATTTCAGCTTTAAGAATTATACAAATATAGAGGTAGTTTATCCACTTAAAGCTGGATTGACAAATAATATATTTATAAGGTTGATAGATCAAGTATTAAAAAAAATAGAGATTTCAGAAAATCTTCCTAGTTGGATAATAAAAAAATATAATTTGTGCAGTTTAGATAAAGCAATAAGAATTATACATAACCCTAAAGATTTAGAAGAACTTAGAGAAGCTAAAAGAAGACTTAAATTTCAAGAACTTTTTACATATTCACTAAAAATATTGACATTAAAAGATTACTATACAAAAAATAAAAAAGGTATATCATTTAAAATTTCGAAAGACCTAACAGACTTGAAGTATTCATTGCCATATGAATTAACAGAGTCACAAAACAAGGTCATAAGGGAAATATTATTAGATGAAAAGAGAAGTAATTCTATGAATAGGCTAGTTCAAGGAGATGTAGGGAGTGGCAAGACTATAGTTGCCATAATTGCTATATTTAATGTAGTTAAAAACGGATATCAAGCAGTGCTTATGGCTCCTACAGAGATACTTGCAAGGCAGCACTATGTTGAAAGTAAAAAACTATTGGAAAAATTCAATATAAATATAGAACTTTTATGTGGAAGTATTACTAAAAAAAATAAAGAAAACATAAAACAGAATTTAAAAAATGGATATATAGATGTTATAATAGGAACCCATGCACTTATTGAGGATGATGTAGAATTCTCTAAATTGGGAATTATAGTTACAGATGAGCAACATAGATTTGGAGTTATGCAGAGAAGCAAATTGTTAAATAAAGCTAAAAATGTAGATGTATTAGTGATGACCGCTACACCTATTCCTAGAACATTAAGACTTTATTTATATGGAGATTTAAATGTATCCACCATAGATAGTCTTCCACCTGGAAGACAAAAAATTGATACATTGTATTTAAGTAAATCTTCAAGAATTAAGGCATATAGATTTGCCGTAAATGAAATAAAAAATGGAAGACAAGTTTATATAGTCTGTCCTTTGGTAGAGGAAAATGAAGATATGGATTTAAGTTCTGTGGAGAAACTATATGAAGAATTGAAGGAGGATTATTTTAAAAATATATCCTTAGATATAATACATGGAAAAATGTCATCAAAAGTAAAAGAAGATATAATGAATAGATTTAAAACAGGAAACATAAAAGCAATAATAGCTACTACAGTTATAGAAGTAGGCATAAATGTTCCAAATGCATCCCTTATTATAATAGAAAATGCAGAGAGATTTGGTTTATCACAGCTTCATCAGCTTAGAGGAAGAGTTGGAAGAGGAAAGTATAAATCATATTGTATTCTCATTGCAGATATAAAAAATAACATAATAAGAAAGAGAATGGAAATTATGAAAAGCAGTAACGATGGATTTTTCATATCTGAACAAGATTTGAAAATAAGAGGTGCAGGAGAAATTTTTGGATATAGGCAACATGGAGAAGATGAACTTATAATTTCAGATTTGAACCAGGATATAGATATTTTTAAAGTAGCGAACATGTCGGCTAGACAACTTATAAAAAGTGATAAAGAAGAGGATATCAAAATTAAAAATAATATATTCAATAAAATAGAGAAAAGTTCTAAATTCATATGTTTCAACTAGGTTAAAAATTTTGTGTATAAATAAAATTTATGATAAAATATTAAGGATAAATACTTATATTTGAATACATGAGGAGGAAATAAATAATGAGAATAATTGCAGGTCTTGCCAAGGGTAGAAAATTATTATCACCAGTTGGATACGATACTACAAGACCTACTTTAGATAGAGTAAAAGAATCGATTTTCAGTATAATTCAAAATAAATTACAGGATTCTGTAGTAGTAGATGTATTTGCAGGCACTGGAAGTCTTGGACTAGAAGCAGTTAGTAGAGGAGCCAAGAAATGTTATCTCATAGATGAAAGTAGAGAAACATTTTCATTTTTAAAACAAAACGTAATAAATTTAAAATTTGATGAAAAATGCAGTTGTATTAATACTGATTCTTACAGGGCACTTGAAGAGTTTGGATCTAAAAATATCAAGTTTGATATTATATTTATAGATCCGCCGTACAAGAAAAATATGATACCAAAAGCATTGGATATAATTAAAGAGAAAAAACTACTAGATGACCATGGAATAATAGTTTCCAAAATTGATAGTAGAGAAGAAATACATGAAGGAAATGGTGATATAATTTTAAGTGACCATAGAAAATATGGAAAGACGATTATATGCATTTATAAAAAATATAAGGAGGATGAATAAGGTGAAAACAGCAGTTTATCCTGGAAGTTTTGATCCAATAACAAATGGGCACCTAGATATAATAAAAAGATCAGCTAAAATATTTGATCATGTAATAGTTGCCGTACTTGTCAATCCTGATAAAAAAGGATTTTTTAATGTAGAAGAGAGAGTTTCTCTTATAGAAAAGGTTATAAATGGAATAGATAATGTAAGTGTAGAAAGTTTTAGCGGACTTTTAACAGATTTTATGAAAAAGAAAAATGCTCAGGTAATAGTAAAGGGTCTTAGGGCAGTATCAGATTTTGAATATGAATTCCAAATGGATCTTATGAATAAAAAGCTTTGTCATGAAGCAGAAACCATGTTTATGATGACAAGTGCTAAAAATTCATTTTTAAGTTCCTCTGCAGTAAGACAAGTTGCTATGTTTAATGGATGTATCAAAGATTTGGTTCCAGATCAAATTATAACTGATGTAATGAAGAAAGCTCATAAATATTGTAAAAAAAGTTAGTCATCCTTAGGAGGAAAAATTATGAATACTATCAAGTTGTTAGAATACCTTGAAGAAATTATAGAAACATCAGCAAAGGTACCTATGACTGGTAAAGTAATGATAAGTAAAAAAGAAGTTTTAGATATATTAGATAAAGTAGAAAACAGTCTTCCAGGCGAATTTAAAAAATCAAAATGGATAGTAGAAGAAAAAGAGAGAATATTAAATGATGCTATAAAAGAAGCAGATAATATGAAAAAAGAAAATTTGAATATATTAAAAATGCAGATAGAAAATCATGACATAACTAAGGAAGCAAATATACGTGCTGCTGAAATAATATCATCTGCAAAAAAAAATGCAAAAGCCATACGTATGGGTTCAGTAGAATATGCAGATAATATACTTAAGCAGTTAGATGCAGAAATACAATCCAAAAGTGAAGTCATGCTTTCAGATTTAAAGCTTCAAGCACAACAGTTTGTTGATGCTCTTTATGAAAGTGTAAATTTAAAAACCAATTTAATAAGAGATAATATAGATGAACTAAAGAATATTAAATAGATTTTTTAATTTGAACAGTATAACAGGAAATATAATGATACCAATTAGGAATATAAATATGTTGTCACTACTTCCTATTGGTGAATAATAGTAAGAGAATATTTCCTTTGATATTAATTTACTTTCATATATTTTAAATATAAATAAACTTAATATAGCACATAGTATTCCGTGGATTATTTTTCTAAATATGTACTTTCCCATGGAAATTTTAAATTTATAGGTAAAAGAGTATACTTGTGATATAATTGAAAAACCACTAAAAGTGAATAAAAAACTTACAATTAAAATCTTTATATAGATATTTCCACCAGAAGTAGATATCAAATTACAACCATTTGTCATTTCGATTATTCCAAGTAGTGTACCTTTAATAATACCAGATGAAATATTAAATATATTGGAAATTTTTTCTGTAACTATTTCAAACACTAAATTATGTTCAAGTATGCTGTTTATAACAGAAAACACAGTAACAAAACCGCCAATAGATAGACAAGTTTTAATAGAATTTTCAATACTTTTTTTTAGTATATTTCCTATATTGGAATTTGATGTTATTGAGTTCTGAATGTAATTGTTATTATTATAACTAACTTTGGATGGAAGAATAAATCCCATAATAAAACACGAAATTAAATTTGAAAGCAGAAGTATATATCCTAAAACGCTGCTTTTAAACATTGATATACCTACAGAACCTAATATAAATAGGGGGCTTGAATTAGATGCTATATTTAATAATCTTGTAAAAGTATTATTATCTATTTCCTTATTTTCGTATAAATCGCAGGCATATTTTGCACCTAGAGGGTAACCGCAGAGCATACTTATTATAAGAGTAAAACTACAACTTCTTGGAAGCTTTAATGGAGAACATAATATTTTACCAAATAATTTGGCATATATATAAATGCCATTACAATTAATTATTATATTTGATACTATTAAAAAAGAAAATAATGATGGAAATACCTTGTAAAAGAATAGTATAACTCCATTTATAGCGCCATCTATACATAATTTAGGAGATAATATAATCTGTATAATTAAAAGAGAACATAATATAGTTACAAATAAATTTCTGTCTTTTAACAGAAATGCTAGAAGTAATACTATTATAAATAATAGTATATAGAATAATATTGCCATTTAATCACCTGCTTTTTATTTAACTCAATTCTTATATGAAAACATATTAGAATTATATTAAAAAAAAAGGATGTTTATTACTTCATATAGTATTATTTTAAAAAGCATTTCCTTTAAATATAATTGGACTTTTTTTGTAATCCGAATTAAATTTCACAAAATTGTTTAAAAGACTATATGCTTTTGTAGAGTTTAAATCTATGGATAAGAAATTATCAAGTTTTTTAGGAAATTTTGTGTATACATGAATTGAGGAATTTTCTTTAATGGATTTTAGTATTTTCATTCCAGTTTCATTGAATCCAAGAACTCGTGTGTAAGAGCATTTTTGTCTTCTCATAATATCAGTTTCAAATTCATCAAATCCAAGAAAAAATTGACATAGTATTCTGCTTATTCTTGTGTAGGCATATCTTTTGGTTTTAACACATTTAATTATTTCATTATAATCAGATTTGTTTTCCAAAGCTCGAAAAATTCTATTTTCTATACCTTCAGATACTTCCGGAAGTTTTAATATAGATTTTTTTTGTAAAAAACATCTATATTTTAAATAAGGAACCATTAAATTTTCCATATCAAAATTATAGTTTTGTCTGCATAATCTCCGTAAAATTCCATAAGTTTCAGTTGGAACAGTTTCTTTTATATAGGATAGATCTCTATTATGTTTTAAGAAAGTTCTTATAGCAGAAGCACTGGAAAAATTATTTTCCAATATAGTGCTGTTATAATTTTGACCCTGTCTTTTTATAGAAAAAGCATTCATATTACTGTTTAACTTTTTTAAACTTTTTAAATATTCGAGTGCTAAAATATTGTTAGAGGCTGATAATATAGATTTGAATTCTAAAGGAGAAATATTTTTATATCTGTCCTTAAGAAAGTTTATTATAGAATTACTTCTTGCCTCAGCATATGAATTACCCTTTAAAAGTTCAGTTTTTAAATAATTTTTTAATTCAGGAGGCTCATCATATAGAATTTCTGATATAGAATTCAATAAAGAGATATTATCACATTCACTTCCAAAACAAATATTATCAACTACGCCTAAATTCTCCATTAGACTTATTGCTCCGAAAGAAAAAAACTCTGCAGAAGAAACACTATATAATGTAGGTAATTCCAATACTAAATCCACTCCATTTAAAAGAGCAATTTTAGTTTTATTCCATTTATCTATTATTGAAGGAAGTCCTCGTTGAACAAAATTTCCTGAAATTATGGCTATAATAGCTTGACAATTTGTTATTTTACGTGTATTTTGAATATGATAAGCATGACCGCAATGAAAAGGATTATATTCCGCTATAATGCCGGTTATCTTCATTATTCTAATAAACCTCCTATTTATCTATCTTAATTTAATTCTTTATGCATATTATTATAACAGATAAAGCATATTATTATAACAGATAAAAATTTTTTATAAAAAAATAAAAAAAAATACTGTTTTTTTATTGAAATATATATTGAAAAAGGATTATATTATAAGTATATGTGATTTTATATTAATTTTTATATCTTGAAGGGAGAAACGAAAATGAGATTAATGAAACAAATATGGGAAAAGGCAAAAACAGATAAAAAGACAATTGTTTTAGCTGAAGGTGAAGAAGAAAGAAATCTTAAGGCAAGTGAAAAAATAACTAAAAATGGTCTTGCTAATGTAATAATAGTTGGAAACATTGATGTAATAAAGGAAAAGGCTAGCAAGTTGAATGTGGATTTAACTGGCGTTACATTGGCAGATCCACAAATTTCTGATAAATTAGAAAAATATGCTCATGAGTTTTATGAATTGAGAAAGAAAAAAGGTATTACTCCAGATAAAGCAAATAAGATAGTTAGAGATCCGTTGTATTTTGCAACAATGATGGTCAAACTAGGAGATGCTGATGGATTGGTATCTGGTTCTATACATACTACAGGCGATCTTTTGAGACCAGGTCTTCAAATTGTAAAAACTGCTCCAGGAACTTCAGTAGTTTCAAGTATATTTATGATGGAAGTTCCAAACTGTGATTTAGGTGATAATGGTTTCTTGTTGTTCTCAGATTGTGCTGTAAATCCTGTACCTAATACTGAACAATTAGCTGCAATAGCTATTAGTACTGCAGAAACTGCAAAAAGTTTATGTGGTATGGATCCCAAAGTAGCCATGCTTTCGTTTTCAACTAAGGGAAGTGCACAACATGAAAATGTAGATAAGGTGAGGGAAGCAACCAAACTTGCTAAACAAATGCAACCGGATCTTAAAATAGATGGAGAACTTCAATTGGATGCTTCTTTAATACAGGAAGTTGCGAATTTAAAAGCTCCTGGTAGTCCTGTAGCAGGAAAGGCAAATGTACTTATATTTCCTGAGCTTCAGGCAGGAAATATTGGATATAAATTAGTTCAAAGATTTGCAAAAGCAGAAGCAATAGGACCTATATGTCAGGGATTTGCAAAACCTATAAATGATTTGTCAAGAGGATGTAGTTCTGACGATATAGTAAATGTAGTAGCTGTAACAGCAGTACAAGCACAAGCTGCAAAATAATTTAATGAGTAGCGTAAATATAAGGTTCTATTAATATACGAGGAGATGATTTTATGAAAATATTAGTAATAAATTGTGGAAGTTCATCTTTAAAATATCAGTTGATAAATATGGAAGATGAAAATGTACTTGCTAAGGGTCTTGTGGAAAGAATAGGTATAGAAGGCTCCATCCTTACTCATAAAGTAAATGGAGAAAAGTATATTACTGAACAGCCTATGGAAGATCATAAAATAGCTATAAAATTAGTTCTGAATGCACTAGTAGACAAGGATTATGGAGTTATTAAAGACATGTCTGAAATATCTGCAGTTGGACATAGAGTTGTGCATGGTGGAGAAAAATATGCAAATTCAGTTTTAGTAGATGAAGATGTTATAAAAGCTATAAAAGATTGTGCTAAATTGGCACCACTTCATAATATACCAAATATGATAGGTATAAATGCATGTAAAGAATTAATGCCAAATACTCCTATGGTGGCAACATTTGATACTGCATTCCATCAGACCCTTCCAAATTATGCATATACTTATGCAGTACCATATGATCTATATGAAAAATATGGTGTTAGAAAATATGGATTCCATGGTACATCACATAAATTTGTATCAATAGAAGCAGCTAAGATGATGGGAAAGGACATAAAATCTCTTAAAATTATAACTTGCCATTTGGGAAATGGAGCTAGTATATGTGCCATTGACGGTGGTAAGTCTGTAGATACTAGTATGGGATTTACTCCACTTGCAGGTCTTTGCATGGGAACTAGATGTGGAGATATAGATCCTGCAGTGATTCCTTTTCTCGTAAAATCAGCTGGAATGTCTATAGATGAAGTAGATACTCTAATGAATAAAAAATCTGGTGTACTTGGTGTATCAGGAGTAAGCAGTGATTTTAGAGATGTATTAGCTGAAGAAGCTAAAGGAAATAAGAGAGCGGAACTTGCTTTGAATGTTTATACTTACAGGGTTAAATCAGTAATAGGTTCTTATATAGCAGTTTTAAATGGAGTTGATTGTATAGTATTTACAGCTGGATCTGGAGAAAATTCAGAACCTCTGAGAAGAAGAATATGTGATGGACTTTCAAATTTAGGCATAGTTTTAGACAAGGAAAGAAACAATGTTATGGGAAAACCAGCTCAGATAAGTTCAGATGATTCTAAAGTAAAAGTATTTGCTATTCCTACTAATGAAGAACTTATGATAGCTAGAGATACAAAAGAAATAGTTGAAGGTAAATAAAAAGTGAAATTTAAATAAATCTTGACTTTTAATGCTCATCTCTATATAATAAATTGTGGCTAATGTATAGAGGTGAGCATTATGAAAATGGATATATCTGATCTGCTAAATAAAGAGATATTTACAAAAAAACTAGATATTGTTTTAAAAGAGGATAGTTTTTATGATGGCAAGGAATATAGTGGTATTTTAACCCCTATCATGTTACTGGCGAATTTGGAGAAAACAGATCATATGATTACTCTAAATGGTAAAGTCAGTGGAGTACTTGAACTTACTTGTTCAAGATGTTTGAAGAAGTTTGCTCATGCCATAAATATAAATATCAATGAAAGATTTACAGACAAGAAAATAGTTGATTGTGACGAGGATATTTTCTTTATTAATGATGGTTACATAGATATTACTCAAATAATAGAAAATAACATAATATTAGCATTGCCAATAAAAAGACTTTGCAAAGAAAATTGTAAGGGATTATGTCCTAAATGTGGGACTAATTTAAATGATTCAACCTGCAATTGCAAAGAAAATGATATTGACCCTAGATGGGAAAAGTTAAAAGATATGTTTTCTAAATGATTAAGGAGGTGTTTTACTATGACAAGTCCAGCAAGAAAATCATCAAAAGCAAGAAAGAGTTCAAGAAGAGCTCAGACCTTCAAGGCAAGTTTACCAGGAATTGTAGAATGTCCCCAATGCCATGAAATGAAACTTGCTCACAGAGTGTGCAAGAATTGTGGCTACTATGGTGGTAAAGAGGTTATTGCAGCTGCAAAATAGTTAAAGAAAGTCGATAGGCTTTCTTTTTTTGGTTAATATTTATTTTTCATCATTCTAATGTGATATAATTATAGCTAATTTGTTTATTGTCAGGGTGTGAGATCATGGTAATTGTTGTAGATGGTATGGGTGGAGATTTTGCACCTGGAGAGGCTGTTTGCGGTGCAGTTTCTGCTATAAAAGAATCGAATATAGATATAATAATAACTGGAAAAGAAGATATAATAAACAATGAGTTGAGAAAATACCAGTATGATAAGAATAGAATTAGTGTTTTGGATGCAAAAGAAGTAATTACTACTAATGAACATCCTGTCATGGCTGTTAGGGAAAAAAAGGATTCAAGTTTAGTTAAGGCCCTTAATGCTGTATCTTCAGGAAAAGCACAAGCTGTAGTTTCGGCAGGAAGCACAGGAGCTTTTATGACAGGAGCTACTTTAATAGTAGGCAGAATTAAGGGAATTGACAGAGTAGCCTTGTCACCAATTATGCCCGGTAAAAATGGTAAATTCATGGTGGTAGATGCAGGAGCAAATGTAGATTGTAAACCTAAATATTTACTTCAGTTTGCTTTAATGGGTAAGATATATTTAGAAAATGTGCTGAATATAAAAAATCCATCTATTGGTCTTGTTAATATAGGTACTGAAGAACAAAAAGGTGATGAGCTTACAAAAGCAACATATAAACTTCTAAAGGAATCTAATTTAAACTTTATCGGTAATGTAGAACCTAGAAATATATCTGATGGTGATGTAGATATATTGGTTTGTGATGGTTTTGTAGGAAATACTGTTTTAAAAATGTATGAGGGTGTTGCATTAAATGTAATGAGTATGCTCAAAGAAGAAATATTAAAATCTTCTACTGCTAAAATAGGTGCAATATTAATGAAAAATGTATTTAGAAATTTGAAGTCAAAATTTGATTATTCTGAATATGGTGGATGTTCATTTTTAGGCTCGAAGGGAATATGTGTAAAGGCACATGGAAGTTCTGACAGCAAAGCTTTTAAGAATGCTATTTTTAGGGCTAAACATTGTGTAGAAAGTAAAGTTGTAGATAAAATAAAGTTAGAAATAGAAAAAATATCAGATATTTGATATAGTAATTAAAAAAATCAATATATGTATATTAATACTGAATATATTGGTATATAATAAATTTAATGCTAATGTATTGACGGTATACGATATTTATGTAATATTATTTATGTACAAATTTTTAGGAGGCGAAATTATGGTTTTTGAAAAAATAAAAAAAATAATAGCAGAACAACTCGGAATAGGTGAAGATGAGATAAAGATGGAGTCATCATTCGTAGATGATTTAGGCGCAGATTCACTTGATATAGTTGAACTTATTATGGCTCTTGAAACAGAATTCGATTTGGAAATACCAGATGAAGAAGCAGAAAAAATATCTACAGTTGGAGACGTAGTTGAGTACATAAAAGCTCATACAGAGGAGTAAGAAGAGAGTCTCGTTTTATACGGGACTCTAAATTTTATAATGATTTAATATGTAGTTTATTCTTGAATTTGTTTTTAAAAGCAAACTGAGGAATAAACTTCAAAAGGAGAAGATTTAATGGAGCAATTTTTGAATGATTTTGAAGAACTTGAGAAAAAATTAAAGGTTTGTTTTAAAGATAAAGAAATATTAAAAACTGCACTCACCCATAGTTCTTATGCAAATGGCAAGAAATCAATAAAATTCAACGAAAGGCTAGAATTTTTGGGAGATGCAGTACTTCAACTTTCCATATCAGAATATTTGTTTTTAAATTATAAAGATGAGCCAGAAGGGGTACTTACTAAAAAAAGATCAATTATAGTATGTGAAACTTCACTTTATGAAATTGCAAAGAAGTGGGATATAGGTCATTATATAAATATGAGTAAAGGTGAAGAGATGACAGGTGGCAGGGAAAGGGTATCAATACTTTCAGACTGTGTTGAAGCTATAATTGCAGCTGTTTATATAGATAATGGATACAAAAAAGTTGATGAATTTATAATAAGCAACTTTCACACTATTATAGAAAAAGCAATAAATGATAAAATTATATTGGACTACAAGACAAAACTTCAAGAAGTTATGCAGCAAAGCGGAGAGGTTTCAATAGACTATAAGCTTACTAAATTTGAAGGACCTCCACATAGACGAAAATTTTACACACAGGTATCTGTAAACGAAAATATACTTGGAAATGGTGTTGGATACAGTAAAAAACAATCAGAGCAAAATGCCGCATATAGAGCATTAAAAAATACAAATTATTATAAAGATTAAGAGGTAATTTCAATATGAGCAATAAGCACTATATAATTCCTATATTTGTTCCAAATGAAGGATGCCCGCATAATTGCGTTTTTTGTGATCAAACTACTATAACTGGAAGTCAAAAAAAGGTAGATGCTGATTTCACTAGAAATACTATAGACAAATATTTAAATACTATAGATTCACGTAAGGCTAAGGTTGAAGTATCATTTTTTGGAGGGACTTTTACAGCTATAGATATGAAAAAACAGAATGAACTTTTGAAAGTGGCTAAGGAGTATAAAGATGCAGGTCTTATAGACCTTATCCATCTTTCTACGAGACCTGATTATATAGATAATACTATATTAGACAATCTTAGATCATATGGTGTAGATGTAATAGAATTAGGAGTACAATCTTTGGATGAAGAAGTACTTTTTAAGTCTGGCAGAGGTCACTCCAAAGAGGATGTATTAAAAGCTTCAGCTCTAATCAAAAAATATGGATTTACCTTAGGACATCAAATTATGCTTGGACTTCCAGGGGATAATTTTCAGAAAGATATATCTTCAGTTAAACAATCCATAGACATGAAACCTGATATATATAGAATATATCCTTCTCTTGTAATAAAAAATACTCCTATGGAAGGTATGTATAAAAAAGGTATGTATAGTCCATACAGCTTAGAGGAAGCAATTTATATAACTAAAATACTCTATTGTATGTTAATATCAAATAAAATAAATATAATAAGAGTTGGACTTCAGCCTACAGAAGAAATAAACCTGGGTGCTGAAATTGTAAGTGGCCCTTTTCATCCTGCCTTTAGGGAACTGGTGATAGGAAGTATATATAGTGAGTTTTTGAGGAAAAACATACCTTACAATTATATCGGAAAAGTAAAAATTAAGATTAATGGAAAAGATATATCAAAATTATATGCTAATGGTAAAAAGTTTTTTAATGATGTTAAATTGCAACTTAATGTATCTAAAATACAGGTAGTTCAAGATAATAGCCTTAAAAGGGATACTTTTATTTTGAATTTGGAAGAAGATGAAAGAAAATTATATTTTGATCTTTATTTATTCAGTAAGGATTTTAAATATTAAAGAGGTGTGTACTATGAAAAAGGATACTAGAGATAAGATGACTAAAATATTTGTGGTATTTATAGTAATTATGTTTATAGTAGGTTTGCTTCCAATGATTTTTGGAAGATAGGTGGAGAAGAAAATGTATTTAAAAGCTATTGAGATAAGAGGATTTAAATCCTTTGCAGACAAAACAAAATTGATACTTACAAATGGGGTTACTTCTATTGTCGGACCTAATGGAAGTGGGAAAAGTAATATTTCAGATGCAGTCAGATGGGTATTAGGAGAACAAAGTGTTAAAAATTTAAGAGGAGGTAAAATGGAAGATGTAATCTTTGCTGGAACTCAATTTAGAAAACCAGTAGGGTTATGCCAGGTTTCATTGAACCTTGACAATTCAGATAAAGCTCTTCCACTTGAGTATACTTCTGTAACAGTTTTAAGAAGATTATATAGGTCAGGAGAAAGTGAATATTATATCAATAGTACTAAGTGCAGGCTTAAAGATATATATGAGTTATTCATGGACACTGGAATTGGCAGAGAAGGATATTCAATAATAGGTCAGGGTAAAATAGATGCCGTTCTTAGTGGAAAGCCTGAAGATAGGCGAAGTCTTTTAGAAGAAGCAGCTGGAATTGTAAAATTTAAGTGGAGAAAAGATGAGGCTGAAAAAAAGCTTAAAAATACAAATGAAAATCTAATAAGAATAGATGATATAATGAGTGCCTATAAAGATAGGCTTGAACCTCTTGGTATAGAAAATGATAAGGCCAATAGATTTTTGAAACTTTCAGAAGGATTAAAGGAAAAGGAAATAAATTTACTGATTCATTCAATAGATGAGATTAGGATAAAGGTAGAAAAATTAAGAGATATAGTTGCTGAAAAGAAAGAAAATATAGATAATTTAAATTTAAAATTTGTAAATTTAAATTATAAGGTAGATGAATTCAATAAAAAAATAGATAATATTATTATTGATAGAAGAAATTGCGAAAAAAATTATTATGATAGCAAATCCGAAGTACAGGGACTTCATTCAAAAATAGAATTATTAAAAGAAAAGATATCAAATATAAAAAATATTATGAAAAAAAATGACCTGGAATATGATACTTTGAAGAAAAAAATGTATTCCACTATTGATGAAAAGACTTTAAAGAATAATGAGCTTTCCAAGCTTTGCAATATTCAAGTTGAACTGAATAATGAAATAGAGGAACATCAGTGTAATTTAGATAAATATGTACAGACGGTTTATAACAAAAATGAATTAATTAGAAATTTGAAAGATAGCCAGATAGAGTATTTAAGTACTATATCAAATTTAAAAAATAATATTTCAATGTTTACAGAATATATAAAAAAGACTATAGATAAAATAGAAAATTTAAAAGAAACGTATACTGGATATGAAAATTCACTAATGATAAATTTTAGCACAAAAGATGTTATTGATTTACAGATTAGAGATATAGAGAAAAAAGTTAAAGAATATGAAGTTAAAATAGTTGAAAATAAGAAAAGTATATTAAATCACAGAAATTGTTTAAAAAAATCCCAGGAAGAGTTAAAACAAATAAACAGTATACATATGAGATATGAAGCAAATAGAAATATGCTTATAAATTTAGACAGTCAATATGAAGGATATAATAGATCTGTGAAAATGCTTATGCAACATATAAAATCTGGCAAAGCTCAAGTAGAGCAAAATAGTTGTTTTGTTTTAGGTGAAATAATAAAGGTTGATAAACAGTTTGAAGTAGCTATAGAAATAGCTCTAGGTGGGGCTATTTCCAATATTATAACCAAAAATGAAAAAATGGCAAAACATCTTATAAAATATTTGAAATTAAATAATTTGGGTAGAGCTACATTTCTGCCACTTACAATAATAAAAGGTAGAAAGATATCTGAGAATAGATTGTTTAGCAAAATAGATGGTTATTTAGGTATTGCAAGTGATATAGTTGAATGCGATAGTTATTTTAAAAATGCATTACAATATGTACTGGGAAGGACTATAATTTCTAAGGATATAGATAGTGCATTAAATATAGCTAAAACAAGCAATTATACTGTAAGGATAGTCACTCTTCAAGGTGAAATAGTAAATCCTGGAGGTGCTCTAACAGGAGGAAGCTTAAAATCAAAAGCCAGCAATATAATAGGAAGAAAAAGAGAAATTAAAAGTATTGAAACCAAACTTGGTGAATCTGAAGGTAAAATAAAATCGTTAAGTCAGCTTATAAGTAATTATGAAGAAAGTATAAGAAAATTCGATGAAGAAAATTTAAATCTTAGAGATGATATATATTCTAAAAATATAGATATTACCGAGTTAAAAGGGAAAATAAATAATATAAATAATGAGAATCTGAAATTGAAAAAGAATATAGATATATCTAAAAAGCAGATACAAAATCATGATATAGAAATTAAAGATTATAAGAAAGAACTTGAAAGTAAAAAAATAGTACTAAAGGATTTTAATGACAAACAAAATTTTAATAATAAAAACATATTGACTTTGGAAGAAGAGTTAAAGGGTAAAAATGAAACCATAGATAGTACGAGAGAAAAACTTACAGCTGTAAAAATAAAAAAGGCTAAAGTTGATGAAAGTATATTAAATATAAATAATACACTTAAAAACCGTGAAGAAAATATAAATGAATTTAAAAACAAAATTTTGAATTTGAAAAATGAATTAAATGATTTTAATAGCAATACAAAAAAATACCATGAAGAAATTGAAAAAAACAAGTTTGATATAGAGGAAAAGAATAATTGTATATTAAAATTTGAAAATATAATAAAAAAATTAAAAATAGATGAAATAAAAATTAAAGACAAAGTTAAAATCCTAAATAGTGATTCTCAAAATTTAGCTTTGGAAATAAACAAGAAGGAACAAGAATTACATAGGTCTCAATTGAATTTAACTAAATTTATAGCGGATGAAGAAAATATGTATTCAAAATTGAATTCAGATATGAAAATTACATATGAGGAAGCTCTTAAATATAAATTCAAAATTGAAAATATAGAAGAATTTAAAATAAAAATTCAGAATTTAAAAAAGCAAATATCTGATATAGGAGTTGTTAATCTAGGTGCTATTGAGGAATATAAGGAATTAAAAGAAAAAGTGGATTTTATGGAATCTCAAAAGCAGGATTTAATAAATGCAAATAATGAGCTGAACAATGTAATTTGCGAAATGACAGATAAAATAAAAGTTGTATTTAATGCAAACTTCAATAAACTTCGAAAAACTTTTAATGAAACTTTTAATGAACTGTTTAAGGGTGGAAATGCAGACATTATAATTACAAATGGTGATGAGCTTACAGGAAATATAGATATAACTGTACAGCCACCTGGTAAGAAACTTCAAAATATAAATCTTATGTCTGGTGGAGAAAAAGGACTTTCCGCCATAGCACTTTTATTTGCAATCCTTAAAATGAAACCAACTCCATTTTGTATACTGGATGAAATTGAGGCGGCTCTTGATGATGCAAATGTAGCCAGATATGCTGAATTCCTAAAAAAGTTTTCTAAAGACACCCAATTTATTGTAATAACTCATAGAAAAGGAACTATGGAAGTAAGTGATGTTCTATATGGAGTTACCATGGAAGAGAAAGGTATATCAAAAATTGTTTCTGTGGATTTAAATGAAAATATATCTTAAAATAAAAATCAGGAGGTAATCATATGATTCAAAAATTTTTTGACAAATTAAAGAATGGACTTACTAAAACTAAAAATAATTTAACAGGCAGGATAATGGAAGTTTTAAGCAGTTATGTTTCTATAGATGAAGATCTTTATGATGAACTTGAGGAAATACTTATAACTGCTGATATAGGAGTTGATACTACACTATACATAATAGAAATGTTGAAACAGAAGATAAAAGAAAACAAGATAAAAGATCCAAACCTTATAAATGATTGTTTAAAGGAAGTAATTATAGATATATTAGGAAGTGAAAATGCTGTATTGGAACCTGAGAACACACCTGAGGTTGTACTGGTAGTTGGAGTTAATGGAGTTGGAAAAACCACATCTATAGGTAAAATAAGTTCAAAGTTAAAAGATAAGGGATATAAAGTTTTAATGGCTGCTGCAGATACTTTTAGAGCAGCTGCTATAGATCAGCTGGAAATTTGGAGCAATAGGGCAGGAGTGGATATAGTAAAACATCAAGAAGGCTCTGATCCAGCAGCAGTTATATTTGATGCAGTTCAGGCTTCCAAATCACGAAATGTTGATGTACTTATATGCGATACTGCAGGTAGATTGCATAACAAAAAAAACTTGATGGATGAGCTTGGAAAAATAAACAGAGTAATTGACAGGGAATATCCAGAGGCAAGTAGGGAAACTTTGCTAGTATTAGATGCTACTACTGGACAGAATGCAGTTCAGCAGGCAAAGCAGTTTATGGAAGTTTGTAAGATAAGTGGTATAGTATTGACTAAATTAGACGGAACTGCCAAAGGAGGAATTGTAATATCCATAAAACATTCACTTGGTATATCGGTTAAGCTAATAGGAGTAGGAGAAGGTATAGATGACCTTCAGGAATTTAATGCTAATGATTTTGTAGAAGCACTATTTTAAATTAAATTCATATATTCTGCAGCCTGTTAAGTAAAAACACTTGACACCTTATTTAAATTTTGATATTATATTTCTGGTAGATAACTATATAAGTTTTAATTTCATAAAAATAAATTTTAAGGAAGTGGCAGAGACAGTGGATCGTACTGTAGGTGTCATGAGAGAAAGAATACAAATTTCCATACTGATGGATGTATATGGAAATTTATTGACAGATAAACAGAAAAATATAATGGATTTATATTATAACTGTGATTTGTCTTTAGGTGAGATAGCTGAACATACAGATACAACAAGACAGGCGGTATATGATATTATAAGAAGATGTCATAAAATACTGTTCCAATATGAAGAAAAATTGAGTTTAGCTAACCAAAAAACGAAATTGGAAAAAGTTAAAAAGAATATTTTACAAGATTTAGATCTACTGAAAAACTCAGACAATAAGGAACTTGTAAATAATATGAAGAAATATATAGTGGATAATATTTAATATAGGAGGTTTAACATGGCTTTTGAAGGATTGGCATCTAAGCTTCAGGAAACTTTAAAAAAGCTTAGAGGAAAAGGTAAGCTTTCGGAAAAAGATATAAAAGATGCAATGAGGGAAGTAAAATTGGCACTTTTGGAAGCAGATGTTAACTATAAAGTTGTACGTGATTTTATAAAAAGTGTAAGTGAAAAGTGTTTTGGAGAAGAAGTACTTAAGAGTTTAACTCCAGCACAACAAGTCATAAAGATAGTAAATGAAGAGCTAACTGCTTTAATGGGAAAAAGTGAGGCTCCTATTGAGTATTCCAAAAATGGATTAACAATAATAATGCTTGTAGGACTTCAAGGTGCAGGAAAGACAACAATGTGTGGAAAATTGGCACTTGAACTTAGGAAAAAGAATAAAAAACCACTTTTGGTAGCATGTGATATATATAGACCAGCTGCTATAAAGCAGTTACAGGTAGTAGGAAATCAGATAGATATTCCCGTATTTTCCATGGGAGATAAAGTTACAGCAGCGGATATATCAAAGGGAGCTGTTGAATATGCAAAAAATAATAACTTGAATGTGGTAATAATAGATACTGCAGGTAGACTTCAAATAGATGAAAAACTTATGAATGAACTTAAAGATGTAAAACAAGTAGTGGACCTAAATGAGATTATGTTAGTTGTTGATTCAATGACAGGTCAGGATGCTGTTAATGTAGCAAAGAGTTTTAATGAACAAATTGACATTACAGGGGTCATACTGACGAAACTCGATGGAGATACTAGAGGAGGGGCAGCTCTTTCCATAAGGGCCATGACAGGAAAACCTATAAAATTTGTAGGTCTGGGAGAAAAAATGAATGATTTTCAGGTATTTCATCCAGATAGAATGGCATCTAGAATATTGGGTATGGGTGATGTACTGTCTCTTATAGAAAAAGCCCAGCAATCAATAGATCAGGATGAGGCTAAACAACTAGGGGAGAGAATGTTAAACAAGGAATTTAACTTTCAGGATTTTTTGGATGTTATGCAGCAGGCTAAAAAGCTAGGGCCTATTAGTAAACTTGTAGAGATGATTCCCGGAGTTGATTCAAAAGTTTTAAAAGGTGTAGATCTTTCTCAAGGAGAAAAGGATTTGAAAATAAAGGAAGCCATAATAAAATCCATGACTCAAAAAGAGAGAGTGAGTCCTGTAACTATAAGCAGTTCTTCTTCAAGAAAGAAAAGAATAGCTTCTGGTTCAGGAACTACAATACAACAGGTTAACAGACTTCTTAAAGACTTTGACAAGACTAAAAAAATGATGAAACAATTTAATGGTATCAAGAACGGAAAAGGATTTGGAAAAAATTTATTTGGAAAAATGCCATTTTGATATATGCTAATTTCCTATTATATTTAAGGAGGTGATATTAGGTGTCAGTAAAAATAAGATTGAGAAGAATGGGTGCAAAAAAGTCTCCATTTTATAGAATAGTTGTTGCAGATTCAAGATCTCCAAGAAATGGAAGATTCATAGAAGAATTAGGATATTATAATCCTTTAACAGAACCAACTACTATTAAATTTGATGAAGAAAAAGCTGTACAATGGATAAAAAATGGTGCTCAGCCAACTGATGTTGTAAAGAGACTTTTTACAACAGCTGGATTAGATGAAAAATTGAGCAAGTAGTAACTGGGAGTGAATTGAATGAAAGAATTAGTTGAAATTATAGCTAAATCATTAGTAGATAGCCCAGATATGGTTCAGGTAAATGAAATTAAAGGTGAACAGTCCATAATTCTTGAATTGAAAGTTGCTCAAGAAGATATGGGAAAAGTAATAGGCAAACAGGGACGAATAGCCAAGGCTATAAGAACTGTAGTGAAAGCAGCAGCTATAAAACAAAATAAGAGAGTTGTTGTAGAGATAATATAAGAGTTAGGTATATCCTAACTCTTATATTATATAAAAAATACTAAGTGAAAGGAGAGAAGAGTGACTTGTCCATAATTCTTGAATTGAAAGTTGCTCAAGAAGATATGGGAAAAGTAATAGGCAAACAGGGACGAATAGCCAAGGCTATAAGAACTGTAGTGAAAGCAGCAGCTATAAAACAAAATAAGAGAGTTGTTGTAGAGATAATATAAGAGTTAGGTATATCCTAACTCTTATATTATATAAAAAATACTAAGTGAAAGGAGAGAAGAGTGACTTTATGGATCAATTTATTACTATAGGTAAAATAGTAAATACTCATGGGATAAAAGGTGAATTAAAAATATATCCACTTACTGACAATTTAGAAAGATTCAAACAATTACACAAAGTATATATTGAAGAAAAAGAAACAAATGTATTGAATTGTAAGCTTCAGTCCAAGAGAGTAATATTAAAAATAGAAGGAATAGATACTATAGAAGATGCAGAAACTTACAAGGAAAAGTATATTCAAGTAGAAAGAGAACATGCAGTAGAATTGGCAAAAGACAGCTATTTTATATCTGATATAATAGGATGCGATGTATTTGATGATGAAGATAATTACTATGGAAAAATAAGTGAGGTAATCCATACTCCCAATAATGATGTGTATTGGATAAAAGAAAAAAAGGAGATTTTGATTCCTGCACTTGAAAATATAGTATTAAATATAGATATAGAAAAATCAAAGATTATTATAAAGCCGGTGAGTGTATGGATGGCAGAATAGATATTCTAACTCTTTTTCCTGAAATGTTTGACGTTTTTAATTATAGTATAATTGGTAGAGCAAGAGAAAAGGGAATTTTAAATATAAATACAGTCAATATAAGGGAATATACTAAAGACAAACATAAAAAGGTAGATGACTATCCATATGGTGGTGGAGCTGGAATGGTAATGTCAGTTCAGCCAATAGTAGATTGTATAAGGGCAGTTAAAAAGTTAAACAAAGGTAGAATTATATTTTTAGGACCAAAGGGTAAGACTTTCAATCAAAAAATGGCTAAAGATCTATCAAAAGAAAGAGAATTAGTATTTTTATGCGGGCATTATGAAGGTATAGATGAAAGAGCATATAAGTACATAGATATGGAAGTTTCTTTAGGAGACTTTGTACTTACAGGAGGAGAATCTGCCTGCATTCCAATTGTGGACAGTATATGCAGAATGATACCTGGTGTACTTAAATCGGAACAGAGCTATGAGGATGAATCTTTTTATAATGGACTCTTGGAGTATCCACAATACACAAGACCTGAATATTTTGAAAGTGAAAGAGTTCCAGAGGTTTTATTGTCAGGGCATCATGAAAATATAAGAAAGTGGAGAAGACTTCAATCTATTCTAATAACCATGGAAAAAAGACCGGATATTTTAAAAAAATTCAAACTTTCTAAAGAGGATATGAAATTAGTAAACAATTATATTGAAAATAATATTCAAATATGATACAATGTAGCTTGTGCTACACGGATCTTCCTCTGTCTGCAATGATATGCTGGGCAAGAAGGTTTATTAATATAAGGAGGTAATGCACATAATGTTAGATGTAATAAAAGCTATAGAAGCAGAACAGATAAGAGAGGATATACAGAACTTTAATGTTGGAGATACAGTAAAAGTTCACGTAAAGATAAGCGAAGGAAATAGAGAAAGAATACAGATATTTGAAGGTATAGTATTAAAAAGACAAAATGGTGGCTTGAGAGAAACATTTACAGTAAGAAGAGTTGCCTATGGTGTTGGAGTTGAGAGAACTTTTCCAGTTAATGCTCCTATAATAGATAAAATAGAAGTAATTAGAAAAGGTAAAGTAAGAAGAGCCAAACTATACTATTTAAGAGATAGAGTTGGTAAGGCTGCTAAAGTAAAAGGAATATTAAAGTAAAATGGGGCTATAAAAGCCCTTTTTTATGTTGAGGGGGTAGTGAAAGTTGTTTAAAGAACTACTGGATATAGGTAAATCAATATTAATTGCTATAATAGCAGCTTTTTTAATTATAACCTTTGTATTTGAAACTGTAAGTGTTGACGGTCATTCTATGGATCCTACATTAAATAACAAGGATAGACTTATAGTAGAAAAAGTTAGTTATTATTTTAGAGCACCAAAGCCAGGGGATATTGTTGTAATTAAATATCCTGCAAATCCAAGTGAAAAATTTATTAAAAGAGTAATAGCAGTAGGTGGAGATAAAGTAAGGATTGATAATGGAAAGCTTTATATAAATGATAAACTTCAAAATGAGTCATATATACTGGAACCTATGATTGGAAATTATAATGAAGTTACAGTACCTGAAAATACTATATTTGTCATGGGAGATAATAGGAATAACAGTCGTGACAGCAGATTCACGGATGTAGGTTTTGTAAGCTATAAATTAGTAGTTGGTAGAGCGGTATTTAGGTTATTTCCATTTACAAGAATAGGTACCTTAAAAACTCCAAAATAATGTATTAACAAGTATGAAAATTATCTAATACAGGAGGTCTATATATGAATATAAATTGGTTTCCAGGGCATATGGTAAAAACTAGAAGAGAAATAAGAGAGAGTTTGAAGCTTATAGATGCTGTAATTGAGATAAGAGATGCTAGAATAGTAAGATCTAGTAAAAATCCTGAAATCGATGATATATGTGGTAATAAGCCTAGAATAATTTTACTTAACAAAAGTGATTTAAGTGAAGATAAAGTAACGAATAAGTGGATAAAAGTTTTATCTTCAGATAATGTAGGAGTTTTATCAGTAAATTGCATTACTGGTTATGGATTGAATAATATAAAATCATTATTGGATAATATATTGCAAGATAAACATGAAAAATTAAAAAATAGAGGAATCAATAAGATAGTAGACAGAGTAATGGTAGTTGGAATACCTAATGTAGGTAAATCATCCTTTATAAACAAGATTGCTAGAAACAAGATTGCCAGAACGGGAAATAAGCCTGGAGTTACAAAATCAAAACAATGGATTAAGACTAAAATTGGAATGGAACTTATGGATACTCCTGGAATACTTTGGCCTAAATTAGAAAGCAGTGAAACTCAACTAAATTTAGCATTTACAGGTGCCATAAAAGATGAAATTATGGATATTGAAGAATTAGCAGTACATCTTATAGAGGTACTTTCTGCAAATTATCCAGACAAACTTATTGATAGATATAAATTAGATTCTTTAAGTGATAATCCTATTGATATTATTGACAATATAGCTAAAAAACGTGGAGCTATAATAAAAGGCGGTAATATAGACTATAATAGAGTTTCAAATATTATATTGGATGAGTTCAGGTCGGGAAAAATTGGAAATGTTTCATTGGAATTTCCTAAATAGCTTATAAATTTACAGGAGATGTTTTAATATGTCAACTGATATTGATTTAGATAAATTTGATATAGATGATATGCAAAATATTATATTGAAAAAAAGGGATGAGTTAACTTTCTCTCAATTAAATAAAATAGTACATGAAATGAAAAAATATTATTTCGATTTAAATGAAGAATCTCTTTTAAAAGTATCCGATTATTTGAATTGCGATAAAAGAAAAAATGTCAAAGGTTTATCCAAAACACTCTTAAAATTTTTTAAGAGTACAGAAAGTGAAATTGAAAGAGTGAAAAATATGTATAAATTTGATAGAAAATTTTCAAATTGTATATATATTGCAGGCGTAGATGAAGTTGGAAGAGGACCACTTGCAGGACCTATAGCAGCAGGAGCAGTAGTATTTAATATGAATTATAAAGATCAAAAAGAATTAGTTATGGGAATCAAGGATTCGAAAAAACTTTCAGCTAAGAAAAGAGAAGAAATTTCCAATGCAATAAAAAGCAAGGCAGTAACTTATAATATTTCTATTATAAATAATGATGAAATTGATAAAAAAGGAATTTCATGGTGTAATAATGAGGTATTAAAAAGAGCTGTCAAAGGTCTGAAAGTTCCTGTTGATTTTGTATTATCAGATGGCTATGCTGTAAACCATTTGGATATAGACAATGAGTTTATAGTAAAAGGCGATTCAAAAAGTGCCAGTATAGCAGCGGGTTCCATTATTGCTAAGGTATACAGGGATAATCTTATGAAAGAGTATCACAAGGTATATCCACAGTATAATTTTTTAAGCAATTCTGGATATGGTACTAAAGAGCATATTGATGCCATAAAAAAATATGGAATTTGTAAATTACATAGATTAAGTTTCTTGAAGAATATAATTTAAGTATAGGCTAATATACTAGCTTATACTTGAAAGGCATTTTTAATTAATTTAATATTATAGTTTCTTTTATTTGAATTTATCATAATTTCTATTATATCAAATCTTATATTATATTTGTGTAACTTGTTTTTTTGTATGTAGATATATGCGGTTCTATAAATTTTAATTCTTTTAAAATAATTTACAGCTTCACAAGGTTCACCGTAATTTTTTGAATGTCTTGTTTTGACTTCTATAAAACATATAGTATTTTTATTTTGAGATATTATATCTATTTCTCCTATTTTACATCTAAAGTTTTTTTCTATTATAGAATATCCTATTGAGTATAAATAATCTATAGCAATATTCTCTCCCAAATCACCTATTTTTTTATTATTATATTTCATTTCTTACTCCTATTATGGTATTTACAAATGCAGGTATCTTTTTACTTAAAACAATTTATTGTATGTGGAATATATATATTTATCGATATTAACAAGAGAAAAATTATAATTACACTTCCAGAGGTAATCATATGATAGTTTTTAGCTCTTAATCCCAATAAAAATATAATAGTTCCTAATATTAATAGAAATATAACTATTGAAAAATTCATTTTTATTATCTCCAATCTTAAAATTATAGTGGAAACGTGTTTATACTTTCGTATGTACTATATTATAATAGTATTTTACAATAAGTGGAATATAATGTAAAATATTTTATGAAATTAAATTATATTTTCTAAAAACCTTCTGTAATTTAGAGCTTCTATAACATGATCTTCTTTTATTAATTCTTTATTATCCATATCAGCTATTGTTCGCGATATTTTAAGTATTTTATTATAAGCCCTCAAGCTCAAGTTGTATTTACAAAATATATTATTTATTAAATTTTTAGTTTTACTATCCAGGTTACAATATTTTTTTATTAGTGTTGGACCCATCTGAGAATTGAAATAAATATTTTCATGTTTTAATCTTTCCTCTTGGATTTTTCTAACGGCGATTATTCTCTTCTGTATATCTTTGGATGTTTCATTTTTAGACTTGTTTTCAATATCTTTAAGAGATGGAACTGGTACAAAAATGAATAAATCAATTCTATCCATTAGTGGAGAAAAAAGTTTGGATATGTACCTTTTCCTATCATACTCTGTACAAGAGCAATATCTATTAGAACCAAAGTTACCACATCTACATGGATTTGCAGCCAATACAGTCATAAAATTACATGGAAAAATTACTTTTCCATTACATCTACTTATCATTATGAAATTTTCTTCTAGAGGCTGTCTTAGTGTTTCCAATACATTTCTTTTAAATTCAGTTATTTCATCTAGAAATAATATTCCATTGTGAGCAAGGGAGATCTCTCCAGGGGATAAATTAGTTCCACCGCCTATTATGGTAATTGGAGTGGTAGTGTGATGAGGATTTCTAAATGGAGGATCCTTAATAATAACGTTATTTCTATTGAGCATATTTGCTGAACTGTATATCTTTGTAACTTCAAGTGACTGCTTGTAATTTAATCTTGGAAGTATAGTAGGTATTCGTTTTGCTATCATTGTTTTACCAGAACCTGGAGGACCAATCATAAATATATTATGGTTACCTGCAGCAGCAACTTCTACAGCACGTTTACAACTTTCTTGACCTATTATATCTGAAAAGTCCAATCTGTATTTTAAATCTGTATTTTTTATTTTATTAGCGTATGGAAGTATATTTCTATTTTCTATAAAAGATACTACTTGTTTCAAATTTTTAAATGGATAACAATTTATATCTTTTATAAGTGAACATTCATCTTTATTATCATCTGGAGTTATAAAATTTTTAATATCGTTTTTTAATCCCTCAATAGTTACTGCTAACACACCATTTACTCTATTTAAATTACCAAAAAGAGACAATTCACCAATAAGTATAAATTTTTTTGAATCATTAAAATGTATTTGTCCAGTAGCATATAATATTCCTATAGCTATTGGAAGATCAAAAAGTGAACCTGCCTTTTTAATATCTGCAGGAGCCAAATTTACAGTTATTTTTTTTATAGGAAATTTATATCCAGAATTTATTATAGAAGATCGTACTCTGTCTTTTGATTCTCTAACAGAAGCATCTGCTAATCCTACAATATTAAAACACGGGAATCCATTTTCCACATTTACTTCTACAGATATTATATTTGCATCTATGCCTATAATGGTTGCAGCATTTATTTTTATAACCATGACATCACCTCTGCTTAATTATTGACATAAATAAATACAATTAAACGAGTTTGAATTGTATTTATAAAAATTTCCGTTGATAAGGAGTGAATAAAATAATTTTTTAGTGTTAATAATAAAAAATATTAATTTTATAAGGTGGAGTGCTGTATGAATATATATGATTTATGGTTTTCGACTGTTAATATACCTAACAGAATAAAATTAAATTTAATAAAAAAGTTTAAAAACGCTCAAGAAATTTGGATGACAACTGTTTGCCGTGATAAATCCATACAAATATGTTCTAATAATAAACAAAATTTAAAAATAAACAAGAATTTAAAACTAGCCTGGGATAAGGAAAAATTAGAAAATATAGTTGAAAAAGCATATAGGAAGTGTATTAAATCAGTTACTTTAAATGATGAACTGTATCCACAGAATTTAAAAGAGTATATGGATGCTCCGGCAGTTATGTTTTATATAGGAGATATAACAAAATTGAATATAAATCTAAATGTGGCAATAGTGGGGTCTAGAAAGTGTACTATATATGGAAGAAATGTAGCTGACATGATAAGCTCTGAAATTTCTAAAAATAATGTAAATGTAATAAGTGGCCTAGCAAGGGGAATAGACGCATGTGCCCATAGAGGATGCGTTATATCTGGTGGATATACATGTGCAGTTTTGGGATCTGGAATAGACGTAATATATCCTAGAGATAATCAAAAATTATATTATGAAATTTTGAAAAAAGGAGGATGTATTATTTCTGAATTTGCACCGGGAACACCACCGATGTCCTATAATTTTCCTATGAGAAATAGAATAATAAGCGGATTAAGTGATTTAGTAATTGTAGTTGAGGCTGGAGAGAAAAGTGGTGCGCTAATAACTGCAGATATAGCCTTGGAACAGGGAAAAAATATAATGGCAGTACCAGGCAATATTTTTTCCGATGAAAGTAAAGGAACAAATAAATTAATAAAAGAGGGCGCGTATCCATTTAATAATTTTGAAGATTTATTTCAACTTATGAAAATAGAATATCATATAAAATATAAAGAAAACAATGATAAATTAGGTGGAAATAAAAAAATAATATATGACATTATAAGTGATACACCACTACATATAGATGATATTTTTAGGGAAACTAATGTTGACATAAAACAATTATATGAGTTATTATTTGAATTGCAGTTAAAAAATAAGATAATTTGTCTTTCAGGAAATTATTATGTTAAAGTACCGGATAAAAATAAAATTATAAATTAATACATAATATTCTACTGTAAAACTATTAAATTAAATATGCTAGATAAAATATGAGGGGGTGTAATGCTCTGATTAATTTTAAAAAATTAGAGTAATAATATATGGGACAGAAATTAGTTATAGTAGAGTCGCCAGCAAAAGCTAAAACAATAGGCAAATATTTGGGAAAGAATTATGTAGTAGAGGCTTCCATGGGGCATGTTAGAGATCTGCCTAAAAGTCAACTGGGTGTGGATGTTGACAATGACTACAATCCTAAATATATAACAATAAGAGGAAAAGGTGAGCTTTTAAGCAAGCTAAGAAAAGAAGCTAAGAAAAGTGATAAAATATATCTTGCTACCGATCCTGATAGGGAAGGTGAAGCTATTTCATGGCATTTATTACATGCTTTAAATTTAAATGAAGATGATAAATGTAGAATAGAATTTCATGAGATTACAAAAAGTGCAGTCAAAGGTTCTTTAAAGCAGGCCAGGATAGTCAATCTGAATCTTGTAGATGCACAACAAGCACGAAGAGTTTTAGATAGATTGGTAGGATATAAGATAAGCCCTATACTTTGGAGAAAAGTTAAGTGGGGATTAAGTGCAGGAAGAGTTCAATCAGTTACATTAAAGATGATATGTGAAAGAGAAAAGGAGATAAATGAATTTATACCAAAGGAATATTGGACAGTAGAATGTCTTTTGAATAAACAATCCACAAAAAAAACTTTTAAAGTTAGACTTACTACCTTAAATAAGAAGAAGATTGAGATAGACAATAAAGAAGAAGTAGACAAAATAATTGAAGATTTAAAATCAGGAGAATTTATAGTAAAAAATGTTAAAAAGACTTTAAAAAACAAGAATCCACTGCCTCCATTTACTACGAGTACACTTCAACAGGATTCATATAGAAAATTGAATTTCTCTACAAAGAGAACTATGTCTGTAGCACAACAACTTTATGAAGGTGTTGATATAAAAAAACATGGGACAGTTGGACTTATAACATATATGAGAACAGACTCGGTGAGAATTTCAGAAGAGGCTCAAAATGATTGCAGAGATTTTTTGAAGGAAACTTTAGGAGATAAGTATATCCCAGAAAAACCAAGAAATTTTAAAAGCAAAAAACATATTCAAGATGCACATGAAGCTATAAGACCTACTAATATATCATTAGTTCCTGATCAAATTAAGGAGAGCTTAAAACCTGAACAATATAAATTATATAACTTAATATGGAAGAGATTTGTAGCAAGCCAGATGGCACAAAGTATAATTGATGTAAAATCAATAGATATAATAAATGAAAATTATGGATTGAAAGCAAGTGGATCAAAGGTTAATTTTGATGGATTTATGAAAGTCTATGATTATTCTACAGGGGATGAAAAAGATGAAACAAGTCTACCAGAACTGAGCGTAGATGAAAAATTAATTGAAAAATCAATTGATGAAAAACAGCATTTTACTCAACCCCCAGCAAGATATTCAGAAGCATCATTAGTCAAGACATTGGAAGAAAACGGAATAGGAAGGCCAAGTACTTATGCACCGATAATATCTACAATTCTTAACAGAAAGTATGTTGAGAGAGATAAAAAGACATTGATTCCTACAGAATTAGGGAATATAGTAAATAATATAGTAAGTGAATATTTCAAGCAAATAGTAGATGTAGAATTTACAGCTGGTATGGAATCAAAATTAGATAACATAGAAGAAGGAAAAGTTAACTGGAGAAAAGTTGTAGGTGAGTTCTTTGAACCTTTAAAGAAATCAATTGATATAGCCGAAAAAGAAGTAGCTAAGATAACAATAGAAGATAAAGTAACAGATATAAAATGTGATAAATGTGGTAGGTTTATGGTAATAAAACATGGGAGATTTGGTGATTTCCTTGCCTGTCCAGGGTATCCTGAATGTAAAAATACAAAACCTATAGTAGAAGAGTTGGATGTGCAGTGCCCTAAATGTGGAGGTAAGATAGTATTAAAAAGAAGCAGAAAAGGGAGAAAATTTTATGGATGCAGTAGTTATCCAGACTGTGATTTTGTAAGTTGGTTTGAGCCAACAAACGAGTTATGCCCTGAATGTGGAAATTATATGGTTAAGAAATATAATAAATCTAAAGGAAATTTTTTAGAATGCTCAAATAGTGAATGTAAACATAGGGAATATAAAGAGGAAGATAAAGAGGAAGATAAAAATTCTGATTTGGATAATAAGGATAAATAGATAGTGAATTAGATATGCATAGTTTATATAGAAGATATTTACTAACATCTATATAAACTATGCATATCTTATGTCCGAATTTTAAATAAAAAATAATGTTGAAATATGATAGCTATTATGTTATCATAGTTAGGTGTAAAAGATAATTCTAAATATTTAAAAAAATCTAAATTGTTAATTTTGTAATAGGAATTATTCGATTTGTTGTAAAAATTAATATAAAGGATTTTATTTTATAGTGTTATAATATGTGTATTAATGTATTCAACATTAAAGGAGGAATTGAAATGACATCTCTGTTAAACAAAACAAGGATGCTAAATAAGATATTACAGAAATCAGGAACTGAACCAGTAGTTTTTAATGATATATGTAATTTATTAAGCAATGTATTAGATTGTAGCGTGTATATTATAAGTAGAAAGGGTAAAATATTGGGCTATAATTTTTCTGAAAGTTCGGAAAACAGTGATATAAATATGGAATTTATAAATAATATGAGATTTCCGGAAGAATATAATAATAAATTACTTAATATACGTGAGACAATATCAAATGCATCCAATATTCAAATATTCAACTTTGGAAATGAAGATAAAGAATATCTCAAAGACAAATTTTTAACAGTAGTTCCTATAGTGGGCAATAGAGAAAGACTTGGTTCATTGTTTATATCTAAATTCAAGGAAGAGTTTACTGATGAGGACTTAGTACTGGGAGAATACAGTGCCACTATAATTGGACTTGAAATGTTAAGAGCAAAAAATGATGAAATAGAGGAAGAAGCTAGAAAAAAAGCTGTAGTACAATTAGCAATAGGCACACTTTCATATTCAGAATTAGAGGCAGTTGAACATATATTCAATGAATTAGATGGAAATGAAGGATTGCTTGTAGCATCTAAAATAGCTGATAAAGTAGGAATAACTAGATCTGTTATCGTAAATGCTTTGAGAAAGTTTGAGAGCGCAGGCGTAATAGAGTCAAGGTCTCTTGGAATGAAAGGAACTCATATAAAGATATTAAATAACAAACTTATGGATGAACTTAAAAAAATAAAATAGTAAATTTTATTGAATACATCTTTTCAATATGATATACTACATACAGTAATAATCACACACATTATCTAATTTATGAATTGGTGCCTTATGGTAGTTTATAAATATGCAGATAATGGAGGAAAAACCTAGGAGGGAAATTTATGTCAATTATTTCAATGAAACAATTATTAGAAGCAGGTGTTCATTTTGGACATCAGACTAGAAGATGGAACCCTAAAATGGCTCCTTATATATTCACAGAAAGAAACGGAATATATATAATAGATTTACAGAAAACAGTTAAAAAGGTAGAAAAGGCATATAACTTTATAAGAGAAGTATCACAAGAAGGAAAAGATATAATTTTTGTAGGAACAAAAAAGCAGGCTCAGGAAGCAATTGGAGAAGAAGCAAAGAGATGTGACATGTTCTATGTTAATAATAGATGGTTAGGCGGCATGCTTACAAACTTTGAAACTATAAAGACTAGAATAAAAAAATTAGATAATTTAGATAAAATGGAAGAAGACGGAACTTTTGAAGTTCTTCCTAAAAAAGAAGTTATAAAGTTAAAAGGTGAAAAAGATAAGCTTGAAAGAAATTTAGGCGGTATCAGAGCTATGAATGCGAATAATGTAGGTGCAATGTTTGTAGTAGATCCAAGAAAAGAAAAAAATGCTATATCAGAAGCTAAAATTCTTGGCATTCCAGTTGTAGCTATAGTTGATACAAACTGTGATCCTGATGAAGTGGATTATGTTATACCTGGAAACGATGATGCAATAAGAGCGGTAAAATTGATTACATCTAAAGTAGCCGATGCTGTTATAGAAGGAAGACAGGGAGAGCAATTAGCTGAATAGTAAATTTGCTTTGGGATTAAATACGAATATTGAAGGGAGTGGAAAACCGTTGATTAGTGATCTTTAATAATGCTAATAACGGAATATGCTTATGATAACTGCAAAAATGGTAAAGGATTTAAGAGAAAGAACTGGAGCAGGAATGATGAACTGCAAAAAGGCCTTGAATGATTCAAATGGAGATATTGATAAGGCTATTGAAGTACTTAGAGAAAAAGGTTTGGCTGCAGCAGCTAAAAAAGCAGGAAGGACAGCAGCTGAAGGCGTTGTAAGCACATATATTTCAGAAGATGGAAAATCTGCTGCTATAGTTGAAGTTAACTGTGAGACAGATTTTGTAGCAATCAATGATAAGTTTGTTAAATTCACAAATGCATTATCAAAACAAGCAGCATCTACAAGTGCAGGTTCTGTAGAAAAGTTTGTAGAGGAAAAGTATTTGCTTGATGAAACAAAGACAATATCTCAAGCACTTACAGAGCTTATTTCCACACTTGGTGAGAATATGGCAGTAAGAAGATTTGAAAAATTGTCAGTTGAAAATGGAGTTATTCAAAGTTATATACATGGAGATGGAAGAATAGGTGTTCTTGTTAAACTTGAGTGTGACAAACAAAGTGAAGTATTGAAAGAAGTAGCAAAAGATTTAGCTATGCAGGTAGCTGCTACTAATCCTATGTTCTTGGATGAATCTTCAGTAGATCAAGATGTCATTGAAAAAGAAAAAGAAATATATAAAGTTCAGGCATTAAATGAAGGTAAACCTGAAAAGATTGTTGAAAAGATGGTTTTAGGTAGAATCAAAAAGTTCTATAAAGAAAATTGTCTAGTTGATCAGGTATGGATAAAGGATTCAGACTTAACTATAAACAAATATCTACAGAATAAGTCTAAAGAAGTTGGAGCACCAATAAAAGCTTCTGTTTTTGTAAGATTTGAAAAAGGTGAAGGAATAGAAAAAGAAGAAGAGGATTTTGCTGCAGAAGTACAAAAGCAAATGGAAGGCAAATAGAAACTGAAAAGAGGACACACAGTGTTCTCTTTTTTTAGAGTGGCTATTAATTATATACATTTATAATAATTTGGAGGTACAATATGGATTGTTCTAAATATAAAAGAGTAATGCTTAAATTGTCAGGAGAAGCATTGGCAGGAGAAAATGGATATGGAATAGATTTTCAAGTAGCAAAAAATATAGCCCAAGAAATAAAGAAAATTGTAGATATGGGAGTTCAAGTAGGAGCTGTTGTAGGCGGAGGAAATATCTGGAGAGGAAGAAATGGAGCTGACATGGACAGAACTACAGCAGATTATATGGGTATGCTTGCTACATGTATAAATGCAATGGCATTACAGGATTCTCTTGAGAATTTGGGAGTTAATACTAGAGTTCAAACGGCTATTGAAATGCGGGAAGTAGCAGAACCTTTTATAAGAAGGCGTGCAATGAGACATCTTGAAAAAAATAGGGTAGTAATATTTGCAGCAGGAACAGGTAATCCATATTTCTCCACAGATACTACAGCTGCTCTTCGTGCAGCTGAAATAGAGGCTGAAGTTATACTTCTAGCTAAAAAGGTAGATGGAGTATATGACAAGGATCCTCATAAATACAATGATGCTAAAAAATATAAAAAACTCAATTATATAGAAGTATTGGATAAAGGACTTCAGGTTATGGATTCTACAGCAACAACATTATGTATGGACAATGATATACCTATTTTGTTATTTGGATTGGATAATCCTGAAAATATAGTTAAGGCTGTTTTAGGTGAAGAAATTGGTACACTCGTATGTAAAGAATAGATTGGGAGGTATTTTCTATGATTAATGATATTTTAAAAATAGCAGATGAAAAAATGAAGAAAACTACTGAATCTTTGAAGAAGGAATTGGCTTCTATGAAAGCAGGAAGAGCTAATCCGGCTATGATTGATAAAATAGAAGCTGAATATTATGGCACCAACACGCCTATAAACCAACTTGGAAATGTTTCTATACCTGAAACTAGGGTACTTGCCATTCAACCTTGGGATAAAAGTGCTATTAAGGCGATAGAAAAGGCAATATTAAAATCAGATTTAGGAATAAATCCTTCAAATGATGGTGAAGTTATAAGACTTATGGTCCCTGAGCTTACAGAAGAAACTAGAAGAAATTTAGTTAAAAATATAAAAAAATCAGAAGAAAATTCAAAAGTTGCAGTAAGATCTATAAGAAGAGATTGCAATGACAAGCTTAAGGAAATGAAGAAAAACAATGAAATCACAGAAGATGAACTAAAATCATCAGAAGACAAGATACAAAAGAAAACTGATAAATTTATAAAAGAAATAGAAAATATAATTGCAGATAAAGATAAGCAAATTATGTCAATATAATCTTTTTACTTTAAAACCTGCTTTTGCAGGTTTTATTAAGATAAATCTAATTTGTCGAACGGAGAATTTGAATATGTTAGAAAAATTTTATAGAGATAATAAAAATACAACACTACATATTGATGAAGATAATATACCTATGCACATAGCTATTATTATGGATGGCAATGGAAGATGGGCAAAGCAAAGAAAGCTCCCTAGAACAATGGGACATAGAGCAGGGGTAGAAGCTTTAAAGAAAATTGTAAGAGAATGTGATAGATTGAAAGTTAAATATTTAACCGTATATGCATTTTCTACTGAAAATTGGCAGAGACCTAAAGATGAAGTTTCTGCAATTATGAAACTCCTAGTTCAATATTTAAGAAGAGAACTTGATGAATTGAATAAAAACAATGTGGTTATAAACAATATTGGAGATACATCTGGATTGCCAGAATTATGTGCAAGGGAATTGATAAATGCATATAATAACACAAAGGATAACACAGGATTAGTACTAAACCTGGCATTTAATTATGGAGGAAGAGCAGAAATTATAAGAGCTTTTAAACTTATGAATTTGGATATAAAGAATGGCTTACTAAGTGAAGATGATATAAACGACAAGATAGTTTCAAAGTATCTCTATACTAAGGGAATGCCGGATCCAGATCTTATAATAAGACCAAGTGGCGAACAGAGACTTAGTAATTTCTTACTATGGCAGTGTGCATATTCTGAATTTTGGTATTCTAATATAAACTGGCCTGATTTTAGAAAAGAAGATTTGATTCAGGCGATATATGATTATCAAAACAGAGATAGAAGATTTGGAAAAATTAAATAAAGTATTATTTGGTAGATTAAGTATCAAATAAGGAGGTGCTATTTTGAATAATAGATATTTAGGAGCGGTTATAATTGCTCCTTTTATATTATTCCTATTTATAGGTGGAATATATCTAAAATATTTAATTATGATATTGTCACTTTTGGGAATGTATGAATTTTATAAGACAACAAAAGAAAAGGAAATAAAGCCAATTAGTATAATTGGGTATTTAATTTGTATAGTATATTACATTTTTATAAATAAAAATATGAATTACAAATTCATATTTTTATTTCTTATAATAGCAGTGTTTATTACTATGTGTATACCTGTTCTCGACTTAAAATATAATTTTATAGATTCAGCTATAACTGTATTCGGATTTTTATATGTAGGTGTGTTTTTCAGTTATATAGGTATAGTTAATCAATCTGATCATGGAAAGTATTTAGTATGGCTTATATTTATTTCAGCATGGGTTTGTGATACTGCGGCTTATTATAGTGGGAAAATTCTTGGAAAAAACAAATTGTGTCCTAAATTAAGCCCAAAGAAAACTATAGAAGGATCTATAGGTGGAATAATAGGAAGTACTGTTATATGCGGGTTATTTGGCATGTTCTGTGCTTATAGGGGTGTTCCGATACATTTGTATAATTATATTGCAATAGGAATTCTTTGTGGAATTTTTAGCCAGTTTGGAGATCTGTTTGCATCATCTATAAAAAGATATGCAGGAGTAAAAGATTATAGTCATCTGATACCTGGACATGGAGGAATTTTGGATAGATTTGACAGCGTGCTTTTTTCAGGATTTATAGTTTACTGTTACTTGATATTCTCAAATTTAATATAAAATCACAAATATCCTCATGCTGTATATGGGGATATTTGTTTTAAATAGTTTTATAAACTTTGACTATTATAATAATATAAATATGGTATAATAATCATAGTTTAATTGCTATTAAATAAGTAGTTCAAGTTATAGTTTAATTTAATAGGGAGATGTTTTAATGAAGAAAATTTCCATATTGGGATCTACGGGTTCCATAGGAACTCAAACACTTGACGTAATTAGAAATGATAGAGAAAATTTCAAGCTGATTGGAGTTTCTGCAAATCGCAGTTTCCAAAAACTTGTTAATATAATAAACGAATTCAAACCTGAATATGCAGTTTTAAATGAAAAATCGGCTTATGATAAAGTTAAAGAATATTGTAGTAATAAAAATGTAAATACAAAAATATTATTTGGAATAGAAGGATTAAATACAATAGCTTCTTTAGAGAATGTAGACATAGTAGTTACTTCTGTAGTTGGAATAGTAGGACTTGTACCAACTATAAAGGCCATAAGGGCTGGCAAGACTATAGCACTTGCAAATAAAGAGACTCTTGTTGCTGGAGGTGAAATTGTAAAAAGAGAGTTAAAGCAGAATAATGCAAAAATTATCCCTGTAGATTCAGAACATGGAGCAATTTTTCAATGCCTTAGAGGAAATAAAATTGAAAATGTGAATAAATTAATTGTTACAGCTTCTGGAGGACCATTTAGAGGTAAAAAAAGAAGTGAACTTTTAGATGTGACCGTGGATGAAGCTTTAAATCATCCTAATTGGCAAATGGGAAGAAAACTTACGGTGGATTCTGCAACTCTTATGAATAAAGGTTTGGAGGTTATTGAAGCTCACTGGCTCTTTGATATGCCATATGAAAAAATACAAGTAGTAGTTCATCCGGAAAGCTTGATACATTCAATGGTGGAATATAAAGATGGCAGTATTATAGCACAACTTGGAAGCAAAGATATGAGACTTCCCATACAATATGCATTAAATTATCCTGAAAGAAAAGACAAAGTAGTAGATACATTGGATTTTTATAATATTTCAAGTTTGCATTTTGAAAAACCTGATATAGATACCTTTAGACCACTTAAACTGGCCTATGAAGCAGGAAAAACAGGTGGAACCATGCCAGCTATACTAAATTGTGCCAATGAAGTTGCAGTTTCTCTGTTTTTGTCTGGAAAGATAAAATTTTTAGATATAATGGATATATTGGAAGACTGTATGAATAAATTTGAGAGAAAAGGAGATTATACATTAGATGATATACTGGAATTAAATATGAGCATAAAAAATTATGTGAATCTCAAATACTCTCATGCAGATGAAATAATTAAATAATGTATTTAGGAGGAATGGTTATTGTATATAATTGCAGCAATAATAGCTTTTGGAGTATTAATTTTTATTCATGAATTAGGACATTTTACTTTGGCAAAGATAAATGGAGTTCAGATAGAGGAATTTGCAATAGGAATGGGTCCAAAGCTATTTGGAATAAAGAAAAATGAAACACAGTATTCTATTAAATTATTGCCAATAGGCGGATATGTCAAGATGCTTGGTGATGAAGGAGAAAGTACGGATCCAAGAGCATTTAATAATAAAAGTCCTCTTAGAAAATTAAGCATTGTAGCAGCAGGACCTATAATGAATTTTATACTTGGAGTAATTTTATTTGCCATAATAGCATCACAAAAAGGATATTTAGCTCCTATAATAGATAGTACGGTAAATAATTATCCGGCACAGGTGGCAGGTTTAAAACCTGGAGATAAAATAGTTAGGGTAAATAAATCCAAAGTACTTACATGGGAGGATTTCTCATCTGCAGTATATTTAGGTGGCAAGGATCCTGTTAATATTACTTATAATAGAGATGGAGATTTAAAACAAGTTAAGCTAACTCCTATTAAGAATAAAGCAGAAAATAGATATATGGTAGGAATAGGACCAAGACAAATAAAGAGCCCCAGTATAGGTCAGTCCATATCATATGGATTTGTAGAGACACGGTCACTTATCACCCAAACTTTTTCATTTTTTAAAACACTTTTCCAGGGCAAGGCTAATATGAATGATGTAGGAGGACCTGTTACTATAATTAAATTATCTGGAGCAGCTGCAAAGGCAGGCATACTTACCTTATTGGCTTTTTCTGCATATATAAGTATACAACTTGCAATATTTAATATAATACCATTTCCAGCATTGGATGGTGGGTATATATTCCTATTTCTATTTGAAATAATAACAGGGAAAAGAGTAGATCAGAATAAGGTAGGAGTAATAAATTATGTAGGATTTGCTATACTTATGATGCTTATGGTACTGGTAACAGTAAAAGATTTATTACATCCTATTCAATTTTAATATAAATTTGAAAGTTGAGAGTTTAATAATGAATAGATCAAATACTAAAAAAATAAAATTAGGAAATATATTTATAGGTGAGGATTCCACAATAACTGTGCAATCTATGACTAATACGGATACGAGAGATAAAGCAGCTACTATAGAACAAATAATATCTTTGGAAAAAATAGGGTGCGATATAGTAAGATGTGCTGTTCCTGATATGGAGGCGTGTAATGCACTTAAAGATATTACAAAAAGTGTAAACATACCTGTAGTTGCAGATATACATTTTGATTATAGACTGGCAATTAAATCCATAGAAAATGGTGTGTCTGGTCTTAGAATAAATCCGGGCAACATAGGTAGTAATGATAGAGTTAAAGAGGTTGCCAAAGCGGCTCAAAATTCCAATATTCCGATTAGAGTAGGGGTTAATTCAGGTTCTTTAAATAAAGATATGTTAAAAAAATATGGAGGGGTTTCTTCAGATGCATTAGTTGAAAGTGCGTTGAATCATGTAAAAATACTTGAAAATGCAAATTTCGATAATATAGTTATATCAATAAAATCTTCTAATGTTATTCAAATGGTGGAAAGTTACAGGAAAATATCTACAATTTGTCAATATCCGCTTCATCTTGGAGTAACAGAGGCAGGTACCAGTTTCACTGGTACTATAAAGTCAAGTGTAGGAATAGGAACACTTCTTATGGAAGGAATAGGAGATACTATAAGAGTGTCTTTAACTGGAGATCCTGTGCAAGAAGTTAAAGTTGGAAAAGAAATACTAAAAGCTTGTGGATTAAGGAAACAGGGAGTTGAGTTGATATCCTGTCCTACTTGCGGCAGGACTGAAATCAATCTCATAAAAATAGCTGAGGAAGTTGAAAGAAGACTTTCTCATATAAACAAAAATATTAAAGTAGCAGTAATGGGTTGTGTGGTAAATGGTCCTGGAGAAGCAAGAGAGGCTGATATTGGAATAGCTGGAGGAAAAGGTGAAGGACTTATATTTAAAAATGGATATATCATAAAAAAAGTAAGAGAAGAAAATCTAGTTGAAGCTCTTATGGAAGAAATTCAAAATATGTAATTAACAAAAAGTATATGTTGTTAGCTCGGTTTTGTACATAAGGGGGCTGTGAACAATGAGTACTGACATTATAAAACTTTTGCAGGAAAACATAGATTGCAATAGTGATATTATTTCTGAAGAAGTAAAGTTGCAAAAGGTTCAGTATTTAAAAAAGAGCAATAAATTAAAAGTAATTGTTAAATCGGTTAATGAGCTAAATTCCAATGTAAAACATAAAATAAAGCAGATAGTTAGTGAAAAATTAGGATGCTTTAATAATATTGATCTTATATGTTATAGGGACATATCAAATGCATCATTAGGAGAAGTATGCAATAATTATTGGATGGAATTAGTAAATATAATTTCCTCATATATTCCTGTATGTAAAGAATTCTTGACTAAATCTTCAAAAAAGGTAGAAGACAATACTATAAACATATATAGTGGAAATAATTTTATATATAATCTTTTAAAAAATAAAAATTTAGAAAAGCTTATGCATAAAATCATAATAGACATATTTGGAATAGAATGTAATGTATTTTTGATATATGACAAAAATCTTTATAATGAGAAATTTTTAGAAGAAAGCCAGAACAAGGAAAAAAAGTATATAGAAAGTATGCTGAAAAATAGGCCTATAGTAACAAAGGATATTCAAAACAAAATAACATCCAAAAGAAATACTGATTTTAAAAATGAAAATCGTGAAGTTAAATCCGGATCGGTTATATTTGGAAAACCTATAACTGGAGCACCTATAGAAATAAAAGATATAACAGAAGTTCAAGGTATTGTAGTTATAAGGGGAACTATATTTAAAAAGGAAATTATAGAAACTAAGACGGGAAGAAAAATAGTCACATTTTATATAACAGATTATACTAGTTCCATTACGGTTAAGTTTTTCCCAAGACCAAGAGATGCAGAGAGGATAATTGAAGAGATACAGGAAGGGCTTTATTGTACTGTAAGAGGCGAATCTGTAAATGATCCTTATGCAAGAGAATTGGTAATAATGGCAAAGGATATAGTAAAATCCGTTAAGACAAAAAAGACGGATAATGCATCTAAGAAGAGAGTAGAATTACATCTTCATACACAGATGAGTGCCATGGATGCTGTAAGTCCTGCTTCGGATCTTATAGAGAGAGCGGCAAGTTATGGACATAAAGCTATAGCTATAACGGATCATGGCGTAGTTCAAGCCTATCCTGAAGCAATGTCTGCTGCAAAAAAATATAATATAAAAGTTATATATGGTGTAGAAGCCTACCTAGTAGATGATGGTGTTCCAATTGCCATAGGAGGAGAGGAAAGAAACCTAGATGACACCTATGTAGTATTTGATATTGAAACTACAGGACTTTCAAGTATTAATGATAAAATAATAGAGATAGGTGCAGTTAAAATTAAAGATGGAAAAGTAATAGATAGATTTAGTGAATTTGTAAATCCTCAAATTTCAATACCTGGTCATATTGTGGATCTTACAAGTATTACAGATGCTATGGTCAGCAGTGCGGATTCAATAGATAAAATACTCCCGAAATTTATAGATTTTATAGGAGATTCAGTAGTAGTAGCTCATAATGCAAGATTTGACACAGGGTTTATAAAGAAAAATTGCAAGGATATGGATATGAAGTTTAAAAACCCTATTGTGGATACAGTACTTCTTTCTAGATTCCTGTTTCCAGAATTAAAGAAGTTTAAATTGAATGTAGTGGCAAAACATCTTGGTATATCCCTTGAAAATCACCATAGAGCAGTAGATGATGCAAGAGCGACAGCGGATATACTTTTGAGATGTTTTAAAATTCTTAAAGATAGAAATATACTCAATCTTGGAAAAATCAATAGTGAATTTTTAAAAAACATAGATATAAAAAAGGAACCCACATATCATCTTATAATTTTGGTAAAAAATCAGATTGGATTAAAAAATCTATATAAACTGGTTTCATTCTCTAATCTTGATTATTTTTTTAAAAGGCCAAGAATGCCTAAAAGTCTTATAATGAAGTATAAGGAAGGACTTATCATAGGTGGTGCTTGTGAAGCAGGACAAATTTATAGAGAAGTTTTAAGCGGTAAGAGTGATAGTGAACTTGAACATACATTGAAATTTTATGACTACATGGAAATACAGCCTACAGGTAATAATGAATTTATGATAAGAAATGGAACTGTAAATGGGAAAGAAGAACTTGAAAAAATAAATAGGAGAATTTGTTATCTTGGAGATAAGTATAATCTTCCAGTAGTTGCTACAGGAGATGTACATTTTATGGATGAAAAAGATGAAGTGTTTAGAAGGATAATAATGGCTGGAAGGGGTTTCTCCGATGCAGATGCTCAGCCACCTTTATATTTTAGAACTACTGAAGAAATGCTTGAAGAGTTTCAATACCTTGGAACAGAAAAGGCAGAGGAAGTAGTTATAGACAACACAAACAAGATTACTGATATGATAGGCGATGTTAAACCAATACCAGATGAAACATTTCCTCCTAAAATAGAAGGTGCAGAAGAACAGATAAAGGATATGACATTACATAAAGTACATTCTATATATGGTGATAAATTACCTGATATAGTAGAAAAAAGACTGGACAAAGAATTGAATTCTATAATAAACAACGGCTATGCAGTTTTGTACTTAATTGCACAAAAACTTGTAGCAAAGTCATCAGAAGATGGATATCTTGTAGGATCCAGAGGATCTGTAGGTTCTTCTTTTGTTGCTACCATGTCAAATATTACAGAGGTAAATGGTCTTCCTCCACATTATGTTTGTCCTAAATGTAAATACAGTGAATTTATTACTGATGGTTCAGTAAGTTCTGGGGCTGATCTTCCAGAAAAGAAATGTCCGAAATGTGGAATTGATATGAGACGTGATGGACACGATATACCATTTGAAACATTCCTTGGTTTTAATGGAGACAAAGAACCTGATATAGATTTGAACTTTTCGGGTGAATATCAATCTGTAGTACATAAATACACAGAAGTATTGTTTGGTAAAGGACACGTTTTCAAGGCTGGAACTATTGGAACTATAGCTGAAAAGACGGCCTATGGATATGTTAAAAAATATTTATCAGAGAAAAATATAACAGTGCCTCAGGCTGAAATAGAAAGGCTTACACTTGGATGTACTGGCATAAAGAGAACTACAGGACAGCACCCTGGTGGAGTAATGGTAGTTCCAGCTGATAATGAAATATATAATTTTACTCCAGTTCAACATCCTGCAGATGATAATGACACAGATATAATAACTACGCATTTTGATTATCACTCCATAAGTGGTAGATTATTGAAGTTGGATATTCTAGGTCATGATGATCCTACTGTTTTGAGAATGCTTCAGGATTTGACAGGATTAGATCCTAAAAAAATCCCTTTAGGGGACCATAAAGTAATGAGCCTTTTTACATCACCAGAAGCATTGGGAGTTACTGCTGAGGAACTGGGTTGCCCTGTTGGAACATATGGATTACCTGAGTTTGGTACAAAATTTGTAAGACAAATGCTGTTAGATACGAAACCTAAGAGCTTTGCAGATTTAGTAAGAATATCAGGATTATCTCATGGTACCAATGTATGGCTAAATAATGCTCAGTATTATATAAAGGAAGGATATACTACATTAAGCGATTGTATAGCATGCAGGGATGATATAATGATGTATTTGCTTAACAAAGGGTTACCTCCAAAAGATGCATTTACCATAATGGAGAAAGTAAGAAAAGGAAAAGGCCTAACAGAAGAGAGAGAAGCACTTATGAGAGAGCATGATGTACCAGATTGGTATATAGATTCATGTAAGAAGATAAAATACATGTTTCCTAAAGGTCATGCTGTGGCATATGTTATGATGGCAGTTAGAATTGCATATTTCAAGGTATATTATTCAAGAGCTTATTATGCTACTTATTTTACAGTTAGAGCTGATGAATTTGATGTGGATATAATTATAAAAGGATCAGAATCAATAAAGAGAAAAATGGACGAAATATATGCTATGGGTAATAATGCTACGCAAAAGGAGAAAGGGCTTCTAACAATATTAGAACTTTCCTATGAGATGTATAAACGAAAAATAAAATTTCTTCCAGTAGATATCTATAAATCGGATGCTGTAAAGTTTTTAATAGAAGATGAAGGAATAAGGATTCCTATAAATGCACTTCAAGGTATAGGAGAAAATGCAGCAAAAAATATAGTTAAAGGCAGAGAACAAGGAGAGTTTATATCAAAAGAAGATTTAAAAATCAGAGGCAAAGCTTCTAAAAGTGCAATAGAAATGCTTGATATTCATGGATGTCTAAAGGGGTTGCCAGAAACAAATCAGCTTTCTTTGTTTGCATAATTACTCTTGTTATGTTTATTTGTAGTTACAAATATTATTTATTGCTAAATTCCAAATTAAAGAATCAGCAGCTTAAAATAGTTCATTGATATTTAGAATCAATATTTGTCTTGAAATAAGTATTTTGTTATGTTAAAATTAGAATAGTAATTCTACAGAAGATTGTTTAATTGTAGAGTGGGTTAAAACCCACTCTTTCTATTTGTAAAAACGCAGCGTAAGTTGCGTTTTTAAATTATGATTTTACATTTTTTCTTTTGAATTTTTTAACATATGAAGTAAGGAGGAAATAAATATGGATAAAAATAATTTAGTAGATAGATTGCGTAAATTAATAAATCCTATAGTTACTGGTTTAAAATATGAATTGTATCATTTAGAATTAGTCAAAGAAGAAAATGAAAATTATTTAAGAATATATATAGATAATGAAAATTCTCCAATATCTCTAGATGACTGTGAGAAAGTAAGCAGAGAAGTCAGTGCTATGCTTGATGAAAAAGATCCTATAAGTTTTCCATATTATTTGGAAGTATCTTCACCTGGAATAGAAAGAAAATTATATACAGATGCTCACTTGAAAAAGTATATTGGAAATATGGTAACTGTAAATATAGAAGGATTATTAAATGGAAAGAAAAGATATGAAGGGGAGCTTTTGAACTTCAATGCAGATGACATATATATAAAAATTGAAGATAATGAATTAGTTATCCCTAAAAACAAAATTTATGATGTGTGTTTGAAGGTCAATTTCTAAGGGGAGGTATAATGGAAATGAATCAAGAGTTTATAGAGGCCTTAAAAGAAATAGTAAAAGAGAAAGGAATAAGCAAGGAGTTGCTGTTTGCTACTATAGAGGATGCACTGGTAGCTGCCTACAAGAAAAATTATGCTTCACATGTTGGCAATGGTCAAAATGTGAAAGTTACTATGAACAGGGAAAATGGAGAAATTCATGTGTATTCTCAAAAAACAGTATTAGAAGAAATAGAAGATGAATTAAATGATATATCATTAGATGAAGCTAGAACAATAAATCCAAAATATGAACTTGGGGATTTGGTAAGTATAGAAGTTACTCCTAAGAAGTTTGGAAGGGTAGCCGCACAAGCTGCAAAACAAGTAGTAATTCAAAGGATAAAGGAAGAAGAAAGAAGAATTATATATAGTGATTTTACTGAAAAAGAAGATGATATAATAACTGGGACAGTAATTAGAAAAGATAAGAATAATGTTCTTATAGATTTAGGCAAAACAGAGGCAGTACTTGGACCTAATGAACAAATGCCCGGTGAAAAATATAATTTTAATGATAGAATCAAGCTATATATAGTAGAAGTAAAAAATACTACAAAAGGTGCACAAATTGTAATATCAAGGACACATCCAGGACTTATAAAGAGATTATTTGAATTAGAAGTACCTGAAATATTCGATGGTATAGTAGATATAAAGTCAATTGCACGAGAGGCTGGTTCCAGAACTAAAATATCAGTACACTCCAACGATGAAAATGTGGACCCAATGGGTGCTTGTGTAGGACCTAAGGGAATAAGAGTTCAAAGCATAGTAAATGAACTTAAGAATGAAAAAATAGACATAATAAAGTGGAGTAAGCTTCCAGAAGAATATATAGCTAATGCTTTAAGTCCTGCTAAGGTTTTAGATGTATATATAGATGAAGATAATAAATTTGCACAAATTGTAGTAGATGATGATCAATTATCTCTTGCTATTGGTAAAGAAGGACAAAATGTAAGATTAGCAGCTAAACTTACAGGTTGGAAAATCGATATAAAGAGCAAAACACAAGTAGATAATAGTAAAGAAGATAATATAAATTAAGGTGGTGTTATTTATGAAAAAAAAGAAGATACCACAGAGAATGTGCCTTGGATGCATGGAAATGAAACCAAAAAGAGAACTGATAAGAGTAGTAAAAAATAAAGAGGGCGAAGTTTTTGTGGATCTTACAGGAAAGAAAAATGGAAGAGGAGCCTATATTTGCAAAAACATTGCATGTCTTGAACAGGCTTTTAAAAATAAAAGACTTCAAAAAAATCTTGAAATAGAAATAAATGAAGACTTATATAACAGCTTGAAGGAAGAAATAGAAAATGAAAAATGATTTTTTGAAATTTTTAGGGCTCGCAAAACGTGCAGGAAAAATTTTAGAAGGATATAATAAATGTGAAGAAAATATTAAAAAGCATAAAGTTTATCTTATAATATTATCTGAAGACGCTTCTGAAAACACTTTAAATAAATTTTTGAAATATGGCAATAAATATAATATAAGTGTTATAATAAAATATTCTAAACAAGATCTTGGAAAAGCTATTGGAGTAGATGAAATAAAAATCATTGGTGTTAAAGATAAAAACATAAGCGAAAAATTAATTAGTATTAAAAAAGAGGATAAACTTTAATTTCGGGGGTGAAGTATTTGTCAAAAATAAGAATTTATGAATTGGCCAAAGAGCTAAATATATCCAGCAAGGAATTAATCGAACTTCTTTCTGAGGAATTTAGTATAGCAGTAAAAAATCACATGAGTGTTATAGAAGAAGAGGATGCTAATCTTATAAAAGAGTTTTTATCTGACAAGGCAGAAAACGCAGAAGATGATAAAAATATTGAAATTGCTGTAGATGAAAATACTGATTCTAATAATAAAAGCACTAAGAATAATAAAAAGTCTAAATCTAAAAATATTCCTAAAGAGGAAGAATCAGAAGAGGAAGAAAAAATAATAGAAATAGATGATACTATAACTGTAAAGGAATTGTCAGAAAAAATAGGAAAATCATCTACTGAAGTTATAAAACAACTTATATTTATGGGAGTAATGGCGGCAATAAATCAAGAAATTGATTTTTCAACAGCTGAAAAATTAGCAGAGAAGTTTGATGTAATTGCAGTGAAAAAGGAGAAGAATATCGATAAAGAGATTTCAGAGCAACAAGAAGAAGAAGAAACTGAATCTGAAGACAACTTACAAAAAAGACCTCCTGTAGTAACCGTTATGGGTCATGTAGATCATGGTAAGACATCACTTTTGGATGCTATTAGAAAATCAAAAGTTACTTCTCATGAGGCTGGAGGAATAACTCAGCATATAGGAGCCTATACTGTAACTATAAATGGAGAAAAAATAACATTTTTAGATACGCCTGGACATGAAGCATTTACAGCAATGAGAGCCAGAGGAGCTCAGATAACAGATATAGTTATACTTGTAGTTGCAGCAGATGATGGTATAATGCCTCAGACTGAAGAAGCTATAAATCACTGCAAAGCTGCAAATGTTCCTATAGTAGTTGCTATAAATAAAATAGATAGGCCTGGTGCAAATATAGATAAAGTAAAACAGGAATTAACAGAATATGAGCTTGTACCTGAGGATTGGGGCGGAGATACTATATGTGTTCCAGTTTCAGCTCATACCAAGGAAGGTATAGACACATTGCTGGAAATGGTTCTTTTAACTGCAGAACTTCAGGAACTTAAAGCAAATTCTAATAGAAATGCTAGAGGAGCTGTAATTGAAGCAAAACTTGATAAAGGTAGAGGAGCTGTAGCAACACTACTTGTTCAAAATGGTACATTAAACGTAGGAGACTCTATAATAGTTGGAACAACTTATGGAAGAATAAGGGCAATGTTTGATGACAAAGGTAAAAAAATTAAATCTGCAGGACCATCCATTCCAGTTGAAATATTGGGATTATCTGAAGTCCCTGAAGCTGGAGATAAATTCAACGAAGTAAAAGACGAAAAAACAGCAAGAGAATTAGCCGATGGTAGAAAACAGAAGGTCAGAGAAGAATATCTCCAATCTACACATAAAGTTTCATTGGAAGATTTATATAATCAGATAAAAGAGGGCAAGGTAAAAGAGTTGAACATAATTGTAAAGGCTGATGTTCAAGGTTCTATAGAAGCCCTCAAACAATCACTTCAAAAGTTATCAACTGATGAAGTAAAGGTAAGAGTAATACATGGAGCTGTTGGAGCTATAACTGAAACAGACATAAGTTTGGCATCTGCTTCAAATGCAATTATAATAGGATTCAATGTAAGACCAGATGTTAATGCAGAAAAAGCAGCTGAAAGAGAAGCAGTCGACATGAAAACTTACAGAGTTATATATACAGCCCTAGATGATATAAAAGCAGCAATGCTTGGAATGCTTGAACCTGATTATAAAGAAAATGTAATTGGTAAAGTTGAAATAAGGCGTACTTATAAGATTTCAAGTATTGGAACTATTGCAGGATGCTATGTTTTAGACGGAAAGATAACTAGAAACAGCAGTGTTAGAATTATAAGAGATGGAATAGTAATATTTGAATCTGAACTTGCATCTTTAAAGAGATTTAAGGATGATGTAAAAGAAGTTGCTCAAGGTTATGAGTGTGGACTTTCTATTGAAAAGTTCAATGATATAAAAGAGGGCGACATAGTAGAGGCATATGTTATGGAAGAAATTAAAAAGAAAGAGTTATAATTAATATAAGTAATACTGAGAGGTGATAGTTTATGTCTAAATATAGAAGTGGCAGAATAAACGAAGAAATGAAAAAGGAAATAAGCAATATAATAAGAAGTGATGTAAAAGATCCAAGACTCACAGCCATGATAAGTGTGACAAAAGTTGAAGTCACAAGAGATTTAAGCTATGCTAAAGTATATGTCAGCCTATATGGAAATAATAAATCTAAAGAGGAGACTTTAGAAGCCTTAAAAAATTCATCAGGTTTTATAAGGAGAGAATTGGGTCATAGAATAAGACTTAGAAACATTCCAGAATTAATAATTGAATTGGATAACACTATAGAACAGGGAATGCATATAGATGAGCTTCTGAGAAAGATAAAGGAGCATAAAAATAATGATAACTGATGATATATTGGAGACAATAAAGAAAAGTAATAAATTTGCTATTACTTTTCATAAATCTCCTGATGGAGATTCTATTGGAAGTGCACTTGCACTATTTCAAGGACTTAAAAGTATTGGAAAGCAAGTTGCCTTACTTTCAATGGAAAAAGTACCTGAGGATTTTAAATTTTTGCCTTATTCAGATATTATTGATCCAGATAAGTTTGAAGTTGAATCTGATATAGATTGTGTTATAGTTTTGGATTGTGGAGATAAAAAACGAATAAATGCCAATTTGGATTTTAACAGCAAAAGTTATACGATAGTAAATATAGATCATCATCTCACCAATGAACAATATGGAGACTTGAATTATATTGATACGAAAGCTGCTGCAGTATCTGAAATCATATATGATATTTTAAAAAAACTTGATATTAATATAGATAGAGATATTGCCATATGCATGTATACCTCTCTTATTACGGATACAGGATCTTTTAGATATTCTTCAACTACGGAAAAGACACATAATATTGCAGGAAATTTGATAAATACAGGATTTGACTTTAGCAAAATTCATAGAGTATTATTTGAGAACAAGAAATTTGAAAAAGTTAAATTAAGCGGCAAAGCTATAGAAAGCATGAAAATTATAGATGAGAGTATATGTGTTATATATGTAACTAAAGCTATGATAGATGAAGTAGTAAAAGACGATATTGATATAGACACCCATGATATAGTTAATATAGGACTTCAAATAGGAAAAGTGGAAGTTGCGCTATTATTGAAGGAATCAGAAGAAGGAATAAAGGCGAGCCTTAGATCTAAAGAAATTGTAGATGTAAGAAATATTGCAGAAAAATTTAATGGTGGTGGTCATGTGAGAGCAGCAGGACTTGAAATTCATGGAAAAGATATAAATGAGGCTGAAAATTTGATAATCAAAGAAATACAAAAAGAGTTGATGTAGATGAATGGAATTTTAAATATAAATAAACCTGTTGGCATGACTTCTTTTGATGTAGTTAAAAAGGTAAAAACTATTTTAAATATTAAAAAGGTGGGTCATACAGGCACTCTTGATCCAGGAGCATCAGGGGTTTTACCAATTTGCATAGGACGTGCTACCAAATTGGTAGACTATATAATGCAAGGCAGAAAAACTTATATAGCTGAATTAAAATTGGGAATAGTAACCGATACTTATGATAGGTATGGGAAGATTACTAGTAAATCAGATGTAAATATAGATCAAAATCAACTAATTGATACAATAAATAGTTTTATAGGAAATATAAAACAGATACCACCAATGTATTCTGCATTAAAAGTAAATGGAAAAAGACTATATGATTTAGCACGACAGGGAATTGAAATCGAGAGAAAGAGTAGAGATATAACCATATACAGCATAGACATAATGAACATAAATATTCCTTATGTAAAATTAAAAGTTGAATGTTCAAAAGGAACTTATATAAGAAGTCTTTGTTATGATATAGGGAAAAGTTTAAGTTGTGGTGGGGCTATGTGGAGTCTTGTTCGCACACATACTGGAGAATTTGATATTTTGAATTCCATATCCATAAATGATTTGAATAATGAAAATGTGTTACAGTATATAATACCCATGGATAAAGCATTAAACAAATGTCCAAAGGTTTTTGTGAAACATAATTTCAAAAAGAATGTTTTAAATGGAATTCCTATATATGACGAGGAATTTTTAAAATATGTAAATCCAGATGAAATTTATAGGGTATACATAGATGGAGATCAATTTATAGGAATTGGTATGAATAATGGTAATACTGGTTTTAAAATGATAAAATTATTGATTCGGGGTAATTAGATATGATAGTAATAGAAGATAATTTTAAAATTCATTTGAAAGAAAAAACATATATTGCACTTGGAAGTTTTGATGGACTTCATTTAGGTCACATGCAGCTTGTAAAAAAAGCAATTGAACTCTCAAAAGTTAATAATGCAAAAAGTATGGTATTTACGTTTAAATCTCATCCACGAAACATTATAAATAAAAAGTCTGCTACTAAAATTTTAATGAACAATGAAAGTAAATTAGAAGTATTAAAAGAGTCTGGCTTGGATATAATAAATATGGCAAGCTTTGATTATGATTTTATGAAAATATCACCAAAAGAATTTATAATTAAGCTTATACAAAATTATAATGCAAAAGGACTTGTAATTGGATTCAATTATAGATTTGGATATAAGAATATGGGAAATATTGAACTTTTAAAAGAGTTAAGCGAAAAATACAAATTCTCATTGGATATTATAGAACCAGTAAAATTTAATGGTAATATCATATCAAGTACAATTATAAGAAATCTTATTGCAGATAAGGGCGATGTAAAGCAAGCTGCCAATATGCTTTCAAGGCCTTATATGCTTCAAGGAAAAATAATTTCAGGAAAACATCTTGGAAAGAAATTGGGATTTCCAACTGCTAATATGGAATTTGATACAAAATTTATTTTGCCAAAAGAAGGAGTATATTTTACAGCTGTAAAATTTGAAAATAAATTTTATAAGGGTATAACAAATGTAGGATATAATCCTACTACAAATGATAATAAATTGAGTGTTGAAACTAATATTTTAGATTTCAACAAAGATATATATGGAAGTGAACTGAGAATTTATTTTATTGATAGAATTAGGGATGAATTTAAATTTCAAAATTTAGATCAATTAATCAGTCAGCTTGAAAGTGATAGAAATTATGCAAATAAGAAAAACTTAGAAATTAATTTTTAAAATTAATTTACATTATTAATTTTATTTGCTATAATTACAGACGTGATCCTTATGCTAAGAAATTCGACTTGCCGACGTCTTTCTTGGAATATAGGGGATTAACAATTTGGAGGTGTAGCAAAATGGAAAAGGCAATTAAGCAGGAAATAATAAAGAAGTATGAAAGACATGAGGGAGACACAGGTTCACCTGAAGTTCAAATAGCACTTCTTACTAAAAGGATCAATCATTTAAATGAACATTTGAAAGTTCATAAGAAAGATCATCATTCAAGAAGAGGTCTTTTGATGATGGTTGGTAAGAGAAGAGGACTTCTTAATTATTTAATTAAAGAAGATATTGAAAGATATCGTACTATTATAAAAGAATTAAATTTAAGAAAATAATCTTGGAGCGGCTTTCAAACCGCTCTATTATTTTAAAAAAATATTAATATTTTAGCCGTAAGTGAAGGAGGTAATTTAATGAGTGAAATTATTCAAACTACTATTGCAGGAAGAACTCTAAAAGTTGATTATGGTAAGGTTGGAAGACTTTCCAATTGTGCCATTTTAATAAGTTATGGTGATACTGTTGTTCTAGTAAATGCAAACTCTTCTGCAAAACCAAGAGATGGGGTAGATTTTTTCCCATTAAGCATAGAATATGAAGAAAGACTCTATTCTGTAGGAAAGATACCTGGAGGATTTATAAAAAGAGAGGGTAAACCTACTGATAAAGCCATTTTACATGCAAGGGCAATTGATAGACCTCTTAGACCGTTATTTCCTAAAGGATATAGAAATGATGTTCAAGTTGTATGTACTGTAATGTCTGTTGAACAAGATAACATGCCAGATATACTTTCTATAAATGGTGCATCTCTAGCATTGTGCCTTTCAAGTATTCCTTTCGATACTCCTGTAGGGGCTGTTTCTGTTGGAATAGTAGATGGAGATTTTGTAATAAACCCAGGATTAGAACAAAGAAAAAAAAGTACATTGAATTTGACTGTATGTGCCACTGAAGATAGAGTGATGATGGTAGAAGCTGGTGGAGATGAAATAGCAGAAGATGCAATGTATAATGCTATAAATTTTGGCTTTGAGGAATGTAAAAAAATAGCTAAATTTCAAAGAGAAGCTATGGAGAAATACGGTAAAAAGAAAGGCGTACCAGAATTACATAAAGTAAATGAAACTTTAGAAAATGAAGTTAGAAATTTTTCTTTTGATAGTATTAAAGAAGTTATGCACATAACTGACAAAGATGAAAGAAATGATGCGCTTGATAAAGTCAAAAAGAAATTAGATGAGGAATTTGGAGATAAATATCCAGACAGTAAAGCAGATATTAGTGATATTCTATATAGAATTCAAAAAGAAATAGTTAGAAATATGCTTTTAAATGAACATAGAAGACCTGATGGAAGAAGATTTGATGAAGTAAGACCTATAAGTTGTGAAGTTGGAATACTTCCAAGAACACATGGTACAGGATTATTTACAAGAGGATTAACTCAGGTAATGACAGTAGCTACTCTTGGATCTCTTGGAGATGTTCAAGTGCTTGATGGAATAGATTTAGAAGAATCTAAAAGATATATACACCATTATAATTTCCCATCTTATAGTACTGGTGAAACTAGACCTCTTAGAGGACCTGGAAGAAGAGAGATAGGACATGGTGCACTAGCAGAAAAAGCTTTGATACCACTTATTCCAACTGAATCTGAATTTCCATATACAATAAGACTTGTATCAGAAGTTTTAAGTTCTAATGGTTCCACGTCTCAAGCAAGTATATGCGGAAGTACCTTAGCCCTTTTAGATGCTGGAGTTCCTATAAAGAGACCGGCAGCAGGAATCGCCATAGGACTTATAACTAGTGATGATTTATCTCAGGAAGAATTACTTACTGATATACAGGGAATAGAAGATTTCTTTGGAGACATGGATTTCAAGGTAGGAGGAACTGAGGAAGGAATAACAGCTATCCAATTTGATACTAAAATTCATGGACTTTCATTGCACTGTATAAAAGAAACTTTGGAAAGAGCGAAAAAAGCTAGATTGTTTATACTTGATAAAATAAATGCATGTATAAGTGCTCCTCGAAAAGATCTTTCTAAATATGCTCCAAAGACATTTACCATGAGTATAGATACTGACAAAATAAGAGATGTAATAGGAGCTGGTGGAAAGGTAATAAATAAGATAATAGCGGAAACAGGAGTAAAAATTGATATAAAAGAAGATGGTAACATATTTGTAATGTCAGATGATACTGAATCTGCTAAAAAGGCATTAAAGATTATAGATGACTTAACAAGAGAAGTAAAAGTAGGAGAAATTTACTTAGGCAAAGTTACTAAAACTACAAACTTTGGGGCATTTGTTGAAATACTTCCAGGGAAAGAAGGATTGGTACATATATCGAAACTTGATTTTACTAGGGTAAATAAAGTTGAAGATATAGTTTCAGTAGGAGATGAAATACTTGTTAAGGTTATAGAAATAGATAATCAAGGCAGGATAAATCTTTCTAGAAAAGATGCAATAAAGGATTCAGAAAAAAAGAAATCAGATGAGGACTAAAAAATAGAAGGGCTTATGTGCCTTTTTATTTTTTTCAATTATAAATAATTGAAATATACATAGAATATAGTGTAATTATAATTTGAAATAAAAGAAGGTGATGATAAAATTATGTACAATATAATTAAGCTAGACAATGGATTAAGATTAGTTGTAGAAAATATAGATCATGTTAACTCAATTAGTGTAGGACTGTGGGTAGAAAACGGTTCTAGAAATGAGGGCATACATGAAAATGGAATATCTCATTTTATTGAACATATGTTTTTTAAGGGTACTGAAAAGAGAAATGCGTTTAATATAGCTGAATGTATAGAAGAAGTAGGTGGACAGATAAATGCTTTTACAGGAAAAGAAGCTACTTGTTTTTATGTAAAAGCATTATATTCCCATTTAAATTTAGCATTGGATGTTATATCAGATATGCTTTTTAATAGTAAATTTTCACCTGAAGATATGGAAAAAGAAAAGGGAGTTATAATTGAAGAAATAAATATGAGCGAAGATACCCCGGAGGATGTCCTATCAGACATTCACAGTAAGGCAATATGGGGCAATGATCCAATATCCTATCCAATACTGGGTACTAAAGAAAATGTTAAATCATTTACCAGAAAGCAAGTAATAGATTATTTAAAACGATATTATGTTCCGCAAAATGCTGTAATATCAATATGTGGCAAGATAGACTTATATACTATTAAAGAAGTGGTGGACCAGTATTTTGGACAGTGGAAAAATAATAGTGAAAAAGCAGTACAGTATTCAAATCCTAAATTTTTTAAAAAACACATATTTAAAAAGAAAGATATAGAGCAGTTGCACTTAAATCTCGGAATACCTGGTATAGAGAGTGGAAATGATGATTTATATACTGAATTGCTTATAAGTAATATACTTGGTGGAGGAGCATCATCTATCCTATTTCAAAAGATCAGGGAAGAAAAAAGTTTATGTTATTCTATATATTCATATATAGCCTCATTTAATAATACGGGAGTAATCAGCATATATACTGGATTGAATCCAAAACATGCTTATGATGCCATAAATATAATACAGGAAGAAGTATTTAAACTAACGAAATCTGGTATTGGATTTCAAAAACTACAGAAAACAAAAGAGCAGTTAAAAGGAAATTATATATTGGGAATAGAAAGTACTACAAGTAGAATGTTCAATAATGGAAAGTCAGTTCTTTTTTTAAATAAAGTAAATAGCCCTGAAGATATAATGAGAAAGATAGACAAAATTAATACTGATAAATTAAACCAAGTAATGGAAGAGACTTTTAAAAATGGAATATTAAATTCAGCATTTGTAGGATTAGATATAGATGTAGATATAGTTAAAAGTATATTAGGTGAATGTGAAAATCCTTTTAAAAAAGGTAGTAGTATAAATATATAGTAATAAGTTATATATCCAATTCATATTATTTATATAGTAAATCATGTGAATTGGAGGAATTACTTGTGAGTGACAATATAAAGTTTTATGGAGATATTGAAAGGTATGAAATTATAAATGTAAATGATGGTGACAGATTTAACTCTCTGGGGAATAATGATATTATTATAGATGAAAATGGTAACTTAAAAATATTATTGTTAAATGAAAATAAATCTAAATTTGGACTGTTTGGTAAAAATGAATTTGTAGAAGTACCTTGGGATTGTGTTCAGAAGATTGGTGCTAAAACAATAATAATAGATGCTGATGAAAAAAAATTTAAAAAAACCCATTAACAAAACCTTAAGCTTATTAATAAAATGAATGTAGCAGGGTAATAAAATGTTTATTACAATGGAGAATAAAATGGGGGATGGATATGAAAATATTAGTGCAAAAATTCGGCGGAACTTCAGTATCTACACATGAAAGAAGAGAAGATGTAGTAAACAAAGTTGTCAAGGCAAAGAAAGATGGCTATTTTCCAGTAGTAGTAGTATCTGCAATGGGAAGAAAAGGTCAGCCTTATGCTACTGATACACTACTTTCTTTAATAAGCGATAATTTTAAGGTGAAAAATAAATTGGCCTGTGATTTGATAATGAGCTGTGGAGAAATTATAAGTGCTGTTGTTTTATCAGATGAAATATCAAAGAGAGAATTAGATGCCGTTCCAATTACTGGGGCTCAGGCATCTATAATAACCGATGATAATTATAATGAAGCATCTGTAATAAATGTAGATCCAAAGAAATTATTTAAAATAATAGGCTCAAACAAAATTCCCGTAGTTTCTGGATTTCAGGGAATAAATAAAAGTGGATTTATGACTACTATTGGAAGAGGAGGAAGCGATGTAACAGCTGTACTTTTAGGAAACGCTTTAAAAGCAGAAAAAGTGGAAATATATACGGATGTAGATGGAATAATGACTGCAGACCCTAGAGTAGTAGCGGATGCTTCTCTAATTAAGGAGATAAGCTATAATGAGGTATTTCAGCTGGCAGATCAAGGTGCCAAGGTAATACATCCCAGAGCTGTAAGAATAGCCATGAATAGTAATATACCACTAGTTATTAAAAATACTCTTAATAATAGTACAGGTACAATAATCAGTAATTCCATTATGGAAAATCAAGATAAGATAATAAGTGGAATAACTTCTGTAAATAACAGAGTACAAATTACTGTAAAATATGATGAAAATACCCAAAATAGAAATTATTTTAATTTGTTTGATGAACTGGCGGACAATCTTATCAGTATAGATCTTATAAATGTATTTAAAAAACAGAAGATTTTTACAATAGATAATAAAGACATCGAAAATTTTAAAATTGTAGCTGAAAATCTTGGCTTAAAATATTCTATAGTTGAGGAATGTACCAAAATAGCTCTTGTAGGAAATGGCATGCGTGGAATACCAGGAGTTATGGCAAAGATACTTAAAATACTGGCAAAAGAAAATATACAGGTTCTTCAGACAGCGGATTCTCATACTACAATATGGTGTCTTGTTGAAAGTCGTTTTGAAAATACATCTATAAATGCACTGCATAAAGGATTTGGTCTTAGTGAAAATTAGTCAATATTAATGTATATGGAATCTCTTCAATGAACAAAATAGTAGTATATACAATTTGATTATGGAGGAGATACATTATGTCAGTTCAGGAAGAAAATAGAGGCACAGATGAAAATACAAGACAAAATATAAGGGAATTAGGAATAAATAGTATTTCAAATATTAAAGATGATATTCAAGTTTTACCTATAATAGGTCAAATAGAAGGTCATGAAGTACTTTCACCTCAGACTAAGACTACAAAATATGAACATGTAATACCTCAGCTTGTTTCGATAGAACAAAATAGTAACATTAAAGGTGTATTTGTAATTTTAAATACTGTAGGAGGAGATGTAGAGGCAGGTCTTGCCATAGCTGAGATGATAAACAGTCTTAGCAAAGTTACGGTATCTCTTGTAATAGGAGGAGGTCATTCCATAGGAGTTCCCTTAGCTACAAGTTCAGACTATTCATTTATATCTCCATCTGCAACTATGATAGTTCATCCTGTTAGAATGAATGGTATGATAATAGGAGTTCATCAAACATTTGAATATTTTAATAAAATACAGGACAGAATAAATGAATTCATTATTAGAACTTCAAATATTACTGGGGAAAAATTGACGGATTTTATGTTGAAGACAGATAAACTTTTAAATGATACTGGTACTATGCTGGTTGGCAAAGAAGCTGTAGAAGCTGGATTAATTGATGAAGTAGGTGGAATAAGTAGAGCTATATCAAAACTCCACCAGCTTATAGATAAACAGAATAAGTAAAATTAGCCATAGGAGCTGATCCTATGGTATTTATGTTTATTCAAAGGAAATGAAAAGGTAATGTAGAATATAATAAAATGAAGATATTATGACTTTGGAGGTGATTTTTATGACTAGAAAAAAGAGAAGAAAAAAAGTAGAAAGTTCAAATAGTGATATTAAAGGAATAATACTAATTACTTTTGGAATCTTAATGTTAATAAGCGTATTCTCACCTTCTACATCAGGTATAGTAGGAAGAAATATAAAGAAAATATTAATTATGCTTATGGGGCTTGGAGCTTTTATCTTTCCTGCTTTGATAATTTTTATAGGAGGATGCGTTTTAGCAAGAAAGAATAAAATTAATTTTAGTAAGAGATTTTATGGCATAATATTATTTACGATAAATACGCTTCTCTTTGTACAGATGATAACTATGTCAGATTATTATCCTTATAATAGTATATTGGACAGTATAAAGAGTATGTATAGTTTGGATAATATAGTTCATGGAGGAATTATAAGTCTGTTTATAGATATACCTCTACTTAAATTGTTTGGAGATATAGGATGTTATGTTATATTTTTAGCGTTATATTTTATATCCGTAATAATTATGAGCAAACTGACTTTATATGATGTAATACATAAAATTAAAGAGTCTATATCCGAAGAAAATCAAGATACAATAGTGGAAGAACGAGATAGTATAAGCAAAGTAAAAGATATAGATGAAAAAGACGGATTTATTAAAGGCTTGAATAATAGAATAAAAATATTAAACTTTATGAAATCCAAAGATGAAGAACTTTTAGAGGATAAAAAACAAGAGGATAAAAAAATTGATATTGCTGATACTTCAGATAAAAAGAGTAAATCTTTAGATCATCCAATTGAAATAGAAATAGCGGCAGATAAAGTCCCTGATAAGTCTATAAACGAAGAATTAAATAAAAAAATGATTGAAAGTGAAGTTCAAGATTTAGTATATAACTATCCTGAGATAGATCTGTTAAAACAGAACATTAAATCTCAGTTAAATAAAGAAGATAAGAAAGAACTAATTAACAGTGCTAACAAATTGGAGGAAACTTTAAACAGTTTTGGAGTTGAAGCTAAAGTAATGCAAGTAAGTAAAGGACCCTCTGTTACTAGATTTGAACTACAGCCAAGTCCTGGTGTGAAAGTAAGTAAAATAGTCAATTTATCTGATGATATTGCATTAGGACTTGCAGCTACAGGAGTTAGAATAGAGGCACCTATACCTGGAAAATCGGCTATAGGTATAGAGGTACCGAATAGAATACTTACTCCAGTTTATTTGAGAGAAGTTGTAGAATCAAAGGAATTTTCAAATTCCAAATCAAAACTGGCATATTGTTTGGGAAAGGATATAGGAGGAAATTGCATAGTATCTGACTTAACAAAAATGCCTCATCTTCTTATTGCAGGAGCAACTGGTTCAGGAAAAAGTGTATGTATAAATACTTTAGTTATAAGCTTGTTATATAAATATTCTCCAGAAACAGTAAAATTGCTTATGATAGATCCAAAGGTAGTTGAGCTGAGTGTGTACAATGGTATACCACATCTTTTAATACCAGTTGTGACGAATCCTAAAAAAGCAGCAGGGGCTTTGAATTGGGCTGTTCAGGAGATGAATAGAAGGTATAAGTTATTTGCAGATACTGGAGTAAGAAACATAGAAGGTTACAACAAGCTGGCAGATGAAAAAATAGTAGATAGTAAATTGCCATTTGTTGTTATGATAATAGATGAGCTTGCTGATCTTATGATGGTTTGTCCAAATGAAGTAGAGGATTATATAGGACGTCTTGCCCAAATGGCAAGAGCTGCAGGTATGCATCTTGTTATAGCGACTCAGAGACCGTCTGTAGATGTAATTACTGGAGTAATTAAGGCAAATATACCTTCAAGAATATCTTTTGCAGTATCCAGTCAGATAGACTCCAGAACCATACTTGATACAAGTGGAGCTGAGAAGCTGCTGGGAAAAGGAGATATGTTGTTTTACCCTGTTGGTGAAGGAAAACCTGTTAGAATACAAGGTGCTTTTATATCTGAAAAGGAAGTAGAAAATGTAGTTAAATATATTAGAGATAAACAAGGCGAAGCACAATATGAAAATAAAATAATTGAAGAAATAGATACAAGTGTATCTAAAAATGATGAAGATTGTGATGAACTTTTAAATGAGGCAATTAGAATAGTACTAGATTCAGGACAAGCATCTACATCCCTTATTCAGAGAAGATTGAGAGTTGGATATAATAGAGCTGCCAGAATAATAGAACAGATGGAGGAAAGAGGTATCATATCTGGAAAAGATGGAACGAAACCAAGGCAGGTACTGGTAAATAAAGATGAATTTAAATTATAAATTTATCTTGTAAAATTAATAAAGTAGATTTACAATAACATATGTATTATTAAATATGAATCGTATATTTGCAACCTGAAATTAGGAGGAGAAAATTGAATAAGCTAAAAGTTGGAATTATAAGTTTAGGCTGTGATAAAAACAGAGTGGATTCTGAAATTATTTTAAATAATTTAAAATACGATTATGATCTTGTTTCTGAATTAAAACAGGCAGATATAATAATTGTAAATACTTGTGGATTCATAGAATCTGCCAAACAGGAATCAATAGATACAATACTTGATATGTCTAAGTATAAAGAAGAATTTAACTGTAAGATACTGATTGCTACAGGATGCTTGGCACAAAGATATGGCAATGAAATTATGCAGCTTCTTCCTGAGGTTGATATAATGCTTGGAGTTAATGATTATGACAAATTAAATGAAAGTATTAAAAATTATATTGAAAATAAATTTGATAAGGTATACAGTTTTAATTATAGTAATGTTAAAATAAATGAAGGAAGTAGAATACTTACAACAGCGATATCAACTGCTTATGTGAGAATTGCAGAAGGGTGCGATAATTTATGTACTTACTGTATAATACCTAAAATTAGAGGAAAATATAGAAGCAGGACTATGAAGTCAATTTTGAAAGAATGTATGGAACTTGTGCAACAAGGAGTAAAGGAAATAATATTAATAGCTCAGGATACTACAAGGTATGGAATAGATTTATATGAAAGAAAAATGCTGCCTGAACTTTTACAGAATATTTCTCAAATAGATGGACTAAAATGGATTAGATTGCTTTATTGTTATCCAGAAGAGATAACTATGGAACTAATAGATGAAATGGCAAAAAACAAAAAGGTTTGTAAATATATAGATATACCTATACAGCATATAAGTGATAATATACTTAAATCCATGGGCAGAAAAGGAAGAAAAGCTGAAATAATTCAAAATATAAATAATTTGCGAAAATGTATTCCCAATATTGTTATAAGAACTACTTTGATAGTAGGATTTCCCGATGAGACAGAACAGGATTTTAATGAACTAAAACAGTTTGTAAATAATATGAAATTTGATAAACTTGGAGTTTTTAAGTACTCAAGAGAAGAGGGAACTCCAGCTTATAAAATGAAAGGTCAGATTCCAGAAGATATAAAAGTTCAAAGAGAAGGAGAGATTATGCTTCTTCAGCAAAAAATATCTCAGAAAATCAATAGGGCTAAAATAGGAAAAACATATGAAGTTATTTTAGAAGATAAAAAAGATAATTTATATTTTGGCAGGAGTTATGAAATGAGTCCAGAAATAGATGGAAGTATATACATAAAGAGTAAAAATGAATTAAGAATTGGAACTATAATAAAAATAAAAATTGTAGACAGTCTTGAATATGATTTAATGGGAGTTGTATGTGATGAATTTAGCAAATAAACTTACAATAGTTAGGATTATACTTGTTCCTGTATTTTTAGTATTTATGGCAGTAAAAGATGTTCCATATTTTAAATTTATTGCTATAATAATATTTATTTTAGCATCAATAACAGATAAATTAGATGGCTATATAGCAAGAAGTAGGAACCAAATTACTAGATTTGGAAAATTTATGGATCCGCTTGCAGATAAACTGTTAGTGACAGCTGCTCTTGTATCATTAGTTGAATATCATATAATACCAGCATGGGTAGCCATGATAATAATAGCTAGAGAATTTGCAGTAACAGGACTTAGGAGTATTGCTGCTGCTGAAGGTATAGTAATAGCTGCTAGCCCTTGGGGTAAAGCTAAGACTGTAACTCAAATAATAGCTATAATATTTGCTCTTATAAATTTAAATTATAATCATGTATCTTTGGGAATACTTAAAACTGTAGTAAATCATCCTCATAAATTTTTAAATTTGACTACAGATATCTTTATGGGATTAGCCATAATAATGACTATACTGTCTGGTATAGACTATTTTGTGAAGAATAAAAAAGTAATAAATATTGATAAATAAAATTTTAATTCGTAGAGTTTTAATTCATGTAATTAATGGATTAAAACTCTAAAAAAATGTCTATAATTAGTTATATACACAAAATTATTTTATAATATGATATTGGAGATTTAATTTATAGGTTGACTGTATAAATAATGTGGTATATAATGATTAGGAACATACGTTCGAATATGAAAGGATGTGAAATCTTTGGCAAGTTTAAATAATGAAAAGCTAAAAGCTATAGAATCAGCTATGGGACAGATAGAAAAACAATTTGGAAAAGGTTCTATAATGAAACTTGGAGAAAATAGTATATTAGACATAGATTCCATTTCTACAGGGTGTCTTGATTTGGATATAGCACTTGGAATAGGAGGAGTTCCCAGAGGAAGAGTAGTTGAAATTTTTGGACCAGAATCATCTGGAAAAACTACAGTAGCATTACATATAGTAGCAGAGGCTCAAAAAGCAGGTGGGGTAGCAGCATTTATAGATGCAGAGCATGCCCTTGATCCTTCCTATGCTAGAAACTTAGGAGTGGATACTGAAAACTTAATAGTATCTCAGCCTGATACAGGAGAGCAAGCACTTGAAATAGTAGAGGCATTAGTAAGATCAAATGCTATAGATGTAATTGTAATTGACTCTGTAGCAGCGTTGGTACCAAAAGCAGAAATAGAAGGAGAAATGGGAGATTCTCATGTAGGACTTCAGGCTAGACTTATGTCACAAGCTCTTAGAAAGTTAACTGCATCAATTAATAAATCAAGATGTGTAACAGTATTTATAAATCAACTTAGAGAAAAGGTTGGTGTTATGTTTGGAAATCCCGAAGTCACCCCTGGTGGAAGAGCATTAAAATTTTATTCTTCTGTTAGAATGGATGTAAGGAGAATAGATTCTATAAAACAGGGAGATAATATTGTTGGAAATAGAACCAAAGTAAAAGTTATTAAAAATAAAGTGGCACCTCCTTTTAAACGTGCAGAATTTGATATAATGTATAATCATGGAATATCAAAAGAGGGTAATGTTTTAGATGTTGGAGTTAGAGAAGAATTCATTCAAAAAAGTGGAGCTTGGTTTTCCTATAATGAAACAAGACTTGGTCAGGGAAGAGAAAATTCCAAACAATTTTTGAGGGATAACCCAGATATAAGATTGGAAATAGAAAATAAGATAAGAGAAAAATATAATTTGCCTTTAGAAAAGCCTGATAAAAAGGAAAATGATAAAAATAAAGGCGAAAAGTCAGCTGATGAAAAAAGCAATTTAAAAACACAAGATAAATAGATAGTTTTTATTTATAAAATTAACAAATATATATATAATAGTATTGCAGTATAGGAACTTGACAATGTTTAAAATATAATATAAAATTAAGACAAATTCTGGTTTGTCATGTACTTAGGAATTACCAATTGGATAAATATGACACCTTTTCTACGCTTACATATTTTAAAGGTTATAGATGCATAAAGATAAGCAAGGGAGGTGTACATGTGAATTCTATATTAATATATGAAATTATTGCTGGTATAGTTATAGCAGTCATTATATTAGCTCAATTTTATACTATAAAAAATAAATTATCTGATATAAAATCAAAAACTGTTGAAGAATCCAATAAATTACGTGAAGAGTCTAAAAAAGAGGCTGAATCTAAAAGAAAAGAAATTATATTAGAAGCTAAAGAAGAAGCCCACAGATTAAGAAACGATGTAGAAAGAGAGTCTAGAGATAGACGAAATGAAGTTCAAAGACTTGAAAGAAGGATTATTCAAAGGGAAGAATCATTAGATAAGAAAAATGATGTGCTTGAAAAAAGGGAAAATGATCTGGATAGAAAACAACAGGAAATTGGAAAAACACAGTCTGGTATAGAGGAGCTTTATAAAAAACAAAATGAAGAACTTCAAAGATTATCAGGACTAAGTTCCGAAGATGCTAAAGAAATTTTGTTAGAAAAAGTTAGGAAAGAAATTAAGCACGAATCTGCAGTTATGATTAAGGAAATTGAGGCTAGAGCTAAAGAAGAAGCTGATAAGAAAGCTAGAGAAATTATAACTTGTGCGATACAAAGATGTGCTGCAGATCATGTGGCTGAAACTACAGTGCATGTTGTAACTCTTCCCAATGATGAAATGAAGGGAAGAATAATAGGAAGAGAAGGTAGAAATATAAGAACTCTTGAAACTTTAACAGGTGTAGATTTAATTATTGATGATACACCTGAAGCTGTAATATTGTCAGGTTTTGATCCTATAAGAAGAGAGATTGCTAGAATAGCGCTAGAAAAACTTATAATAGATGGAAGAATACATCCAGCAAGAATAGAAGAAATGGTAGAGAAAGCTAAAAAAGAATTGGAAAGTGATATTAAAGAAGAGGGTGAACAGGCCTCATTTGAAACTGGAGTACATGGTCTTCATTTAGAAATAATAAAATTACTTGGAAGATTGAAATATAGAACTAGTTATGGTCAAAATGTATTAAAACATTCTATAGAAGTTTCTTATTTAGCCGGTCTCATGGCTTCTGAAATAGGTATGGATCCAACTATAGCAAAGAGAGCTGGTCTTCTTCATGATATAGGTAAGGCAGTTGATCACGAAGTTGAAGGTCCACATGCAATTATAGGAGCAGATGTAGCTAAAAAATATCATGAATCACCATTGATAGTAAATGCTATAGCAGCCCATCATGGAGATGTAGAATTTCAATCTTTAGAAGCAATACTTGTTCAGGCAGCTGATGCGATTTCAGCAGCTAGGCCTGGAGCTAGAAGAGAGACTTTGGAAGCTTATATCAAGCGTTTGGAAAAATTAGAAGAGATAGCAAATACATGTGAAGGTGTAGAAAAGTCATATGCCATTCAAGCGGGTAGAGAACTTAGAATTATGGTTAAACCAGAAGATATTGACGATGCAGGAGCCGTTGAGATGGCAAGGAATGTAGTAAAAAGGGTAGAAGAAGAATTAGAATATCCTGGTCAAATCAAAGTGAATGTAATTAGAGAGACTCGTGCAGTTGAGTATGCAAAATAATAATTAAAATAAATGAGAATTTCTTTTGGATTTTTTAAATGAGTAAGCTTTATTAAATCTAAAAGGAATTTTTGATTTTTTGTAGAATATTATAAAGTGATAATAATATCAATAACAAATAGGGTTAATATATTAGGAGGGTTACTATGGAAGTATTAAAAGTTTCAGCAAAATCAAGTCCAAATTCAGTTGCAGGGGCTCTTGCGGGGGTACTAAGAGAACGTGGAGCTGCAGAAATACAGGCTATAGGGGCTGGCGCATTGAACCAATCAGTTAAAGCAGTGGCAATTGCTAGAGGGTTTGTGGCACCTAGTGGAATCGATTTAATATGTATACCAGCGTTTACCGATGTTGAGATAGATGGTGAGGAAAGAACTGCTATTAAGTTAATAGTGCAGCCAAGATAAATATAGATTGAATATGTATTCATGGGGACTTGAATTATTATCAAGTCCTTGTTTAATTTATCCATTGACTATCTTACATACTATGTTAAAATTAAAAAAGATATACAACCTAGGAGGATTTTTATGGCAGCATTGTTAGAATTAATGAGACCAAAGCAGTGGATTAAAAACTTCTTTGTTTTTGCAGCAGTTATTTTTTCAGGAAATTTTTTAAATATAAATGTGGTTGTTTCAAACATATTGACATATATACTATTTTGTATTACTTCATCAATAGTATATATATTGAATGATATAGTTGATACAGAAAAGGACAAATGCCATCCTGAAAAAAAGAAAAGACCTCTTCCAAGTGGCAGGATAAGTAAAAAGTCAGCTATAATTTTAGATATAATTCTATTCGTTTTAGTCAGTTTTATAAGCTATAGATTTATGGGTATTGCAATATTTAGTATAATACTGATTTATATAATTATAAATATAATGTATTCTTTCAAATTAAAAAATGTAGTTATAATAGATGTAATGATAATTACCTTTGGATTTATGTTGAGAGTAGAGAGTGGAAGCATTGCTACAGGAGTATCTGTATCACCGTGGCTGTTTTTGTGTACTGTACTTTTATCTCTATTTTTGGCACTAAATAAAAGAAAAAGTGAGATATTGACATTAAAAGATAAAAGTGCATCTCATAGAAAAATATTAGAAGAATATTCTGTTAATAATATAGACAAGATGCTTACTATAGTTAATCCATCTATATTAATGGCATATTGTCTTTACACATTTAGTTCAATTCAAAGTAGGACTATGATGATTACAATTCCATTTGTACTCTATGGAATATTCAGATATGAATACTTGGTAGATAAGAAAAATTTAGGAGGTAAGCCTGAAGCTGTTTTTGCTAAAGATAAGCCATTTTTAATAAATATTATTATTTGGATTATAAGTGTAGTTACTATAATATATCTAAAACTTTAGAAAGGTGCCGATTTTGTATGGAGATAAGAAGTGTTTTAAAAGATACATTTTATTATAAGATCACTATGACAATAGGTATAGTATTATGTGCATTGTGGATAATATTTATAAATTCCACACCGTTCTCAGATTTTGATTATTATTATAAAATGGCAGTTACGATAGCAAATGGAGGTTTATGGGGAGATACATATACTTCAGTTGGATATTCCATAGTATTGGGTGGCATATTCAAGTTATTTGGAGCTAGTGTTCTTAAAGCTAAAATATTCAATATAATATTGACATTTATAAGTTACTTATCTTTTAAATCGATTTTATTTAAACTAGATTTAAAGACCATAGATAGAAAGATACTGTTTGCTTTGTTTGTATTTATACCAAATAATATTTTTTACAATAGTATATTAGGTACAGAACTACTTTTTACAGTAGTACTTTTAATTATAACTAATCTCTATATGAGTGAAGTAAAATTTAAATATTTTTGGATCGGTGTTTTATCAGGAATTAATACTATGATTAAGCCATTTTTTATAATAATATTCTTTGCAATATTTCTTGTAGAAATTATAATGCACAAAAAGATTGTAGGTTCTGTAAAAAATGCATTGATAGTATTAGTTATGACCGTTATTGTAATTTCGCCGTGGATATATAGAAATTCTAAATTAATAGGTCAATTTACTTATGTGTCCAATAATGGAGGAATAGTATTATATATAAATAATAACTCCCAAAATTCAAAGGGACGTTGGATGGCAGCAAATGCAGTTGAAAAATCCATTGTAAATACTTCAAAATATAAAAATGCAAATATGACTGTTAAAAATAAAATGCTAAGTGCATCTGCTAAAGAATGGATAAAATCTCATCCTGCCAAATTTATTGAATTAGGATTTAAAAGACTTTTTAATACATATTTCGTAGGAGATGATATAGTTTATAGTACATATGCAAGTGGCATAAGTACTGGCTTTAGATATTTTCTCATTGCTTATGCAAATCTTATAAGGGAGATAGTTTTTGCTCCAGCTATATTATGCATAATACTTTATAGTGCATTTATATTAAAATGTTTAATAAAACGCAGAAATTATCTTATTAGTAAATTTAATATATATGGAGTATTACTATTCTTTATGTTTACATGTGTTTATTTTCTAACGGAAGGACAGGGGAGGTACTCTTTCCCAATAATATTTGTGCTTTTATATTATTTTTATATATTTTTTAAAAATTTATTTTTACTTGGTAAAATAAGAAAAAATTAAATATATTATTTAATTTTGACTTCATGAACAGTTAATAATTTAAAATATCATTCAAATGTAAAATGGAGGAATAAAAATGAACTTATCAAAAAAAGCTGAAAAAATTCAAGCATCTATAACTTTAGCAATAACAGCCAAGGCAAAACAAATGAAGTCAGAAGGTATTGATGTAGTGGGATTTGGAGCAGGAGAACCTGATTTCAATACACCACAGTATATTCAAGAAGCTGCTTTAGATGCAATAAAAAATGGTTTTACCAAATATACTCCAGCTGCTGGAATAGCAGATCTTAGACAGGAAATAGCAAATAAATTCAAAAAAGATAATAATTTAAACTATGAAATTGATCAGATTATTGTATCTACAGGTGCTAAACAGTGTATTTCAAATGTATTGTCTGCCATATTAAATCCAGGAGATGAAGTACTTATAGCAGTGCCATATTGGGTTAGTTATCCTGAACTTGTAAAACTTGCTGACGGTACACCTGTTTTTGTATCAACTAAAGAGGAAAATGGATTTAAATATACTATAGAAAATCTTGAAAAGTCAGTTACAAATAAAACTAAGGCAATTATAATAAATAGTCCTAATAATCCTACTGGAAGTGTATACACTAAAAAGGAACTCTCAAATATAGCAGAATTTGCGAAGAGGAAAGATATAATTATAATATCTGATGAAATATATGAAAAATTAATATATAATAATAACCTTCATATAAGTATAGCAAGTATATCAGAAGACGCCTATAATAGAACAATAGTTATAAATGGAATGTCAAAGACTTATGCAATGACAGGTTGGAGATTAGGATATGCAGCAGGAAACAGTAAAATAATAAAATTGATGTCTAACATACAAAGTCACACTACAGGTAATGCTAACTCAATATCTCAATATGCATCTTTGTGTGCACTAAAACATGATAGTTCTGATATTGAATCTATGATAAGGGAATTTGACAATAGAAGAAAATACATGATATCACGTATAGAAAATATAGAAGAAATAACAGCTGTTAAACCACAAGGTGCATTTTATGTAATGGTAAATATATCAAAACTGTTTGGCAAAAAAGTTGATGGAGTTGAAATTAATGATTCCCTTGGCTTTTCCAGTGAACTTCTTAAAAAAGAAAAAGTAGCGGTAATACCAGGTAGTGGTTTTGGAGTGGATAACTATATTAGACTATCATATGCTACATCTATGAAAAATATAAATGAAGGTTTGAATAGAATAGAAAAGTTTATTAATAGTATAAATTAAATTTAACCAAAATATGTTTAAAAGATGTAAAAAAAATGTTATAATTAAAAGAGAGTTTTTAAATAATTTAATTACAGAATAATTGAGGTGAATAAAATGGTATCTAAAGAAGTTACAGTTAAAAGTGCAACAGGATTGCATGCAAGACCTGCAACGTTATTAGTTAAGAAAGCTTCTTCATTTAAATCAGATATGTCTATAGAATTTGATGGAAAGAAAGCTAATATTAAAAGTTTAATAGGAGTACTATCATTAGGTGTTACAAACAACTCAACGGTAAAAATTACTGCATCAGGAGACGACGAATCTTTGGCTGTTGAGGAAATAGCTAAATTAATAGACTCATTAGAAGAATAAAATTAAAAAATAATTACATAAATAAATGGCTCATTAAGAGCCATTTATTTATATGAATTATAATTTTTTGCCTTAATTAAAAATATAACTATATCTATTCCAGATACTCCCATAAGTATGTAAATAATTCTTCCTACCAATTTATCATGCCCACCAGATATAATTTCAATTAGGTTAAAATCTGAAATACCATATAATCCTTGATTTAAAGCACATATAATTATTAAAAAAAGAGAAACAATATCTATAATAGTAAATTTATACATATAAGTTTACCTCCTAAAAATATTACCTGTCAGTAAAATTATATTTAAATATAAAAAATATAGAACTGTATATTTATAATTACAGTATTATGTTAAAAATACGAATATAAAAGTATAAAAATAAGTTTTCATATGTTATAATATGAACGAAAAGCATAGAAAAATCAAATAATTACGGAGGAATTTTAATATGAGAGATACTTATAATACACCATTGAATACAAGATATGCATCAAAAGAGATGAGTTACATATTTTCAGAAGAAATGAAATTTAAAACATGGAGAAAACTATGGGTTGCTCTTGCAGATAGCGAAAGAGAATTGGGACTTAATATAACCAAAGAGCAAGTCGATGAGTTAAAGGCCAATGTTGATAATATAAATTATGAAGATGCACAAAGAAGAGAAAAAGAAGTTAGACATGATGTAATGAGCCATGTATATGCCTATGGACTTCAGTGTCCAAAAGCAAAAGGAATAATTCATTTAGGTGCTACTAGTTGTTATGTAGGAGATAACACCGACTTAATAATTATGAGAGATGGACTTAACTTAATCAAGAAGAAAATATTAAATGTAATAAATGTATTAACTAAATTTGCATTAAATTATAGAGAGTTGCCTACTCTTGGTTTTACTCATTTTCAACCAGCTCAGTTAACTACAGTAGGAAAGAGGGCTAGTCTTTGGATACAGGATCTCTATCTTGATCTGGAAAATCTTCAATTTGTAATAGATACTTTAAGATTTAGAGGAGTTAAAGGAACTACAGGAACTCAGGCTAGTTTTATGGAACTTTTTGATGGAGATACTGAAAAAGTAAAAGCTCTTGATAAAATTGTAACTGAAAAGATGGGATTTAAAAATGAGTTTATGGTTACAGGCCAGACATATACTAGAAAGGTAGACTCTATAATATTAAATACACTATCTGAAATAGCCCAAAGTGCATATAAATTTAGCAACGATATGAGATTACTTCAAAATATGAAGGAAATGGAGGAACCTTTTGAGAAAAATCAGATAGGCTCTTCAGCTATGGCATACAAGAGAAATCCTATGAGATGTGAGAGAATAGGATCACTTGCAAGATATATAATAGTAGATTCATTGAATCCAGCAATAACAGCTGCTACACAATGGTTTGAAAGAACACTGGATGATTCAGCAAATAAGAGAATAGCAATACCTGAAGCATTTTTGGCTTTAGATGGAGTATTAAATTTATACCTTAATGTATCAGAAAATATGGTTGTATATAAAAATGTGATTGAATCTCATGTTAAAAAAGAACTTCCATTTATGGCTACTGAAAATATAATAATGGAAGCTGTTAAAAAGGGTGGAGACAGACAGGAACTTCATGAGAGAATAAGAGTTCACTCAATGGAAGCTGCTAAAAAAGTTAAAATGGAAGGAAAGGAAAATGATCTTATACAGAGAATAATAGGAGATTCTTTCTTTAATATGCAGGAAAATGAAATATTGGATTTGATAGATCCATATAAATTTACTGGAAGAGCAAAACAACAGGTAGAAGACTTTATAAATTGTGATATAAAGCCGCTGCTTGAAAAAAACAAGGACATTCTTGGAGAAAAAGTTGAGATAAATGTATAGCATTGTAAATGATTTAATTTGTGTTGGTTTAGTAGTATAATGTAAACATAAAATTCATTTAATGGAGGAAATTTTATGTTTGATATTACAATTATTGGTGCAGGTATAGTAGGCTGTTCAATTGCAAGAGAACTTTCAAAATATAAATTAAATTTATGTATCCTTGAAAAACAAGATGATGTATCTTGTGGTGCATCTAAAGCTAATAGTGGTATAGTTCATGGGGGATATTCAGATATACCAGGTACATTGAAAGCTGAGCTTTGTGTCAAAGGAAACAGAATGTATGAAAATTTAAATAATGAACTGAATTTTGGATATAGACAAACAGGTTCATTGGTATTAGCTTTTAATGATACTGAGAAAACTCATTTAGAAGAGCTATATACTAATGGAATAAAAAATGGTGTACAAGGTATGGAAATAATTAATGGACAGAAAGTCATGGAGATGGAACCACATATAAGTAAAAATGTTAAATGGGCATTATACTGTAAGAATGCAGGTGTATGCTCACCCTATGAAATGACAATTGCATTAGCAGAAAATGCAGTAGAAAATGGTGTAGATTTAAAATTGGAACATGAAGTTATGTCAATAATTAAAAAGCAGGGATATTTTGAAATAGTCACCAATAAGGGAAAAATAGAGAGTAGATATGTTATAAATGCAGCAGGAGCATATAGTGATAAAATATCTAATATGCTGGGATTAAATTATTTTAGTATTATTCCCAGAAAGGGACAATATGTTATCTTTAATAAGGATCAATCCTATTTGATCAATAGTGTTATATTTCAGGTTCCAACTGAAAAGGGAAAAGGAATATTGGTAACAACTACATATCATGGCAATCTTATGATTGGGCCAAATGCTCAAGAAGTATCTGACAGGAATGATGTATCTACCGATGAGGAAATGCTTGAATATATAGTAAAAACTGCTGAAAAATCAGTTTCAGGTTTTAATATGAAAAAAGCTATAACATCTTTTGCAGGAGTAAGACCAACTAGCAGTACAAAAGATTTTATAATAGAGGAAACTGAAGTTAAAGGCTTTGTTAATGTAGCAGGTATTGATTCTCCAGGAGTTACATCTTCTCCTGCAATAGCTCTAAAAGTAGTGGATATTATATCAGAAATGGGTATGAAGTTAGAAAAAAATAAAGAATTTAACTCTTATAGAAAGCCTATTATAGTAAAAAAAGATGAAAAATTTGTTGGGGATATTAATTCCGAAGATCCTAAAACCCATATAATATGTAGATGTGAAAAGGTTACAGAAGCGGAGATCCTAGATGCCTTAAGAAGACCTATAAAGACTAATTCAATAGATGGCATAAAGAGACGTACAAGAGCAGGAATGGGAATGTGTCAAGGCATGTTCTGCCAGCCAAGAGTAAGAAAAATTATAGCAAGAGAATTAAAAATAGATGAAGATGAAGTTAAGAGAAGAGGTCCGGGATCATCTATACTTCCTAAAAGAGCAAGTAGATCTCACATTATGAATTTAAAAAAATAATATTGAAATTATAATATTAGGTAGTGTAACTGCTTGTGTATGATTCCATATCATATAGTATACTGATATACGCGGAGGTATTAATATGAGCAGATCCTATAATGATATAGATGATTTTATGCAGATTGCACTATATATGTTGCCAAAATATATGAGACGAATAGAGAGATATAGAAGACATTATAATGATCATGGAGAACCTGACAATCATTTGAAAGGTCAAAAACATTCTCATGATTATCATAAAGATCCATTAATGGATAGAAAAAAGTTATTTGATTTTTTAGAGAAAAATTTTTTATCCGAAAAAGATATAGGATCTAAAAACAAAAAAAGAGAAGTAAATCAAGATAAAAAAATTAGTGACAAAGATAATAAGATATCGAACAAAGTTGCAGGTGACAGTTTGGCAAAAGACAAAAAAGAAATGAAAGTTAAAGAAACTTCTGCTAAAAAAGATTATCATAATCATATTAGCTATCTTTTATCTGAATTTTATAGTAAATATATTGATATATCATTTAAATATCCAGCATTAAATACAATGGAAAATGTATTTTTGATATATGCAGATGACAATATTTTGAGAATTAGAGATTCTCAAAATCAAATTTTCGTTTTACCAGTTTGCAATATATCAGGAATATACTTAAAAAATGTTCCTTTTAAAGAAGATGATACTAAACATACAAATGTAGAGAGTATTTCTATGGAAAAGTATTTTAATTCTCATATTGGAAAAAAGATTAGTATTGAAACTATAAATCAGGGAAAATTTAAATTTATAAAAGAATGTGTTGTTAAAAAAGTTTATGATGGATTTGTTTTGTTTGATAATAATATTATTATAAGTTTTAGTAGTATTATTTTAATAAAAGAGAATTAATATAATTATACTGTATAAAAAGGAGTAATTTATTATTTATGTATACAAGTACTACGAAGATAAAGGTAAGATATGCTGAAACAGATAAAATGGGGATAGCCTATCATTCTAACTACTACATTTGGTTTGAAGTAGCTAGAGGAGATTTTATAAAAAAACTTGACATTACCTATAATGAAATGGAACAAAGAGGCATACTCATGCCTCTTGTTGAAACATACTGCAAGTATTTAAGACCATCAGTGTATGATGATGAATTAATAGTTGAAACTTCAATTGGAGAGCTAACTCCAGTTAAAATAATACTTAACTATAAGGTAATACATGAATCTACAGGAAAACTGATTGCTAAAGGCAAAACTACTCAAACCTTTGTAAACAAGGATTTTAAGATAGTAAACCTGCAAAAAAAATATACGGATTTTTGGAGTAAGCTTCAGTTGTTAAAATAGAAGAAGCTGCATAGAAAATATATTAGATATTTTCCATGCAGCCTTTATTTTATTCAATAGCAGCTTTTAATTTATCAATTCCTATAGATAATCTTTTTAAAGATTCTTCTTTACCTATTATAGCTCCAATTTCATAAGCACCACCAGCAGAGAATTTTTTCCCGGATAGGGCAGTTCTTATAGGCCATAAGACTATACCGTTTTTAACAGATAGCTCCTTAACTAGATTCATACATGCATCTTCTATATTTTTTATATTCCAGTTATCCATTGCTTCAAATACTGGAAAGATTTTTTCAAGAGTTAAAAGTGAATTTTCAAAAGTTGTTTTCATCTTCTTATGAACGTAGATATCAGCCGAATACTCAGGAAGATCCTGAAAGAAATCTATTAGATCACAAATTTCAGGTAGTACTTCAATTCTAGTTTGAACAAGTTCACTTATCTTTTTAAAATTCAAGTCCTTTTTTATTATTTTTTTATAATAAGGCATTGCCATTTCAGTAAAATCATCAATATTGATTTTTTTAATATATTCGCCATTCATCCATTTTAATTTTACGTCGTCGAATATAGCTGGAGACTTGTTTATATTTTTGTAATTAAAGGCTTTTACCAACTCGTTTAAACTATATATTTCATTTTCTCCTCCAGGATTCCAGCCTAGTAGAGCTATGTAATTCAGTATTGCTTCTTTTAGATAGCCGTTCTTTATTAAATCTTCGAAAGAAGCATCTCCATTTCTTTTACTCAATTTATGATGAATATCTTTCATTATTGGTGGACAGTGAACATAAATTGGAACTTGCCATCCAAAAGCCTCATACAGTCTATTATACTTTGGGGAAGAAGACAGATATTCACTTCCTCTTACAACATGGGTTATTCCCATAAGATGATCATCTACAACATTGGCAAAATTGTATGTTGGAAATCCATCGGATTTTATAAGTATCATGTCATCTAATTCTGAATTGTCTACAGATATGTTTCCATAAATTTCATCATGAAAAATCGTAGTACCAGTTTCAGGATTGTTTTGTCTTATTATATAGGGTACTCCCGAATTTAAATTTTCTTGTATTTCTTCTTTTGAAAGGTGAAGACAGTGTTTATCATACTTATAAGTTTGTTTTGCTGCTTCTGCATTTTTATGAAGTTCATCAAGTCTTTCTTTTGAACAAAAACAGTAATAAGCTTCTCCTTTTTCAATTAACTGTTTTGCGTATTCCATATATATGTTAGTCCTTTTGCTTTGAATGTAGGGACCAACCGGACCACCTATATCTGGACCCTCATCGTGTTTTAGCCCTGTTATTTTTAAAGTATCATAAATTATATCTAAAGCACCTTCTACCAATCTTTCCTGGTCAGTATCTTCTATCCTAAGTATAAAATCTCCACCATCGTGTTTTGCTATCAAATAAGCATACAAGGCAGTTCGTAGATTTCCAACATGCATATAACCTGTTGGACTTGGTGCAAATCTTGTTCTTACTTTAGTCATTATTAGCTTCACTCCTATTATTTTTAAAGTAAAAACCTCTCATCCAAAAGACGAAAGGTTAAAATTAATCTTAATCTCAATTAAATCATATAATAATGGAGTTTGGGTGTCAAGATGATTTTAAATATCATGTACTTTTGGTATAATATATATGTATAAAATTCAGTAACATGTGGAGGTAAGTATAAAAAGATGCAGAAAAGACACAGATTGATGTGCATATGTTTTTCAGTTATACCTATAGTAATTATAGGTATTGTATACTGTTTTCTAAGTTATACAGGCAATATAAATAATAGTAATTTTATAATATGTCTGGCAATAATAGCAGTTGTATGTATAATTATAGCTTTTGGTATAGGCAAACCTATAAATCAAGATGTAAAAGACATATCTTGCAGTGGAAATAATTTAATTAATATAGACTCCAATATGGATTCAGAAGAATCCAAAACAGCTATTAACAACATATTTAATATGTCAAAGACTATTGAATCATCTTCCAATAAAGTAGCAAGTTCTATACAGAATATATCCAAAGATACAAGTTTACAATGTGATGAAATAGTAAATGTAGTTACTTTAATTGAAGATTTAAAAAATAAAGTTGACTTGATAGAACAAAAATTATTAATGATATCCAAGAATACTAAAGATAGTACATTGAATGCAAAAGAAGGAGAAGATAAAATATATGAACTTATAAAATATATAGTAAATATAAAGGGCTCTTTTGATATAGTCATGAATAAAATAAATAGTTTATCTAATACAGTGTCTGAAATAGGAAAAATAACTGACGTTATATCAGGAATATCTCAACAAACCAATCTTTTAGCACTAAATGCTTCCATAGAAGCTGCCAGAGCAGGAGAGAATGGAAAGGGCTTTACAGTAGTTGCAAATGAGGTAAGAAAATTAGCAGAAAAATCTAAAAATTCATCGGAAAGAGTTTCTAACCTAGTTAGATCTATAATTAATGAAACAAAAGATGTTATTGATAATTCAAATGAAGTTGGATCGCTATTGGAGAATCAAGCTGAAGCAGCAAATGATACTATAATTTCATTTGAGGATATTATAAATTCAATTACTATAGTTCCAAATCTTATAGATGAAACTAAAAAATCATTTAATGAAACTTTAAACGACAATAGTGAAATACTACAGAGAATAGAAAAAATTTCACAAGATTCACAATGCATATCTTCATCTTCATCAGAAATAGCGGATGCTTCACAAAAACTTTCAAATTTATCTTCAGGTATCAGTACCCGGATTAAAAATTTAATTAAAGAATAAAAAAGGGGCTGTCGTACTAATTTTTAGTGTGATAGCCCCTTTTTTTATATATTTTTAATTTCAGAACTTATTTTTTCTATTAGAGCTTCTCTGTTAAAGGAATCCAGGTCTTCTATAGAATTTATTATGGATAATATTTTATTTCTAACTATGCTGAATTTTTGTGGAATTATCCCTGGAATAAAAGTATCTCCTGCATGAGCTATAAAAGTTGAGTAATCTTTTAGATTTAAAAAATTACTAAAACTTTCCAAAGAGTGTTTTTCACCATGTACAAGTATTACTTTCTCTGGTTTAACTTTAAAATTTGACAGCCAGTTATATAATCCATCTCTATCTGCATGTCCGGATAAACCTTCAAGCTTATATATTTTGGCGTTTACAGCTATTTCTTCACCGAATATTTTTATTCTTTTAGCTCCATCTACTATTTTTCTTCCAAGAGTTCCCTCGGCTTGATATCCTACAAATACAATAGAACATTCTTTTCTCCAAAGATTATGCTTTAAATGATGCTTTATTCTGCCAGCTTCACACATCCCACTGGCGGATATAATTACGGCGCCTTGATTTACCTTGTTTAATTTCATAGATTCTTCTGGTGATCTTACGAAAGTTAATCCGTCAAATCTAAGGGGATTGATACCTTTTTCTAGAAGTTTTTTTGCATCACTATCATAGTATTTTTCATATCTTGAAAATATAGAAGTCGATTCAGAAGCAAGGGGACTATCCACATAAACTTTTATTTTATTTAAAACGTTTTCTGAAATATAGTTATTTAATGAATAGATAACTTCCTGAGTACGTCCTACTGCAAAAGAAGGAATTATTACATTTCCACCTATTTTAAAAGTATCAATTATAATTTGTGATAAATTTTTCATTTCACTAGATGAATTCGAATGAAGTCTGTCTCCATAAGTACTTTCCATAATTACATAATCAGCATAATCCACATTTGAAGGATCTCTTAAAATAGGTAAATGATTATTTCCCAGATCACCTGTATATACGATCTTAGTATCTTTAGTATCTTCAGTTATGATCATTTCCACTATGGCTGAACCAAGCAGATGTCCTGCATCTTTAAATTTTAATTTAAAGCCATCAAATAGTTCTATCCATTGCTCATAAGGATAGGATTTAAAAAGATACATGGAAACTTGGGCAAGTTTTACAGTATATAGAGGTTCTAATGGAGTGGAGATACCTTGTCTTATTCTTTTTCTGTTTTTCCATTCTGTATCAGATTCCATTATATGAGCACTATCTGTTAACATTATATTACATAAGTCTTTTGTTCCATCCGTACATATTACAGATCCTTTAAAACCTTGTTTATAAAGAAGGGGGATTCTGCCACTGTGATCTATATGTGCGTGACTTAAAATTACATAATCAATTATTTTGGGATCAAAATTAAAGGTAGCATTTCCACGCTCATTTTCATCCTTACCTTGATATAAACCACAATCAAGCAGTATATTTTTATCCTTAATTTTTAATAGATGAGATGAACCTGTAACACATCCAGCTGCACCATAAAATTCCATTTTCACAATATCGCCTCCTGCATAAAATCAATATTAGGTTTATATAAATATTATAGCATATACTGTGATTTGAAAATATCTTATCTATATCTATAAAATTTACGAAGTCTTTGTCTTTTATGAATTATGATTCTTCTGATCACAAGTGCAATGATCGCAAGTATAATTATAGTAGATATATATATTGGAAGACTTTTTTTCATAATGTATTTTCTCGATAACCCAGAGTAAAGAGAATACTTTTTTAAACTGTCACGTTCTTTTATCTGTAAAGTACCTATAGGTTTCTTGCCTTCTAAATTGGATGAATCTATAGAGCTTAGATTTATGGATTCTTTTAATTCATTTTTATTTACACTATTTTCATAATAAGTAACATTATCAGATACTTTTAAAGGTACGGATATTTTAATACTTGGTCCAAAACCTAAAGGCTTATATTTTATACTCTTTTGCTCAACAATTGAATTTTTTGTGTGTAATATAGTTGGTTTTGCAGCATAACTCCAATTTATTATTTTTTCCATATCGTTAAATACATAAGTGTCTTTTGGATCATAGATTGATTTCATGACAACACCAAGTATTTTTCTACCTGATCTTTCATAAACTGTTACAAGGCATCTTCCAGCGGGAACAGTATATCCAGTTTTTCCAGCTATGCAGCCATCCTTTCCCAGCAGCTTGTTTCTATTTTTAAATGTAAAGCTTACTCCTTTTGAAGTCTTTATAGTAGTTGATGATTTTCCCATAGTTTCTTTTATCCAGGGATTTTTAAATGCGGTTTTTGCTATGATACTCATATCATAGGCACTTGAATAGTGATTTTTATTGTGAAGTCCATTTGGAGTTACAAAATGTGTGTTTTTTAAGTGTAATTCTTTAACTTTTTTATTCATAAGATCTGCAAAAGACGGAACATCTTTGGATACATTTTCAGCTATCATATATGCTATATCATTTGCAGAATACATTAATAAACCATCCATTGCAGAAGAAGCAGTCATTGTGTCTCCAATATCTATGGAGTGTATATCATCATTTAATGAAGCAGCTGGTTGTGATTTTGCACCTTTAGTATATTTCAAAGGGATATTTTTTTGTTTGCTTTCAGATAAAATTAAAGCTGTTAAAAGCTTGGTTGTACTAGCAGGGTACATTCTATTATCTATATTTTTAGAATATATAATCTCTCCGGTCTGCATGTCCACAGTAATAGCTGATTCACCATATATTTTTACTTGAGCTGAATTTTCAGGCTCTTTGGCATATACATTGATGTTAAGAATCATAACAATTATAAATGCAATAAATATGTAAAATTTATTTTTAATCAACGAAGCTCACTCCATTTACTTAGATTTATGTATATAATTATGTTAAATAATATTATACTATGAATATAACAGTAAAAGTATATCATTAAGAAATATATTTTACAATTGAAGAAGAGGACTTGTCTTAAGTCATATGTCAAATTAATATATTATTAATAAATATAATATAAAATGGAAGGAAATGTGTATATTATGGATAAAATATATAGTATATTTAAGAGTAGAAAACCAGGCATAATAGGAAATTTTAAAAAGGCATCAGTTATGCTGCTTTTAACTGGTGAACAGAATAATCCTAATATAGTATTTGAAGTAAGATCTTTTAAATTGTCTCATCAACCGGGAGACATATGTCTTCCTGGAGGAAAAATAGAAAAAAATGAAATCCCAAGACAGACAGCTATAAGAGAAACAATGGAAGAGTTAAGTCTAAATAGAAAGGACATACATTTTATTGGCGATATGGACTATGTAGTTACACCATTTAATTTTATAATATTTCCATTTGTATCTAAATTAGATGAAAATGCAGAAATAGTGCCAAGCCAAGCTGAAGTTGATCATATTTTTAAAGTACCTCTGAAATTTTTTATAAATAATGAACCAGAGATGCATGAATTACCTATAATTCAAAAGAGTGATGAAAGTTTTCCATATCATCTTATAAATGGCGGGAAAAATTACAAGTTTAGAGAGGGAAAAGTTCAGGATTATTTTTATGAATACAAAGAGTATGTTATATGGGGATTTACAGCTCTTGTGGTAAAAAGATTTGTAGATATAATAAAATATCATAAAACCGAAACTCCATAAAATAATATGGAGTTCCAGTTTTATGATATTATTCTTCATAGATTTTAGAATGTTTATGAAGAAGTTCATGTTTTAAATCCCATAACTGCTTTGAAAGATCTACATAATAAGGATGCGGATTTTCAAATCTTAAAACTTCAGGCCACATTTTTTCAGTTTCCTCTTTTACAGAATTTCTTATATCCATTACATCTGGACTTTTATACATTAAATTTCCCTTATCAAATATTTTTACCATAAGATCTTTTATATAATAGTCTTTAAATTTTTTCTTTTTCCATGTAAATACAGGATCAAATATTTCTATAGGTTTTGAAGTATCTATTTTTTCATCTCTTAAGGTTATTAAATCTGCTATAGCTTTATTTTCAGTTTTATCATATATTCTATAAATCTTTTTAAACCCTGGATTAGTTATTTTTTCTTCATTTTCGCTTATTTTTATTTTTGGAATTATATTTCCATGTTCATCTTCTATGGCGGATAACTTGTATACTCCTCCAAATACTGGTTCTGATTTTGCAGTTATAAGTCTTTCTCCAACTCCAAAAGAATCAATGCAAGCTCCTTGATTAAGTACATCTCTTATAATAAATTCATCCAGAGAATTTGAAATGACTATTTTAACATAGTCAAAACCAGCATCATCTAGTATTTTTCTGCATTTTTTAGTTAAATAAGTTATATCTCCACTGTCTATTCTTATACCTAGAGGTTTTTTATCTATGGGCAGAAGAACTTCATTGAATACCTTTATGGCATTTGGAAGTCCGGATTTTAACACATTATAAGTATCTATTAGAAGCACACAATTATCTGGTGAAATTTTAGCCCATGTTTTAAAGGATTCATATTCAGATGAAAAAAGTTGTATCCAACTGTGTGCCATAGTACCTACAGCAGGTATTCCAAACATCTGCTCCGATATAGTGCAGGCAGTAGAGTCACATCCACCTATGACAGCAGCTCTTGCACCATATACTGCACCATCATATCCTTGAGCACGTCTTGAACCAAATTCCATAACAGGTCTTCCTTTAGCTGCTTTGCATATTCTATTTGCTTTTGTAGCTATAAGGGTTTGATGATTTATTGTGAGAAGTATCATTGTTTCTATAAATTGAGCTTGAATTGCAGGTCCTCTTACTGTTACGAGAGGTTCATTTGGGAAAACAGGATATCCTTCAGGTACTGCCCATACATCGCAGGTGAATTTAAAATTTTCTAAGTAGTCTAAAAACTTTTCTGAAAAGCCACCCTTTTCCCTTAAATAGTTAATATCATCTTTAGTGAACTTTAAGTTAGATAAATATTCTATTATTTGTTGAACTCCAGCCATAATACAGTAGCCACCATCATCAGGTATCTTTCTAAAGAACATATCAAAATAGGCAATTCTATTTCCCATATTGCTTTCCAAATAGCCATTTCCCATAGTCAGTTCATAAAAATCTACTAACATAGTAAGATTTCTACTGTTTCTTACGTCAGAATTTTTTACGTAGTTCATAATAATCTCCTCTAAATTATGTTTTAATTATTCCTCATATGTCAATAATTTTGTATATACACATTGTAATACTTTAGTGTAGTTAATACAATAGCACAACAGCCTAATGGATTACATATATTATAGGAGGGCATTTATATTTATGTTTAAAGATAATCAACTTGATGAAAAACAGAGAGAAGCTGTTTATACTGCACATACTAATGTAGAAGTATGTGCACCACCAGGTTCGGGAAAAACCACTGTTATTATAAATAGAGTATGTCATTTAATAGAAGATATGAAAGTGAATCCATTTAATATAGTAGTAATAACATTTACCAAATCAGCTGCACATAATATGAAAAACAGATATTTAGCTATTTCAAAATATAAAGACAAGATACCTTTCTTTGGAACATTCCATTCTCTATTTTATAAAATATTATTAGAATACAAACACAGTATAAATATAATAGAAGAAGATTGCAGTTTTAGAATTATAAAGAATGTATTAAAAATGTATTTGGATTGTGTCCCAAAGCAGAAAATTAGAGAGATACTAAATGATATATCCATGTTAAAAAATAAAAATTCAAGTATTGATACTTTTAAAAGCAAAACTGATAAAAATGTTTTTATTCATTGCTTCAACAGCTATGAAAAATATAAGCTCAAAAATAATTTACTGGATTTTGATGATATACAGTTACAAGCCAAAAGATTATTTATAAATAATGAAAATATTTTAAATAGGTATAGAAAAACATTTAAGTATGTGCTGGTTGATGAATTTCAAGATTGTGACGAACTTCAGTTGAAATTGCTGCAACTTATTTGTTCAGACAATTCAATATTTGCAGTAGGTGATGAAGATCAGTGCATATACGGATTTAGAGGATCTAATCCAGGTTACATGGTGGATTTTGATAGATATTTTAATGGAGGAAAGAAGCTTTTTTTAAATGTGAATTATAGAAGTGTGAAAAATGTTGTGGAACTTTCTAAAAATCTTATAATGAACAATAAGAATAGAAATTTAAAAAGTATAAATGCCAACAAGAAATTTTCAGGGAAAATAGAATTCTTTAACTTTAAAGGAGAATGTGATGAGGCAAATTATATTTCAACAAAAATAATAGAAATTGTAGATTCCAATAAATACGATTATAGAAATATTGCAATTTTATATAGAACCAGCATAGAATCAAGAAATATAATAGATGATTTTTTAAAGAAGGATATCAAATTTAAGTTTTTAAATGGAAGTTATAATTTCTTTGAACATTTTATATGCATGGATATAATAGATTATTTAAATATTTCTATAAAGGAATACGATACAGATAGTTTTTCAAATATAATAAACAAACCCTATAGATATATTAGTAAAATCAATATAGCAAAAGTTAAAAAGTATCCATATAGAGAAAATTGTTTTGATGTTTTAAGCAACATAAGAAATACTTCTGTTTTTCAGATAAAAAAGATATTAAAATTGAAAAAAATTGTATCAAGATTTAAGAAAATGTCTTTAAATAAAGTTATAGACACTATAGTATACAAAATTGGATATATAAATTATCTTGAAAAATTATGCCAAAAGAACAATATTGATATTGCTGAATATGAAAATATATTATGGGAGTTTAAAAAATGTTCTGAAAAATTCAATGACATAAGTGAATTTTTAGAACATGTGAAAAAGTTTTCAAATAGTATAAATGAGAGTGTTGATTTTGACAATGCTGTAATTTTAAGTAGTATTCATGGAGTAAAGGGTATGGAGTTTGATAATGTATTTATAATAAACTGCAATGAGGAAATAATTCCACATGTAAATAGTATTCCAAAATCACTGGAAGAGGAAAGACGACTTTTCTATGTCGCAATTACAAGGGCTATAGATAATCTCTATATATTTTCAGCTGAAAGTATATGTGGAAAACCAAAAAATCAATCCAGATTTTTAGATGAAATGTTTATTAATGAATAATAGATTTTAGCAAAAGCATAATCTAGTATACGTTAAAAATATTATGTCAATTAAAATAAATGTAAACAAATTATAAAATATAAGTTATACTATTAAATGATTTTAATATGGTTATTTAAAATATTAAACATATATGTTATACTATAGACATAATGTATACGTTTTATAAAAACAATATTGATTTAGGAGGATATATTGAATGATAGCATTTAAAAAAATGTGGGATGATGTATGTGATTCCCTGTCAAACAATCAGATAGAAAATATAAAAGTAATAGAAAATTTCAAGAGTGGATTTGTAATAAAAGACAATATAAATACTTATTTTATAACAAAGCAGGATTTTGTAGATATATGGTGCAATATAGTTTGCCTTAATGAAATAGGAATAAAAGAAAATCTAGACAAGAAATATTTATATGAGTATGAAATATTGAAGACACTTCCTTATATAAAAGAAAACGATGGAGTTTTAAAGCTGGCATAAAACAGCATCATTGAATGTTTAATATTAATGTTATATAATTTTATTAGGCTCATATTCTAAGAATATGAGCTTTTAAATTACGAAAAAAGGGGTAAATAGTATGATTGCCGACCTTAATTCACAGGATATAATATTTGCATTAGATATAGGAACACGTACAGTAATAGGAATAGCTGGAATTGTGAAAAATAAAAAATTTAATGTGATATCGGAGTATTGTATTGAACATAAAGATAGAGCAATGGTAGATGGTCAAATACATGACATACAACTTGTATCAAATACTGTAAATGAAGTTAAACAAAAAATAGAAGAAGATTTGAATATGAAAATGGAAAAAGTGGTTATAGCAGCAGCAGGTAGATTTTTAAGAACTGTACTATCAAAAGAGGATATGGAAATTGATTATGACAGTGAAATAGATAAAGATACTATAAGAAGTCTGGAATTAACGGCAGTGAAGTCAGCAGAAGATATAGTTAATAAGGATACTGATGGAAGATTGTATTGTGTAGGGTATAGCGTACAAAATTATTATCTAAATGGATATTTGATAGGAAATTTACTATCACAAAAAGGAGAAAATATCTCTGTAGAAGTTATTGCCACATTTCTTCCAAGATCTGTAGTTGACAGCCTGTATTCCGTTATGGAAAAGGTTGATCTTCAAGTAATAAGCTTGACTCTGGAGCCTATAGCAGCTATGGAGGCTGCTGTCCCACAAAAATTAAGACTTCTTAATTTAGCTCTTGTGGATGTGGGGGCAGGAACTTCTGATATAGCCATAAGTAGCAATAATACCATAAGTGCATATGGAATGATTTCTAAAGCTGGAGATGAAGTTACAGAAATAATAGCTAAGAATTATCTAGTGGATTTTAATACTGCGGAAATAATAAAAAAACAATGTAGCTTAGAGAAAAAGATAAAATATGAAGATGTTATTGGAATTGAAAATGAAATATCTGGCGAAGAAGTCATACAACTTATATCTCCTGTAGTAAAAAAAATATCAGATGAAATATCTTCAAAGATAATAAGTCTGAATGGAGACAAGCCACCAAATGCTGTATTTTTAGTAGGAGGTGGAGCACATACCCCTAAACTTCAAGAATTTTTATCTAAAAATCTAAATTTATCAATGCAGAGAATAGCAATAAAAGGTAGAAATTCAGTAAGTGATTGTGTATGTATGGATAATTCTCTTGAAAGCACAGGGGTAACGGTACTTGGTATTGCACTTGTTTCTATAAGAAAACTTGGACATGATTTTATCGACGTTATTTTAAATGATACTATAATAAGTTTGTTTAATTCTCATAGGCATACTGTTATGGATGTTATGATGCAGGCAGGTGTAAATCCAAAAGTTTTAATAGCGAAAAATGGAAAGAACATAAGGTTTATTTTAAATGATATAAAGAGAGTGGCGTTTGGTACAATGGGTTCCAATGCTTCAATATTTATAAATGGAGTTAAAAAGAGTATTGACGAAGAAGTTAGGGAAGGAGATAATATAGAACTTAAGTATTCTATAAATGGAAAAAATGCAGAACCTAGAGTTAAAGACTATATTGACAATATATATTCTGTAAGTTTTTTTATAAATAATATAATATATAGTCTAGAACCTGTACTATATATAAATAATAAAAAATCCCAACTCAATACATTTATTAGAGAAAATGCTAGAGTTGATATAATATATCCTAGAACTTTAGAAGATTATAAAAAATATTTTGTGGATTTAGAAGATGATTTTATCTATTATCTAAACGGTAATAAATTAGAAGATGAATATGTAATTGAAGAAGGAGATAGAATATACAGAGTTCCTAAAGAAAAATCAGAAATTGTTGTTGACAGTGTAAAAAATGATGAAGAAGATTATAATGAAATTACATTGACTGCAAATGGACAAAATATAAAACTAAAAGGAAAGAAAAAATATATATTTGTTGATATATTTAACCATATAGAATTTGACCTATCTAGCTCAAAAGGTGAATTATATCTTCATTTAAATGGAAAAAACGCAGGATACTATGATGAACTTTCTCAAGGAGATGTAATAGAAATAGGATGGAAATAAAAATCAATTAGGAGGAGTAGTTAAATGAATTTAGACTTTTTAAAAATCGCCAAAAATATGCAAGATGAATTAGTTAAGGTTAGAAGGGATATTCATATGCATCCTGAACTTGATTATGAGCTTTACAGAACTCAAGGAAAAATAAAAGACGTTTTAGATAAAGAGAATATAGAATATGTTGAATCTGCCGGTTCAGGAATATGTGCAATAATAAGGGGAAATGGAAGTAAAACTATAGGCTTGAGAGCTGACATGGATGCATTACCTCTTCAAGATATGAAAAAATGCGATTATGCATCTAAGGAGAAAGGAAAAATGCATGCATGTGGACATGATGCACATACTACAATACTTCTCGGAGTTGCAAAGATATTAAACAGCATAAAAGATCAATTGAATGGAAATGTAAAATTATTTTTTGAACCTGCGGAAGAAACAAGTGGTGGAGCCAAGATAATGATAAAAGAAGGAATACTTGAAGATCCTCATGTAGACAGGGTGATAGGACTCCATGTGGAAGAAGGAATAGATGTAGGCAAAATAGGAGTTAGATATGGAGTTGTGAATGCAGCATCTAATCCATTTAATATAAAAATAAAGGGAATAGGAGCTCATGGAGCCAGACCTAATATGGGTATCGATCCCATTGTAATGGGAAGTTATGTTGTAGTTGCACTGCAAGAAATAATAAGTAGGGAAATTCCACCAACAGATGGTGCTTTAATTACTGTAGGCTCAATACATGGTGGAACAGCTCAGAATATAATACCAACTGAATTAACTATATCAGGAATAATAAGAACTATGAAAACTGAACACAGGGAATATGTTAAAAAAAGACTTAGAGAAGTAACTGAGGGAATAGTAAAGTCTATGCGGGGAAGCTGTGAAATAGAAATAGAAGAGAGTTATCCTTGTTTATATAATGATGATACTGTAATTAAGAATATAGTTTCTTCAGCTTCCAAGATAATAGGTGATGAAAATATAGTAGACTTAAAGAATCCAAGTATGGGAGTGGAGAGTTTTGCATATTTTTCTATGAACAGACCATCGGCATTTTATTATTTGGGAAGTAGAAATGAGAGTAGGGGTATAACTAATCCAGCTCATGGCAACTTGTTTGATATAGATGAAGGATGCCTGCCAATTGGTGTGGCTATACAATGTCAGGCAGTATATGACTTTTTAAAATAATTAATATAAAAAATATACTTAAAGTACCATATTTAAGTATATTTTTTATATTTTATAGAACTAATGTAGAATTATGTTGATTTCAATTAGATTGTTATTATATAATTAATTAGTTAGGGAAAAATGATACATATTTTTATATTCTTATAGGAGTGAGTGAATGAAAATTGAAATAGGAATAAATGAATCAGGTCAGAGACTTGATAAATTTTTAAGAAAGTGGCTGAAAGACGTCCCTTTGAGTGCTATATATAAGGCTATAAGAAAAGGCGATATTAAAGTAAATGGGAAAAAGAGAAAAGAAAAGTACTTTTTAGAAGAAGGAGATACAGTGGAGGCAAACTATATTACTTCTAAGAAGGAAAAAAGTGAATTTAAGAGCATAGACAATAGCTTTTTGAAGATTATATATGAAGATGAAAATATGCTGTTAGTTGAAAAATGGCCTGGAGTACTTGTACATTCAGACAGCAAAAGTAAAGATCCTACTTTGACAGATTATGTATTGTCACATTTATATGATAGGGGAGATTACATTCCAAATGAATCAGTAACTTTTACCCCATCTCCCTGTAATAGATTGGATCGAAATACTTCAGGAATAGTTATTTATGGCAAAAACTATGAGTCACTCAAGCTTTTAAATGAGATGATAAGAGACAGAACTGTAAGTAAGTACTATCAGGCAATAGTAAAAGGCAATATAAAAGATGGTATATACAAGGCATACATATGCAAGGATAATTTAGAAAATATATCAGAGATATATAATAGTCCTGGAAAAGATACAAAGGAGATTTCCATGAAAGTTAAAATGATAAAAACCTGTGGTTTGTATTCTTTTGTGGAATTGGATTTAATTACAGGTAGGAGTCATCAACTTAGAGCTCATTTGGCTCATCTTGGAAATCCAATTATAGGAGATAGAAAATATGGAGAGACAAAAATTAACAGCTTTTTTTATAATAAATATGGTTTAAATTATCAATATTTATATGCCTATAAGTTAAATTTTAAAAATTGTGATGAAAAATTAAATTATATGGAAAATAAGACTATAACTGCAGCTTTGCCTCCTGTATTTAAAAAAATAAGAAAAGATATTTTTGAAAAATTCTAGCTTTGGGTAGGGAGTCTTTAATATGAAAGAACAATCAACAACTAAAGGTTTTGCCATACTTTCAGCAGCAGGGATGCTTACAAAAGTTATATCATTGTTATATGTGCCTCTTTTAATTGCTATAATTGGTGGAGTCGGTTACGGAATATATGGAGCATCCTACCAAATATATGCTTTTGTATTTGTGCTGACCAATTCGGGAATACCTGTTGCCATATCAAAACTTATATCAGAACTGACAGCTACAGGAAATTACAAGGATGCTGCACGGGGCTTTAAAATAGCTAGAGCTGTTCTTGTCCTTGTAGGTATATTTATGTCTGTTATGTTAATTGTGTTTGCATTTCCGCTTGCAAAATTAACTGATAGAAGAGCATATTTATCCCTTGTGTCATTGTCTCCAGCCATTTTGTTTACATCTGTATCTTCATCTTACAGAGGATATTTTCAAGGCAGGGGAAATATGACACCAACTGCAGTTTCACAGGTTATAGAACAAACTTTAAATATTGTATTTTCTATAGCTTTTGCAGCTTATCTTATAAGGTACGGAGTAGAAGCGGGTATAGCAGGAAGCACTATAGGAACTTCACTGGGAGCCTTGGCTTCAGCTGCATTTTTAATGTTTTGTTACAATAACAATAGAAGTTTTAGAGATAAAGATAATTTAAATGAACATAAAAGAAGGTTTAGTAACAAACAGCTCTTGAGAAAAATAATAAATTATGGAATTCCCATAACAATATGTGTAGGAATGACCTATGCCGGTAACATAGTAGATGTAATAAATACTACATCAAGGCTTGTAGTAGGAGGATTTACAAGTGATGGTGCCATGATATTATATGGATATCTTACCAAGTATCAGCAACTTATGAATGTACCTATTGCTATTATTTCATCTCTAACAATGGCAATACTTCCAGCTATTTCTGCAGCTGCTGTTGTTAGAGATGAAAATAAAGTGAAGCATAGTATAAATTATTCTTTTAGGCTGTGTTTTTTGATATCAATTCCATGTGCTGCAGGACTTGCTATTTTGAGTGGTCCTATATTTAATCTACTGAAATTCAGGGGTGGAGCTTATATAATGGCATGTGGTTCCATAGTGCTTGTACTTATGGCTATTATGCAGATACAGACTACCATACTGCAGGGAATAGGGAAATTATATTCAGCTACAATATATTCGGTTATTGGTATCGCATGTAAGATAGGTATCAATTATATGCTTATTGCAATTCCAAGAATAAATATACTTGGAGCCGTTGGTGGAAGTGTAATAGGATATTTGGTACCTATAGTTTTAAATCATAGAATGATTAAGAAGTCACTTAGCATACATATAAGCATGCTTGGACATGCTGTTAAGCCTGTTATTTCTTCTATATTTATGGGTATAGTGGTATTCTTTATATACTACGTATTGGATATATTGATACAATTAATAAGACCTGGATATATTGCAAATGCAGTTTCTACTATTATAGCAATTTTAATAGGAGCATTGAGTTATGTATTTATACTGGCAATTATAGGTGGAATAACAAAAAAAGATTTAAACAGCATGCCTAGAAAATTGACTAGATGTATTCCTAAATTCATAGTTTCAAAAATAAGATAGAGAAGAAGGTTTCTATAGTGGATTATAGAAACCTTCTTTTTTTATTTCATGCATATTTAAGATTAAACTTGTAAGTGAGGTAAGAATAAGACTTATTCCACAACCGTATATATTTATTGAACGTATTCCAGTTAAAAAATATATTAATATAAGTTCCTCAACTGATACTATAAGAGAATTCCTGAGAAGTATATTTTGTTTGCCTATTCCATTTAATATGGAAAAACTTGCAGCTGAAACAAAACTTACAGGGGCGCAAAGAGAAGCGAATTTTATATAATTTCCAATATCATTTCTCTTATAGAATAATTGTCCCAAATAATCTGGAATGCAAAGGCATATAACCATGGTTATTATACCTAGAATTATAGAAACTTTTAAAACTTGAGATATTCTATTTTCCACTGCAAAATAGTCCCGACTGCTTATTTTTTCAGATAGATCTGGGATTAAAACTATTGATATGGAATTTAGTATAGTAGTTGGAAAGAATACTATACTAAAAGCCATAGCCTTGAATCTACCTATCATAGAAAGAGCTAGATTGTAATCTATACCAGAAGATACAAGTCTTCTTGGAATAGTAAGTCCAGATACGGCAGATATTCCTGTAGACAAAAATCCATTTAAACATAGAGGAAATGATACAATTAAAACATTAAATAAAAGTTGGAATTTGTCTACGTTGTAATCTAGTGCCCTTAAATGTTTTCTCCGTTTTAACTTATAGAAAAAATAAAGTGCAACTAGACTTATGAGTTCCCCAAAAGCAAGTGTTAAATAAGCTGCAGTTACTGTTTTATTTACACCCTTTAATGTAAATGCACTCACTATATTTGTTATTATGATTATCCTTAGAAATTTTTCAACTACATCTATAAGTGCTGGAATTTTAACATCGGATGTACCATAAAAATATCCCTTAAATATGCATGATAGTGCTATGAAAAACATAGCTGGACAAATTACTTGAATAGCATGTACTGCCCTTATGTCATCTATTATATTCATACCTATGTATTTAGCATTTACAAATACGAAGCATATTATTATAAGAGACCATACGGAATCAAAAAGCAATGATACTGAAATTGAACCATCTAAATTTGAAAAATCATCTTTTCCAAAATAAACAGCAGATGCTTTCGATATGGATGTTACCATACCTCCACAGATGAGGCATATAAACAGATCATATATAGGCATTATCAGATCATATAGTCCCATACCTTCAGCACCTAGGTATCTTGAAAGTATAATAGAGAATATAAAGGCAAATATACTTGTAATCAAGTTTGAACAAATTAAAATAAGTGAACTCTTTAAAAATCTGTCTCTTTTCATAAACAACTCCTAAATATATAGAATTAATAAATAAATATGATGTTAAAAAAAGATATATTCATATATAACTATAATTTTAAATATACATATTCTATGAGTTATAAAGTTAGGAGATTGTATAAAATGAAAAAAGTATTTAAAATATTACTTATTATAGTAAGTGTATGCATCTTTGTATATGCAGCTAAATTATATTTTTATAAACAAAATACTTGTGTGAATTTGAAAATAGAGAACAAAAATTTAAGTTACAGTATAAAATATAAAAATCTAAAGAAATCAGTGGATTTCACATGGGATAATGAAGGAAATTACTACATAGCATATAATTCCAAGATTCAGTTTATAGGAAAGGATGGTAAAAGCTATGATGTAATCGAAAATCCTAATTTTAATATAACAAGTATAGATTATAAAGATGGTAAATTATATTATTCTTCTAAAGATAAAATATATTGTTATAATATAAAAAATAAAAATAATAGTCAATTTGCATCAGGAATTCCAAATTATGGAGATTATAATAAAAGTATTGTAAAAGTAAATGGAGATGATCTTTTTGTTTCCATAGGAGCTGCGACTAATTCGGGTATAGTAGGAGAAGATAATAATTGGAAGATTAATGAACCTTATGCTCATGACATAACTTCCAGAGATATAACTTTAAAAGGTATAAATTCTTTGAATGGCAAAACAGGTGCATTTCAAAGTTATGGAACAAAGAGTATTAAAGGACAAGTAGTTCCTGCTCACTTTCCAGGTAATGCATCTATTGCAGTTTATAACTTAAATACTAAAAAAGGAAGTACTTTTGCATGGGGTATAAGAAATGTTACAGCAATGGATTTTGATTCAGATAACAAACTTATATGTGTTGTAGGAGGAATGGAGAATAGGGGATCCAGACCAATCATGGGTGATAATGATTATATATATGAAATAAAAAAGGAATTTTGGTACGGATGGCCTGATTATAGTGGAGGAGATCCAATTACATCTCCTAAATTTAAGGGAAAAAACAACCTGGGATTTTTACTTGAAAATCATCCTAATATGAATCCGCCTTCACCTGTTTATCAATATAATAAGGTTTCAAGTCTAGGAAGTGCTGTAGTGGATAAATCAGGAAATATAGGTGAAAAAAATTGTATATTTTTTTATGATAAGATAGATAATCTATTATATAGTTTTAAATATCCTAAAGTAGCGAAAAAAGAAATTGTATTTAATAAAACTTCTGCAATAAAAAGCATAAAACTATATAATAAAAGTTTATTAATACTTGATAGCAGTAATGGATACTTGTATAGTATAGATAAGGGAAAGTTTAATTCTATAAAGAATTTAAAAGATTACAATAATATTTATATTTATCTTATTATATTTATTGTTTTAATTATTATATTAATTCTCAAAGCTAGAAGAGATTAATTAATATTGTTTAGAAAGAGGGAGATAATCTCAAGATGAAGGAAAAATTTGAAAGAACCTACGGTGGAGCAGTAAGAAAATTATTTTTTGCAGTGAATCCACTTAAAAAGAAGATAATGAAAACTAATTGTACCGCTCATAAATTTATAATGATCAGAGCTATAGAAATATTAAAAAATGATGGATATGAAGTGCAATCTAATTATTTTAGAAAAAATATATCTAGTCTGAATTCAGGTGTTACCTGGGCAGACCAGGATTTTAAAAGTTCAAATCATTTTTATCATGTAAGTAAGGGAAGAGGTCTGTATGGATTTTCAGATGCTCTTACTGAGTGCAAAAAATATTATAGTAAGTCTATTTATATGGCTAAAGATAATAATGTGGAGAAAGCAAATTTTTATTTTGGAGCTGCATGCCATTTAATTCAGGATGTAACAGTACCTCAACATGTTAATAACAGACTCTTAAAAAGTCACAGAAAATTTGAATTGTGGATTATAGGAAGACTCTTGTCTGATTATTCTTTTATAGCGTATGATAAAGTGGTAAGATATGAACACTTAGAAGATTATATAAGAAATAATGCAGTAATGGCGAACAGTACCTATATAAAAAATTTAAATATAAAAAAAACATATGATAGATATCAAAAAATAGCTTCATGTATAATAAAAGAAGCACAAAGAACTACTGCGGGTTTTATGCTCAATTATTATGATAAAATAAAGTCACTTAAAATTCTTCATTAAATTGAAGGATTTTTTTTATTATTAGAGAACATATCATATATAAAGCATTTACTTATTACGGAAATAAATACAAAAAAAGGAGGCGATGCTATGAATAAAAAAGAAGTATTTATAAATATGGAAAATGAAATATTCAGAGGTAATTTATTAGATGTGGGCTTAGATAATTATGGGATAGTATATAATATATACAAAGAATTCAATCATGAAATAAATGTAGAGTATGTAAGCGGAGAAGATGAGGGAAAGTATATAAAAGAAGATTATTATGATCTTTGTATTTTGTTGTTTTCATTTAGTACCATATTCTCTCAAATCAAAAGGAAGATGATTATAGAAAAGATACATAGATGCTTGAATAAAAACGGTTTGCTTTATATATGGGATATAGATAAAAAAATTGGTAAAATTTTTAACGGAGATATAAAAATTTTAATTCCAGGAAAGAGATTAAAAAAAATAAAAATAAGAGATTTTAATATAATTCAAAATAGTTCAAAAGAGAACACACTAAATATTATAAGCAAATATTTTGACGTAGAAGAATACAATTTTACCGAAGATATATATTATATAAAGGCAAAAAATAAATGTGAAAAACAAGAATTAAAGGAAGTATCAATTACTGATATTAATGATGAAAATTAGATATAAAAATCTTAAAAGAACCTCCTGACTAATTATGGAGGTTCTTTTAAAATTATTCATTGTTGACAACTTGCTCTAATTTAAACATTGTAAACATAATTCCTAGAATGATAAAACATACATATATAACAAACATTGGGACAACCACCTTTTCTGTTTTTAAATTCCATTTTTATTGTTTGAATTATTATATCACAAAAAATATTAATTTATGTTAATTTAATTTTAATTTAAGATAAATTTATTAATTTAATATATATCGTATTTGTGTTAATATATTTTATGGTGCAGATAAGAGTTTGAGAGGAGAATTCATTTACAAATGAAAATAGTATTGACAGCTATAAATGCAAAATTTATTCACAGTAATTTGGCAGTTAGATATTTAAAATCCTTTACTAGAGAGATTGATTATACATGTGTGATAAAGGAATTTTCGATAAATGATAGAAGAGAAAATATGCTTGAAGAAATAATAAAAGAAAAACCTGATATGGTTGGTTTTTCATGCTATATATGGAATATAGACTATTGTACATCTTTAGCAGAGCTTATAAAACTTATAGATCCTAATATAAAGATATTTTATGGAGGACCAGAGGTATCATATGATTGTTCCCAATTTTTAAAATATAATCAAGGGGATTATGTTATATCTGGAGAAGGCGAAGCTACATATTATGATCTTTTGAATTTTGAAATACAAAATTCAAAAGGGGCAGGCTATTTAGGTAAATTAGAAGATATAAAGGGACTTTGTTTTAATAAAAATGGTAAAGTGGTATTTAATGGTAAAAGAAAGGCCCTGGATTTAAATGAGATAATATTCCCATATGGTCAAAATGATAATTTGGACAATAAAATAGTATACTATGAAGCTTCTAGAGGGTGTCCTTTCTCTTGTAAATATTGTCTTTCTTCAACAACAGAAGGTGTTAGATTTTTAAATGCGGAAAGAGTAAAATCAGAGTTGAACTTTTTAATAAATAAGGGCATAAAACTTATAAAGTTCGTAGATAGAACTTTTAACTGCAATTATAAATTTGCTATAGATATATGGAAATTTATAATTGCTCAGGATACTGATGCTACATTTCATTTTGAGATTTCTGCAGATATATTAACTGATGAAGAAATAGAAGTGTTAAATAGTGCCCCTAAAGGAAGAATACAGCTTGAGGTAGGAGTCCAAACTACAAATTGGGAAGTGCTTAAAAACATAAATAGAAGAGTGAAATTTTCTGATATAGAAAATAAAGTTGAGAGAATACAGAAATATCATAATATAAATCAACATCTTGACTTAATAGTTGGACTTCCAGGAGAAGATTTTGCATCATTTAAAAGTTCATTTAATGATGTATACTCCATTCATCCTGAAAAAATACAAGTGGGTTTTTTGAAACTTTTAAAGGGATCTTCTATGAGATACGAAGCTGAAAAATGGGGAATAGTATATTCACCATTTCCACCTTATGAAATATTAAAAAACGATTTTATAAGTTATATGGAAATTTTGTCTTTAAAAAGAGTGGATGAGGTTGTAGATAAATACTATAATTCAGGCAAATTCAATAATATATTAAAATATTTTTTAAATATATTCAGTACACCATTTGATTTTTACTATGAGTTAGGTAAATTTTTTTATGATAAAGGATACTTAAATAGAAATATTTCTGCAGTACAATATTATAAAGTATTTTTAGAGTTTAATTCGGAACATTTGGAACAGGATAATACTGAATTAAAAGAGATTATAAAATATGATTATCTTGAATTTAATAAAAAAAGATGGCTTCCTGAATTCCTTGTCAGGGACAGAATCAAAGAAGAAGAAAGAATTTTGAAAAATAGAATAAAAGATGGAGATATATCAGTTTCAGGAAATTATCATATAGAAAAGTTTTTTATAGATGTTCATAAGTTCCAAAATAATGGTATATTAGAGAAAAAAGAAGGATATATAATATTTGATGGCAATAGTAATAGAGAAATATATTTGTTTGATTAATTAAATTGTGTGCCAGATATACAATATCTGGCACAGAGTATAAAAAGTGATTATAAATTATTTTTTGTTGAGCTTATACATTTTCTTTGCTTTTTCCATATAAAGCACACCATCTAAGTGGTCTATCTCATGACAAAAAGCTTTTGCTAAAAGTCCGTTTGCCGTATATTCTGTTTTTTTACCATTTGGTGTCATACCTGTAACTATAACTCTTTTAGGTCTTGTTACAATGCCTTCATATCCTGGATAGCTAAGACAGCCCTCAGTACTTTCTTCGTGTCCGATTTTTTTTGAAATTTTAGGGTTTATAAGTACAATTGGTTTGGAATCTTCTCTTCTTAAATCTATGATTATAATTCTTTTTAATATTCCTATTTGTGGGGCAGCAAGGCCTATACCATCATCATTGCTATATAAAGTATCTTTAAGATCTTTTATAATATCTAAAATGATATCATCTATCTTTTCAATTTTACGGCTCACTCTTTTAAGAGTTTTATTTCCATATTGCAATACTTCTTTTACTGCCATTTAATTATACCCTCCTATAAAGTAAGTTCTAATTAAATTATACATTTAATTAAAATAACAATCAAATATTGAAATTAGTTATAAATATATTTACATTAAAAAGAAAATAGTATATTCTAATGTATATACACTAGAATGCGTTTAGGAGGAATAATTAATGGATAATATTAAAAAACTTACTTATGCAGGGCTTTTAACAGCACTTGCAATTGTAATTCCTACAGCTTTTGGATTTTTAAAAATTCAATTGGGACCATTTACTGCCACAATTGCAGCACATGTTCCAATGTTTTTATCAATGTTTTTAGGACCAGTGCCAGCAGTAATTGTAGGGGTAGGATCTGCACTTGGATTTTTGATAACCAGCCCGGCAGTAATTGCAGCTAGGGCATGTAGTCATATTTTTGTTGGATTTATTGGTTCTGTACTGTTGAAGAAAGGATTTGGATTTAAAACTGTAATTGCTTTTACCGCACCTGTTCATGCTGTACTTGAAGCATTGTTTGTTATGCCTTTTGGATTTACAATGTATAAAGTACTTGTTGTAGTAGGAGTAGGCACTGTGGCTCATCATATTGTGGATGGTGTTATAGCATGTATACTTTTATCTACTCTGACAAAAACATTAAAGGTGAATTTGAGAAAAGCTTAATTAATATATAGATAATTTTAATAGGACAGTGCAGATTTTGCACTGCCCTATTTTTAAAGCCTTGACATATATACCGCTTAAATATAAAATTTAAATTTGTATAATGTTTAGAAACATTTGAACATATTCATTGCAAAAGGGGGTTTGTGTTGTGTCAATAAAACATGAAGACATGGTATTTGAAGTTAAATATTTGGAAGAAACTAAAAGTTGGATACAGAATCAAATTGAAAATATAAGTAGGGATTATAAAAAGCTAAAAAGTGGTATAGATAATCTTAGAAAACAGCTAAAGGGAAAATATAATGAAGAACTTGAAACAAAAGAGAAATTATATAATATAACTTATCAAAACTTGGAAAAGTATATAGAAAGTCTTGAGCAACCCTATTTTGGAAGAATAAATTTCAGGGAATATAAAAGAGATGAAGAAAGTTTTTATATAGGAAAATTTGGTCTTGGTGATATAAGAGATGGGGATGAAAAAGTAATTGACTGGCGTTCACCATTGGCTGATTTATACTATAGTGGAACTTTTGGAGATGCTTTTTATAGAGCACCAATGGGAATAGTAAGCGGCAAATTAAGTCTTAAAAGGAAATTCCTCATAAGAAATAGTGAACTTAAAGATGCATTTGATGATGGAATAAACGATATTATGCTTAGATCATCAGATGAAAAGGGTAGTTCTTTAACTGATGAATTCTTAAAAATAAACTTGGAAGAAAGTATAAGTACAAAACTTAAGGATGTAGTTGCGACTATACAAAAAGAGCAAAATAATATAATAAGAACAGAAAAAAATATATCTCTTATAGTTCAAGGATCAGCTGGATCGGGAAAAACTACAGTGGCTCTTCATAGATTGGCATATCTTTTATATAAGTATAAAGATAAATTAGAAGGAAAAAATATTCTTGTAATAGCCCCTAATGAGCTTTTCCTGGATTATATATCTGAAGTACTTCCGGATTTAGGAGTAAGTGATGTAAAACAAAGTACTTTTGAACAAATAAGTATGAATATATTAGGTATTAAGAATAAAATAATTACAAAGGATAAAAAATTATCATATTTAGTAGAGGAATCGGATATAAAAAATAAATCTCTTATAATTAGAAGTAGTAATTTAAAAGGGAGCATGCTATATAAGAGTTTTTTGGATATCTATATAAAGTATATGGAGGAACAGGATTCTAATATAGATGATATAAAAGCTGACAATTATGTAATGTTTAAAGAAGATGAAATAAAAAGATTGTACTTAAAGGATATGATAAATTTTCCTATAAATAGGAGAAAAGATGAAATAAAAAGGTATTTTAAATTAAAAATAGATGATAAGATAAAATTTATTATGGATAAAGTTGATTTTTCCTATGCTTATTTAGTATCGAGAATTAAAAGTACTATGGAAGATGGAGATGAAAGAAGAAAAAAACTTAGAGAAATATATAGTGAAAGAGATGATAAGAAAAAGAGATTATGTATTGATGCAAAGAAATCTTTTGAATCGTATTTTGATACTTGGAAAGGTGTCAGTACTAAAAGCAAGTATAGTGACTTTTTAAATAGTGATTATATGTTTAAAAAATTTGTGGATGGAAAAGTCAATGAAGAGTTATGGAACTTTATTAGAGATGACTTCAATAAGAATGCTAAAGAAAATATAATAGACAGTGATGATTTAGCCTCTTTATTATATTTGAAGTTTAAAATAGAAGGTATATCTGAAAAATTCAAATATAAGCATATAGTTATAGATGAAGCTCAAGATTACAGTGAATTTCAATTTTCTGTGTTTAGGGAAATGGCATATAATAATTCCATGACTATAGTAGGTGATATTGGTCAGGGAATATACTATTATAAAGGAATTTCAAACTGGGAAAGCTTGACTGAAAATGTATTTAAGGAAGATTTTAAGTATGTAGGACTAAATAAAAGTTACAGGTCTACAATTGAAATAATGGAATTTGCCAATAGAGTATTAAAACTTCAGAAGAACAATTTAAAGCCGGCAGTTCCTATTTTGAGGCATGGTAAAAAACCAGAAATATTTAAATTTAAAACCAATAGAGATTTTGCACAAAGATTAGATGAAATTGTATTTAAAGTTAAACATAATAATAAAAAGAGTATAGCAGTTATAGGAAAAAATTATAAGCAATGTAAAAAAATAAAGGATTACTTAAGAAAATACAGCAATTATGATTGGAAATTAATAAAAGAAAATGATAAGAACTTAGAATTGGATTGTATAATAATACCATCATATATGACAAAAGGATTAGAATTTGACTGTAGTGTAATATATAATTGCAATGAGGAAAATTATGCAAATAATGAATTGGATAAAAAGATATTGTATGTAGCTTTAACAAGAGCACTTCATTTTGAATTTATATTTTATTCGGGGAATATTTCCAATCTCATTATGGATGATAAATAATATTTGATTGAAGTCTTTACAATGTCATTATTGCAATAAAAGTGATGAATTTTTATTTATTATAAGATATATAGCGAGTTTCAAATCCCTAGTATAATTAAAAAAGAAATAAAGTAGTGCAATAAGTCATAAAATATACTTACACTGCTAATTAGACATTTTTTGTTGTTGATATTTCAATATAAGTTCATCTAATTCCATACTGCACTGTACTACTTTTTTATCTGTTAAAGTGCCAGTTTTCATTAGTTCATATAAAACAGATTTTAATTGGTTTATTTCTAGATTTAGGTTATTTAAGTTTTTCTCCATCACATTACCTCATAATTCAAATTTAGTTATCTCTATATATTTTAACGGATAATAAATAATTAAACATATATTTTATAAGTCAATAAAATACAGATTATTACAAGAAAAAACATAATTTCTGTAGATAAGATGTGGACTATTCTGTGGAAAAAATGTGGAAAAACATAAAAACATGTCTTTATATATTGATATGAAAGAGAATGGAAAAAATTGCAAAGGCAAAATATTGTCAAAAACTTTTTTGCATATAATCAATATATAAGAATTTATTTACTCTCAATTTTATACTTGTAGTTTTATACTTTTTTCATACTATTGTGCTATAATAAATACCATAAAAACAGGATATTCAGGAGGAAGAGATTTGATAGAAGATAAATTAATAGATAGAATAAATTCACTATATGCTAAAAGCAAAAGTGTTGGACTTACAGAACAGGAAAAAATGGAACAGGAAAAACTTAGAAAAAAATATTTAAATAATGTAAAAAGAAACTTTAGAGCCCAACTGGATAATATAACTAAACCAATGGATAATAAAGCGTTGGACTAGGGGGCGAAAAAATGGCTGTAACAGTTAAAAATATGATAAAGGATTTAAAATTGGAAGTTTTAAATGAAGGTAAAAGGGTAAATAAAATTAATGTAAGTGATATAAACAGACCGGGACTTCAATTTAGTGGATTTTATAATTATTATGCCAATGAAAGAGTACAAGTAGTAGGAAAAGCAGAATGGAGTTTTTTAGATGCTATGCAGCCAGACTTAAGACAAAAAAGGTTAAAAAAATATTTTGAGTTTGATAACCCATGCACTATAATAACTAGAAATCTAGAACCTCATGAAGAACTTTTAGAAAGTGCACGTGAATATGATAGATGGATACTTAGAACCGGCAGTTTATCTACAAGATTTATAAATAAACTTATGAATTATCTAGACTATAAATTGGCACCTGAAACTAGACTTCATGGAGTGCTAGTAGACGTATATGGTGTTGGAATGTTAATAACTGGTGAAAGTGGTATAGGTAAAAGTGAAACAGCACTTGAACTTATAAAGAGAGGACATAGACTTGTTGCAGATGATGCGGTTGATATAAAAGAAATAGATGGAGAACTACATGGAAAATCTCCTTACATAACGTCAGGAATGATTGAAGTTAGAGGAATGGGAATAATAGATATATCAGCCCTTTATGGATTGAGTTCAGTTTTAAAGAGTAAAATAATTCATTTAGTAGTCTATATAGAGCAGTGGAAAGAATCTCAAAATTACGATAGATTGGGAGTAGATAAACAGTATATCAATATTTTGAATGTACCACTAAGAAAAATGACACTTCCGATAAGACCGGGAAGAAATTTAGCTGTTATAATAGAAGCAGCTGCAGCAAATTACAGGTATGGTCTTATGACTGATGTTACTCCAGTAGATATAATAAGTAAGAGAATGAATCAAGTGGAGAAAAAGAGGAAAATATTAGAAGATGATGAATAAGAAAGATATTAGAAAAAACATACTATCAATTAGAGATTCACTAAGTAATAGTCAGCGTCAAGCATTGGACAATAAAATATTTGATAAAATTATAAAAAGTTCAGAATATAAATGTGCTAAATGTATATTTGTATTTGTAAGTTATAGAAGTGAAGTTAATACCCATGAAATTATAAAACATGCTCTGTCATCTGGAAAAATAGTCTGTGTACCTAAAATAATATCTAAAGATGAAGGCATGAAAGCAGTGAGAATAGAAAAGTTTAGTGAATTGGTTCCAGGAGCTTTTAATATACTGGAACCTATAAATATATATAAAAAAATAGATGAAAGCTTTATAGATTTAATATATGTTCCAGGAGTTGCCTTTGATAGACATGGAGGCAGGGTTGGATATGGCGGAGGCTATTATGACAGATTTTTAAAAAAACTGAAAAGGGATTCTGAAAAAATAGCTATCTGCTATAATTTTCAATTATTGGATAAAGTACCTAGAGAAAATCACGATGTATCAATTTATAAAATAATAACTGATTAAATATCTTAACTTCTGCACAAAATAAACATTATAATTATTTTTAAAATTAATCATGCATCTATGGTGGTGTTACTATGAGAATAATTGATATAGATAATAATTTTATAAATGTTGATTGTGAAGAAGATTTAAAAGATAATAAGTGTTGGATAATGGCAGATGTAAGTGAAGTCGAAAGTTTAAATAAATTTATAAACATTGATAATGAGAGCATAGAGGATTGTAAAAGTTTTTCTCAAACTTCTAAAATAAGTTTTTTTAATGAATATATTTTTGTTATCTTTAATGTATTGAGCTGGCAAAATGACATAGTTACTTCAAAAGATTTAAATGTATTTTTAAGTAAAAATTATATAATAACTGTTTATAGAGATAGCATGGGGATTTTAAACAATTTAATAGATGATATAAGAGATTCAAAAAATTGTTATGCTTTAAAAGATAAGCCTGCTGTAGATATGTTATTGTACTATATATTGGATAGAATAATTATAAGGAACTATGATGTTATATCAAAATTGGAGGCCAGTGCAGACAAGATAGAAATAAATATTTTAAAAGATGCAGAAAAAGAGCAATTATATCACCTTATAACTTTAAGAAGACAGGTGTATAAGGTTAGAAAATATTTAAATCCTCTAAGATATATAGGCGATAGTCTGTCATTAAATGATAATTTGATAATAGAAACTGAAAATATAGCTTATTTTATAGGCTTGAACAAAAAGATAGAGAAACTTATGTTGTCTCTTGAAAGTCTAGTTCAAGATTTAGCACTTGTGAGAGAAGCTTTTGAGTCTGAAACTGCAAATAAGACAAATGAGCTTATGAAAATTTTTACTGTAATTACAAGTGTATTTCTTCCTCTGAATTTAATTACCAGTATGTATGGTATGAACTTAAAGGGAATTCCATTTATAGAGTTGGAAAATGGATGCCATTATGTGGTTATATTTATGATATGTATAGCAATTTTTTTGATATTTATATTTAAAAGAAATAAGTGGATATAGTTTCTATTTATGTTTAGTTTAAATAGAAACTATATCTTTATTCATTTACATAATTAAATAGATTTATATCTTTTTTTAATAATTCTTTTGGATAGTAGATCTCCAACTATTTGTACTATTTCTACTAAAATTACCAATATAACAACAGTTGCTATCATATAGCTAGTTTCAAATCTTTCATATCCGTATCTTAGGGCGACACTTCCGAGTCCTCCGGCACCTATTGCTCCGGCTAAAGTAGTACTTCCAATTATGGATATTGTACATAGAGTAAAGCTTCTTATAAGAGATGGAAGAGCTTCAGGAATTAATACTTTAGTTATTATAGTTATTTCTGTTGTTCCCATACTTACAGCAGCTTCTATTTTTCCATGTTCAACTTCTTTTATGCTATTTTCAATCATCCTGCCTAAAAATGGAGACAATCCTATAACTAATGGAACTATTGCAGCATTTGTACCGATGGTCGTACCTACGATTAGCCTAGATAGAGGAAGCAATACTACTATTAAAATCATGGTAGGGAATGATCTTATAATATTTATTATGGTTCCAAATACTTTATTGAATTTAAGAGATTCTAATATATTTCCCTTTTCTGTTACTACTAAGAGTATTCCCAAGATAGTTCCCAGAATAAAAGTAAATATACATGTAATTACAGACATATATATGGTCTCTCCAAGTGCTTTTTTAAGTACTATTAACATTTCATCAGTCATATTCCAGCACCTTCTTTCCATGTAGTAGTTTGAAAGCTGTTTGTTATATCAATAAACTTTTTAGCTGTATTGCTTTTAGGATTTAAAAATAAGCTTTTAGTAGAGCCACTTTCAGTTATTACTCCTTTTTCGAGTACAGCCACATTGTTACAGCAGTATCTAACTACATCCAGTTCATGGGTGATTAATAATATTGTTAAATTAAGCTTCTTATTTATATTTTTTAAAAGTTCTAAAATTGAATAAGTTGTAAGTGGATCTAATGCAGAAGTTGCCTCATCACTTAAGAGAACATCAGGATTATTAGCTAGAGCTCGAGCTATGCCTACTCTTTGTTTTTGACCGCCACTTAATTGAGCTGGATAGGCATATCTTTTATTAGATAATTCTACAAGATCCAGTATTTCATCTACTCTGGTTTTTATCTTATCCTTGGGATATTTTGCAACTTTTAATGGAAAAGCTATGTTTTCAAATACTGTTTTTGAGTCAAATAAATTAAATTGTTGAAATATCATTCCTATTTTTTTTCTTGCATCTTTTAATTCTTTTTTATTTAAAGAAGTAATTTCTTTATTTCCGATTTCTATTGTTCCTTCATCAGGTTTTTCTAGAAGATTTAAACATCTTATCATAGTAGATTTACCTGCTCCACTGAAGCCAATTATTCCAAATATATCTCCCTTTTCAATTTTAAGGTTGATGCCTTTTAAAACATCAACCTTTCCATAAGGAGTATTAAATTTCTTACTTAAATTTTTAATGGTTATCAAAGTAAAAACCTCCTAACTTTTAAAATGCGGGAACTACTGAACCTTTATATTTTTCTTTAATAAATTTTTTCACATCATCTGATTGAAGTGCTTTAACTAATTTTTTTATAGCATCTCTATTTTCATCACCTTTTCTTACTACAATTATGTTTGCATAAGGTGAATCTTTATCTTCTTTAAATAATGCACTGTTAGGATCTATTTTTGATTGAAGTACTATATTTGTATTTATTATTCCCCCATCAATATCAGGAAGTGATCTTGGTATCTGGTATGCATCCAATTCTTCAATTTTTAAATGCCTTGGATTTTCAGCAATATCGTTGATAGTAGCACTTTTATTAGAAACTGTATTTTTTACCTTTATTAATCCCTGCTTTTGCAATAATAATAATGCCCTGTATTCATTTGAAGCATCATTAGGTATAGCTATAGTTGCTCCATCTTTTAATTCATTTATAGATTTGATCTTTTTAGAATAGAATCCAATAGGCTCAACGTGGATATTGCCAACTGATGAGAAATCAAATCCTTTTTCACTAGCAACTGAATCCAAATATGGTTTATGCTGAAAATAATTGGCATCAATTTGTTTATCTTTAAGTGCAGGATTTAATTGCGCTGAGTCATCAAAAACGATAACATCTAAATTTATGCCTTCTGCTTTTAGTGTTGGTTTTATATGATTTAAAATTTCTGCATGTGGAGTTGCGACAGCTCCTATTTTCAACGTTTTTGAATTTGAAGTTTCTGTATTTTTACTGTTACAGCCTGTAAAAATTCCTCCCAATAAAATTACACAGAATAGTAAAGTAACAATTTTTTTCTTCATAATAGACACCCCTCATAATAGTTATATTAAAAAAGAGACCAGACTATAGGCATAAAACACCTATAACCTGGTCTCTAGTTTTTCTAGTCAACCTGGAAAATATAAAAAATATAAAATTTCACATAAAAACAAAGTTCTTCATAAGAGATAGACGTAAGAAGAACTCTACTTACTTCCCATCTTCAAGGATAATCCTACTGGAATTAGCACCATTAAATGTATTAGGTTGCCGGGCGTCATAGGGCCAGTCCCTCAGCCTCTCTTGATAGAAAGATCTTGATTTTTTGATTGTATCATGAAGTATAGCAAACTTGTACTAAGTTGTCAATATAAATATTTTGCATCAATATTTAAAATACTGTAAATATTGGTTTTTTTGTGATAGAATATAATCATTAATTAAAGCAGAGGATATTTATAGTTAGGAGATGTGACAAATGGCAAAAGACTTACAGAAGAAATATGACTATGCTTGGGATAAATATTCAAAGGATGACTTTAAAGCACTTTTTAAAATATCAGATGAGTATAAGGATTTTATGTCAAAATGTAAAACTGAAAGAGAATGTACTCGAGAATTTATAAAAAGAGCGGAAGTCAAGGGATATAAAAATATAGAGGAACTTATAAAAAGCAATACCAAACTGAATCCTGGAGACAAGGTATACGCTAACAACAAGGATAAGACTTTGGCTCTTTTTGTAATAGGATCAAAAGATATACAAGAAGGTATGAGGATATTAGGTGCCCATATAGATTCACCAAGGCTTGATTTAAAACAAAATCCACTTTATGAAGATACGGATCTTGCCCTCTTTGATACCCACTATTATGGTGGAATAAAAAAATATCAATGGGTTACATTACCACTTGCAATTCACGGTATAGTAATAAAAAAGGATGGTACTAAAGTAGATATAGTAATTGGAGAAGATGAAGATGATCCTGTAGTAGGTATATCTGATTTGTTAATACACCTTTCAGGGGATCAGATGGCTAAAAAAGCAGCTAAGGTTATAGAGGGAGAAGATTTGAATATATTGGTAGGAAGTATCCCTGTAAAAGATAAAGATGTAAAGAATAGAGTAAAACAGAATATACTTAAGATACTCAACAAAAAATACAGTATTGAAGAAGAAGATTTTGTATCCGCAGAAATTGAAGTGGTTCCAGCTGGCAAGGCAAGAGATTATGGAATTGACAAGAGTATGGTAATGGCTTATGGACATGATGACAAGATATGTGCCTATACATCCTTTGATGCCATGATGAAAATAAAAAATCCTGATAAAACCTGTGTTACACTTTTAGTGGATAAGGAAGAAATAGGAAGCGTAGGAGCCACTGGAATGCAATCCAGGTTCTTTGAAAATACAGTTGCAGAATTAATAGATCTTATTGGAGACTATAGTGATTTGAAATTGAGGCGTGCGTTGACCAATTCCAAGATGCTTTCGTCAGATGTAAGCGCCGCATTTGATCCTAATTATCCATCCGTAATGGAGAAAAATAATGCAGCTTATTTTGGAAAAGGAGTAGTATTTAACAAGTATACAGGAGCTAGAGGAAAGTCAGGATGTAATGATGCCAATCCAGAATTTATTGCTGAGATAAGGAAAGTAATGGATGAAAACAATGTATCATGGCAGACATCTGAACTCGGTAAAGTAGATCAGGGCGGCGGTGGAACTATAGCATATATACTTGCAGAGTACAATATGCAAGTAATAGACTGTGGTATAGCTCTCCATAATATGCATGCACCATGGGAAGTTGCAAGTAAAGCTGATATTTATGAAGCTGTAAAAGGATATAAGGCATTTTTAAACGAGATATAGCAATTAGTTGTAATATAGAGAGGAAATGAGGATAGATTTGTGTAAAAACCAATCTATCCTCATTTTTCTTATATATGCTTTTTACTTTCCTGAATCTTTTCATTTAACTCATTTAAATATGCCCATCGATCCATTTTTTCGTCTAGTGTCTTTTCTAAAACAGCTTTTTCTTTCAAAAGATCTTCAAGAAGCATATAGTTGGATCCAGCATTTTTTATCTCAAATTCTTTTTCACATATGCTTTTTTCCAAAGATTCAATTACTTCATCTATTTTGCTGAATTCAAGTTGTTCTTTATATGAAAATTTTAAAGTCTTCCTACTCTGTTGTTTATAATTCTTTTTTTCAGCGTTATTTTCAACGGTGTCTTTTTCTAAATGTATCTGTTTTTCTTTTTGCATTTTTCTAAAATATGAGTAATTACTTGTATATTGGTTTATTTCACCTTTGCCTTCAAATGCAAATATCTTGTTGACTATTTTGTCAAGAAAATATCTATCGTGAGATACTGCAATAACAGCACCATTAAAATTTTCAAGATAATCTTCAAGAATTGTAAGTGTCTCTATATCAAGATCATTTGTAGGTTCATCAAGTAAAAGTACATTAGGATATTCCATAAGTACCTTTAAAAGATAAAGTCTTCTTCTTTCACCACCTGAAAGTTTTCCTAAAGGAGTCCATTGTACTGAAGGTTCAAATAAAAATTTTTCAAGTATATTTGATGCATTTATTTTTTCACCTTCAGAAGTTTTAGCATATTCTGATGTACCTCTTATATATTCGATTACTCTTTGTTTCATATCCATATTGGAGATTCCTTGAGAATAGTATCCTATTTTAACTGTTTGACCTATATCTATATTTCCACTATCAGGAATTATATCTCCATTTAGAATATTCATCAATGTAGATTTTCCACTTCCATTAGAGCCTATTATGCCTATTCTATCATTATTTAATATATTATAAGAAAAATTTTTGACCAATGTTTTTTCTCCAAAACTTTTACTTATATTATCGATATTGATTACTTTCTTTCCCAATCTTGAACTTTGAATGTCAATGTCAAATTTTGAATTGTTTATACTTGATTTTTGACTGGTAAGATCTTCAAACCTCTGTATTCTTGCCTTCTGCTTTGTACTTCTTGCTTTTGCACCACGTCTTATCCATGCAAGTTCTTTTTTTATAAGACTTTCTCTTTTTCTGTCATTGTTGGTTTCCATTTCAAGTCTCTCAGCCTTTTTTCCAAGAAAAGTACTGTAATTTCCTAAGTAGCTGTAGAGTTTTCCATAATCAAGTTCCAACATTTTATTAGTAATCTTATCTAAAAAAAATCTATCATGGGTTACCATAATGAGTGCACCACTGCGTTTATTTAAAAATTCCTCCAACCATTCTATAGTTTCATCATCAAGATGATTAGTAGGTTCATCAAGTATTAAAATATTTGCAGGTGTTATAAGACAAGATGCAAGGGATACTCTTTTTTTCTGTCCACCTGATAGTGTAGATATTTTTGCATTAAAATCAGTAATTCCTAGCTTGGTAAGTATAGTTTTAGCTTGACTTTCCAGTTCCCATGCATTTTCTGATTCTATTTTTGTATTGAGAGCAAAAAGTTTATTTTGTAGTTTTACATCATCAGGACTTTCTTTAATCAACTTAACAGTAGTTTCATATTCTCTTAAAAGATCCATGACAGGAGAACCGCTTTTGAAAATTTGTTCAATTACTGTTGATTGATTACTATTATTGAAATCGGAATTTTGAGGAAGATATCCTATTATAGATTTATTGGATTTAACAATATCACCAGTATCTGGCACTTCAATACCTGCAATTACTTTTAATAATGTTGATTTACCTGTACCATTTACACCAATTATTCCTATTTTATCCCCATCATTTATCCCCAGAGATATATTATCAAACAGTATTTTTTCACTGTAACTTTTACTTATGTTTTCTACAGTTAGTAAATTCATTTATACACATCCTATTCTTTGACAAGTAAATTCTAATCTATTATAACATGGGTAAAAAATAAATGTGATATATTAATTAGCCTGCTTGGAAATCTTTACAAAAGATATAGTATATTATATTGTATCACAATAGATCACTGTTCGAAAAATACACAGACAATTTCACTAATTTTGTTCTAAAAATGAACAAAACTGCAATACATGTAAACGAAATCATTTAAAATGCACACTTTAGCTTTTGGCATGTATATTGCTATATAAATATATAACACATGAAAAACTATAAATGTAGAGAGGATGACAAAAATGAAGCTTTTACCAGTAAAAGAAGCCGAGGGAATGGTATTGGGTCATGATATGACTCAAATAATTCCCGGAAAACATAAAGGTGCTGCTTTTAAAAAAGGTCATGTTATAAAGAAGGAAGATATACCTGTACTACTTAATATGGGCAAAGAACATATATATATCATGGAAATAAAAGAAGGATATATACATGAAAATGAAGCAGCTATTAGAATGGCTAAAGCAGCAGCAGGGAAAGGCATAGAACTTTTTGGACCTTCAGAGGGAAAAATAACCCTTATTTCTAGACATAGTGGATTATTAAAAATAAATTATGAAGCATTGATGGAAATAAACGATGTTGAGGAAATTGCATTTGCTACACTTCATACAAATCAGTTTATACAGGGAGATGCCAAAGTTGCAGGTACTAGAATAATACCGCTAACTACTAAGGAAAGTAAGATAAAGCATATAGAGGATATATGTAAAACAAATTATCCTATTGTAGATGTCAAACCTCTAAAAAAATTAAATATAGGTATAGTTACTACAGGAAATGAAGTATTCTATAAGCGGATAAAGGATAAGTTTGGACCTGTCATACAGCGGAAATTTAAAGAACTTGATTGTAATATAATAAAGCAGTTATATGCAAGAGATGATGCAGATATGATTGCAAAATCCATAACACAACTTATAGAAGAAGGAGCAGATATGGTTACGGTTACTGGTGGAATGTCTGTAGATCCAGATGATGTAACACCTACAGGAATAAGGGAATCAGGGGCACAGATTATATCCTATGGTGCGCCGATACTTCCAGGTTCAATGTTTTTACTTTCATATATAAATGAAGTACCAGTTTTAGGACTGCCAGGATGTGTAATGTATAATAAAAGAACAATTTTTGATCTGATTGTACCAAGACTTGTAGCAGGTGAAAAAGTTACAAGGAAAGATATAATAAAGCTTGGTCATGGAGGTTTGTGTATTGAATGTGAAAAGTGTTCATTTCCAAACTGTGGATTTGGAAAATGTGCTATATAATAAATATTTTTTAAGGAGGAATTTATAATGTATAATACGACTTTAATAATCAATGGTGTTCCAAAAATTGTCATAACAACACCTGAAACAATGTTGTCAACAGTTCTTAGAGAACAACTTCATCTTTTAGGCACTAAAGTGGGATGTGGTAAAGGTGAATGTGGAGCTTGTTCTGTAATAATGAATGGAAAGGTGGTAAGAGCTTGCATTACAAGAATGAAAAGAGTGGAAGAAGAGGCTGAAATTACTACTATTGAGGGATTGGGAACTGCAAATGACTTACATCCTCTTCAATTATCATGGATGATTCATGGAGCTGCACAATGTGGTTTTTGTACTCCTGGATTTATAGTATCTGCCAAGGCATTACTTGATGAAAATATAAATCCTACTAGACAGGATGTAAGAGATTGGTTCCAAAAGCATAGGAATATATGCAGATGCACAGGATATATACCTTTGGTTGATGCAGTAATGGATGCTTCAAGGCTTATGAGAGGTGAGGTAAAAAAGGAGGATTTATGGTTTAAACTAAAAGAAGGTGATAGCCTTATAGGAACAAAAGCTATACGTCCTTCTGCTGTTGCAAAAGTAACTGGAAATTGGAGATTTGGTGCGGATTTGGGATTGGAACTTCCTGAAAATACACTTCACATTAAGTTGGTACAAGCTAAAGTTTCTCATGCCAATATTTTATCAATAGATACATCAGAAGCTGAAAAAATGCCGGGAGTATATAAAGTTATAACATACATGGATGTTCCAGGAACTAATAGAATAAATGGTCTGGCATTTCCTAATAACAAGGGTGATGGAAAAGAAAGACCTATATTGAATGATAAAAAGATATTCCAATTTGGTGATGCTATAGCTATGATACTTGCAGATACGGAATATCAAGCAGAGCAGGCAATAGACAAGGTTAAGGTAGAAATTCAAGAACTTCCAGCTTATATGAGCGCACCAGCTGCAATGGCTGAAGATGCTATCGAGATTCATCCTGGAACTCCAAATGTATTTTTTGAAACTGAAGTAGTTAAAGGAGAAGATACCAGCTTGATAATGGAAAAGGCGGATTATGTAGTTGATGATGATTTTTATGTAGGTAGACAGCCACATCTTCCACTTGAACCAGACGTTGGTTTTGCATATATAAATGAGTCGGAAGAACTAGTTATTCATTCAAAAAGTGTTGGAATACATGTACACGCTGCCATGGTAGCAGAAGGAATAGGAATTCCCCTTGAAAAATTGAAGATAGTTCAGAATCCAACAGGAGGTACTTTTGGATATAAATTCAGTCCAACTATTGAAGCTCTTTTAGGCGTTGCTGCACTAATAACAAAACGACCAGTATATTTAGGATTTAATATGTATCAGCAGATAACTTATACTGGAAAGAGGTCTCCATTTTTTATGCATGTTAAAATGGGTGCAGATAAAGATGGAAAATTACTGGCATTAGAGTCAGATTGGTCAGTTGATCATGGACCATATTGTGAATTTGGTGATATGCTTACTACAAGAGGTGCGCAATTTATAGGAGCAGGTTATGATATACCAAACATAAGAGGAGAAGGTAGGGAAGTTTGTACAAATCATGCCTGGGGTTCAGCTTTTAGAGGATATGGTTCACCACAGAGTTTGTTTTCATCAGAAGTATTGATTGATGAATTGGCAGATAAGATGGGAGTAGATCCACTGGAATTGAGATATAAAAATGTTTATAGGAAAGGTTCTACTACTCCGACAGGTTGTGAGCCGGATATAATTTGTCTTCCAGAGATGCTGGACAAATTGAGACCTCAGTATAAAGAATCTAAAAAGGCAGCAGCAGAAAAAAATAAAATCAGCAAAGACAAGAAATATGGTTCAGGTATAGCACTACTTCTGTATAGTTCAGGACTTGATGGAGCAGATACGTCTGAAGCCTGGGCTGAAATAACACCAACAGGTGTATCTGTAGGCAATTCATGGGAAGATCATGGACAGGGAGCAGATATGGGAACACTTACTATAAGTTATGAAGTTTTAAAACAGTTGGGTATAAAACCGGAACAGATAAAATTGGTTATGAATGATATGCAGAAAACTCCAGATAGTGGTCCGGCAGGTGGAAGTCGTTCAAATGTTTTAACAGGAAATGCTACAAGAGTTGCTTGTGAAAATCTAGTAACGGCACTTAAAAAGCCAGATGGAACTTACAGAACTTATGATGAAATGATAGCTGAGAACTTACCTGTTAAATATAGCGGTAAATGGACAGCACCTTGTACAGCAGCCAACGTGCATACCGGTCAGGGAAATCCCTTCCCTTGCTACATGTATGGAGCACTTTTAGCAGAGGTAGAGGTAAATATTAAAACAGGAAAGGCAAGAGTAACAGGTTTAAGTATGTTGTCTGATGTTGGAACTATAATAAATAGACTTGTAGTTGACGGGCAAATGTATGGAGGTTTAGCTCAGGGTATTGGATTGGCTTTGAGTGAGGATTTTGAAGACATTAAAAAACATACTACACTTACAGCTTGTGGAATACCTCAAGTAAGAGATGTGCCTGATGATATAAATATAGAATATTTGGAGACACCTAGACCATATGGACCATTTGGTGCTTCAGGAGCAGGTGAGATGCCGCTTTCAGCACCACATGCAGCAATAGTAAATGCAATTTATGATGCCTGTGGAGTACGTATAACTAAGTTGCCGGCAAAACCTGATAAAATTTTAGCTGCACTCAAGAAACTTTAGATGCTATATTAAATAAAGCATTCAATCCTATAATAGTATTTAATCTCTCCAAGATTAAATACTATTATTTCAAATACCGTAATCTATTAAATAAAAATTTTGGTTTCCATTTATCAAAAGAAATGGAGGAAATACATGGATTCAAATAAATTATTAAAAATGAGTGATATGTGTATTACTGATGAACCATCTGCCTGTACAGCTTTTTGTCCTGTTCATGTTGATTTAAGATCTTTTATGGAAGAAATAGAAAATGGTGATTTTAAAAAAGCATATAAAGTTATGAGCAAGAAGATTCCCTTTCCAAGATTAATAGGAAAAATATGTGATCATCCATGTGAAGAAGTATGTGTAAGAAAAAATATAGGCGGAAGCATAAGTATAGGAGATTTGGAAAAGATTACTGTAGATTTAGGATTTGTTCCTAAAAGAAAAGGTTTCTCAATACCTAAAAATGACAAGCGGGTTGCAATAGTAGGTGGTGGTTTAAGTGGCATAGTAGCTGCAAACAGTCTTGATAATAAAGGATATAATGTAACAATATATGAATGTACTGAAAAAATAGGTGGAAGAATATGGGCGCGCCAAGGTGAAGACCTTACCGGGGAATTTATAAAAACAGAATTAAATGAGTTTAAAAACAGAAATATTGAGATTAATTATAATACAAAAGTTGATAAAGTTCAATTGAGGAATATATCAGAACAATTTGATGCAGTTTACATTGGAACTGGCATATGGGATGAAAATTTAGAAATAAATAATGAAACACATCAAATTGGCACATCCTCTATATTTGCAGGAGGAAGACTTTTTAATCAAAATGATTCCGTAATATATTCTGTAAGTTCAGCAATGAGCTCTGCAATTTCAATGGATAGGTATATACAAAAAATCTCCATTACAGTTGCCAGAGAAAAAGAAGGAACTCATATGACACCTTTGACAATCAACACAGATACTACTGAATTTCAAGGGAAGATAGAAAGAAAAGGAGATAAGTATACAAGAGAAGAAGCTGTGGAAGAAGCGAAAAGATGCCTTAAATGTCAATGCCTGAATTGTGTGAAAATTTGCAGCCATTTAAAGAAATACAACAGGGTTCCCAAGAAATACATACGGGAGATAAATCATAATGAGACTATAGTTCTTGGAAATCATTATGCTAATAAAATAATAAATTCATGTACATTATGCGGACTGTGCAAGGAGGTCTGTCCATCCTGTATAGATATGAAAGAAATAATACAGGAAACAAGACAAAGTATGGTAGAGAGAGGTAAAATGCCAATATCTGCCCATGATTTTGCTTTGAAAGATATGGAATTCAGCAACAGCAAATACTTTCATATGGTAAAAAATCAGCCGGGATATAATGAAGTAAAATATGTATTTTATCCAGGTTGTCAGCTTTCAGCATCACAGCCTGAGTATATTGAAAAGACTTATAAATATCTTATATCAAATATTAAGAGAGGAGTAGGGATTTTCTTAGGATGTTGTGGAGCACCTGCAGATTGGTCAGGAAGACAGGACTTGATGAAGCTCAATGTAGAAAACATTAGAGATAAGTGGAAAGCTATGAAAAAACCTATTTTTATATTAGCTTGTTCTAGTTGTTGTAGTGTTTTTGAAAAATACATGCCTGAAATAAAATATATTTCCTTATGGGAAATGATGGATAAATATGGAATTCCTATTAAAAATAAAATTTCTAAAAAGCATGTAATTAATATACATGATGCATGTACTACAAGGCATAACAATAGAATTCATAATAGTATAAGACGTATAGTATCAGGTTTAGGATACACTGTGGAAGAATTGAAATATTCAAGAGAGAAGACAAAGTGCTGCGGATATGGGGGGCTTGTATATTTTGCTAACAGAGAGCAATCGGATGAATTTGTAAATGACAGGATTCAGGAAAGCAGTGAAGATTATCTAGTTTATTGTGCTATGTGCAAGGATTTATTTGTATCTAAAGGCAAGAAAACATATCATATTTTGGATTTGATATATAGTGATAATATTGAGAAAGTTTCTCTTAAAAAGGCACCCACTCTTTCAGAAAGACATAAAAACAGAATCCTTTTAAAAATTAATTTGTTAAAAAATATATGGAATGAAGAAGTTGATAATCCAAATGTAATCTATAATTTAAATTTGATAATATCTAATGATGTAAAAGAGAGTATGAATGATAGGTTTATTCTTCTTGAAGATGTTGAAAAAGTTATCTATAATGCGGAAAAAAATAACGAAAAATTTATTAATACTAAAAATGCACATTATTTGGCCAGACTTAGAATTGGAAACGTGACCCATTGGGTAGAATACGAGAAAAAGGATGAAGGATTAGTTGTTCATAGTGTTTATACTCATAGAATGGAAATAGTGGAGGAATAAATATGAATACTGATGTAGATCAAGATGATTGCTGGATTTGCTATAGATGTCATAAAAAATTGGAACTCAAACAGGTAAGCGTACTTTATCTTGGAGGACGATTTGAAGTAGAGCTTATGCAATGTCCACAATGTAAAATGGTAATTATAAATGAGGACCTAGCTCTTGGAAAAATGTTGGAAGTTGAAAAGGGATTGGAGGATAAATAATGAAACCTTTTAATGCTTATGAAAGTCAGCATATGAGAAATATTACGGGAGAAACTTTAAGACCTGGAGATTTTTCACTTACAGATAAGGGGATAAAGTTCTGCAAATTCTCCAAAGAGGATTCACTGCTTGATTTAGGAAGTGGAATGGGTGCTACTGTTTACTATATCTATAAAAAATATGGAATAAAAGCTATTGGACTGGATTCTTCCGATAAATTAATAAATGAGGGTATGAGCAAATATGAAAATATAAAATTAATTCATGGTAGAGGAGAAAATATGCCCTTTAAGGATGAAAGCTTCAAAGGAGTATTTGCAGAGTGTACGCTTTCTCTTATGGATGATTTAGATACAGTTATATCGGAAGTATTTAGAGTTTTAAAAAAAGAAGGATGGATTATCGTAAATGATGTGTATGCAAAGAGACCTGAATTTATAGATGATATGAATTCATTTTCAGTTAACAGTTGTATGAGGGGATTGCATAATTTAGAAGTATTGAAAAGTAAGCTTGAACACAGAGGCTTTAATATAGTACTATTTCAAGATTGCAGCCATATGTTGAAACAACTTATGGTAAAGACCATATTTACTTATGGCTCCATGTCAATCTTTTGGAATAAGGCCATGGATTGCTCTGTGAATGGATGTCAATTTGAGGAAGTGCTTAGAAGATGTAAGCCAGGGTATTTTATTATTATAGCTAAAAGAGGAGATAAATAATATGGATGATATATCGTTTCGTATATACAAGTTAGCAGTATCTGGATTTTGTTGTAGCCAGATTATGATTATAATGGCTTTAGAAGAAGAAGAAAGAGAAAATGAAGATTTAGTAAAGGCTTCCCATGGATTATGCGGTGGTATAAATCTTACACAAAAGACTTGTGGATGTATTATATCCGGAATACAAATATTGGGCATGTATGGAGGAAAAGGCAGTGAGGATGAATACTGTAAAGAAAATTTTAAAGTAATGATGGATGAATATATGGAATGGTTTAAGGAAAAATTTGAAAGTACGGATTGTATAGATCTAGTAGGAGTTCAAATTATAAAGGATGATGAAGGTAATGCAACATATCCAGTAAAATGCGGGGACATAGTAAAAGAATGTTATTTAAAGATACAGCAGATATTATATGAAAATGAATATGACTTTGGAGACAGGGAATAATCATGACAAATTCAAATTTGATATCAGAAACTGAAAGTATATGTCCCTGCTGTTTGAAAAAAATATCTGCAAAGAAAATACTGAAACATAATAAAGTATATATGGAGAAGTACTGCCATGAACATGGAAAATTTACTACTATTATATGGGATGGAAGTATACCTTTAAATAGCTGGGTTAGAAATAAGAAGAGAGCATATATAAATTATCCGAATACTACTGTGAACAAAGGGTGTCCTTATGATTGTGGATTGTGCAGTGAACATAGACAGAACACATGTACTGGCCTTATAGAAGTTACTCAGAAATGTAATTTGAAATGCAGATTTTGTTTTGCAAGTTCTTGTTTTGATAAGGGAGAAGATCCTTCTATGGAAAAGATAAAATTCCTATATGAGTCCTTGATGAAATCCTCTGGAAGGTGCAATGTACAGCTGTCAGGCGGTGAACCAACACTTCGAGATGATCTTCCACAAATAGTACTTTTAGGAAGAAATATTGGATTTGAATTTATACAGTTAAATACTAATGGAATACGCATTGCCCTAGAAGAGGATTTTACTAAAAGACTAGGTGAGGCAGGACTTGATTCTGTTTTTTTACAATTTGACGGAACTAAAGATTCTATATACAAAGAATTGAGAGGAAGAAACCTTTTTGAACTCAAATTGAAAGCTATAAAAAATTGTAAAACATATGGAATAGGAGTAGTTCTTGTGCCAACTTTAGTTCCAGGAATAAATATAGACAATATAGGAGAAATAATAGATTTTGCAATTGATAATCTTCCTTCAGTTAGAGGTGTACATTTCCAGCCTGTAAGTTATTTTGGAAGAATTCCTAATATACCTGAGGATTCAGATAGAATTACATTGCCTGAAATTATGGATAATATAGAAAAACAAACTTCTGGCAAAATTAAAATAAACAGTATGAAGCCTCCAGGATGTGAAAATGCCCTTTGTTCTTTTCATGGTAACTATATATATAAAAATAAAGATGAAATATTAAGTGTTACCAATTCAAATAGCTGCTGCAATACAGTTGAAACAGCAGTAAAGGGAGCAGTAAAAGCAAAAAAGTTTGTATCAAGAAATTGGTCGGCAAGAAAACCAATAAATTTAAAAGAGAAGTTGAATTTCAAAAGATCAAATACCTGGGACAGCATACTTTATAGAATAAAAAACTATTCTTTTAGTATATCCGCAATGGCTTTTCAAGACATATGGAACTTAGATTTAGAGAGAGTAAAGGACTGTTGTATTCATGTAGTCAATCCAGAGGGAAAATTGATACCTTTCTGCTTATACAATATTACAGATGTAAATGGAAATTATATGTATAGAAGGAGAAACACAAATGAAGTGCACAACAATTGAAAAACTTATAATGAATAAAACTGGGATACAATATAGAAGTAGAAAAAGTTTAGAAGAATATCAACTCCGTAAAATAAAGAAGACTATAGACTATGTAAAAGAAAACAGCAAATTCTATAGAGAACACTTAAAAGATATTGAAGCGGATGATATAAATTCATTTAAAGACTTTAAAAACATACCATTTACTAATTCTAAAGATATAATTCAAAATCCTTTTGGATTTTTATGTGTACCACAAAAGAATATTAAAAGAGTTGTAACACTTAAAACTTCAGGTACAACCGGATATGAGAAAAGAATATATTTTACAGAAAAGGATCTGGAATTGACAGTTGATTTTTTTAGTTATGGAATGAAGTCCTTGGTAGATGAAGGTGACAGGATATTGGTGATGTTTCCGGGAAATTCTTATGGAAGTATCGGGTATCTGCTTAAAAGAGCACTGGAGAAAATAAATATATACTGCTATGTACAGGGAATTATGAAGAATACTAGTGATACGGCTGATATTATAAAAAACAAGTATATAAATTGTATAGTTGGAATTCCAATACAGTTACTTCAATTCAGCAGAAGTCAAAGTAGTATATTTAAAGACAGAATAGATAAAATACTTCTTAGTTCCGATTATGTGCCTGAAACTCTTGTAAATGAGATAACAGGTAAATTTAAAACTAAAGTATTTACACATTATGGCATGACTGAAATGGGATATGGAGGAGCAGTTCAATGTGAAACTTTAAATGGATATCATCTTAGAGAAAATGATATCTATTTTGAAATTGTAGATCCAACTACAGGAAGAGAGATAAAATATGGTGAACCGGGAGAAGTAGTATTTACAACTCTTAAAAGTGAGGGAATGCCACTTATAAGGTATAAAACTGGAGATATAGCTTCTTTTAGTAAAAATTGTTGTAAATGTGGAAGCTTTTTAAAAACCATGAACAAGGTACTTGGGAGAATTGACAATAGATTTGAAATAAGTTCACATAAATATATTTATATGAGTCAATTAGATGAAATCATTTTATCTTTTCCACAAGTTATGAATTATAGTTTGCATATTGAAGATTACAATAAAATATATGTGTATTTGACATTATTTAATCAGTGTGATTTTAACAAGTTGTCACTAGAAATACTGAAAGGGATTAAAAATATAACTTTCATAGAAGATGAGTTATTGAATAATATAATAGAATTTAAAATTATAAATTCAACAGAAGATAAACAAATAAAAAATAGCATGTTAAAGAGAAAAATATATGATAATAGAAAGAAGGTTTATTTATGAAGGATATATATGAAATCATAGAGGATTTAATATATGAACAAGAGGATTTTGTGTTGGCTACTATCTTGGAAAAGTCTGGCTCTGCTCCTAGAGAACAGGGTACAAAGATGATTATAAAGAGGGATTTTTCTATTGAAGGCACTATAGGAGGTGGAATATTTGAGGCTGTTTCCATAAAATTATCTTCAAAGGTTTTTGAAAACAAGGAATTCATAGTTAAAGATTTTTCTTTTTCAAATGAAGGAGCTGCTGCACTTGGCTCAGTTTGTGGTGGAAGTGTAAAATTGCTGCTTGAGTATATAGACTGTAGTGATACTTTCATGATTGAAACATATAAGAAAGCAATGTCATTAAAGAAAAAGGGCACTGACTTTGTGCTGGTAACTGAAATAAGACCAAATACAAAATATATAAATGGAGTAGATAAATGGATATGTACGGAAACAGGATTTTATGGTAAGGAAAATGACAAGGTTCAACATATATTTAGAAATATAAGGGAAGATTTTAAAAATGTTAAATTTAAATATATGACTGACAGTGAGAGTAATTATTTAATAGAACCTGTATTCAATTATGAAAAAGTATTTATAATGGGTGCCGGCCATATATCCCAAAAAATTGCAACTTTAACTAAAATGCTTGATTTCAGAACCATTGTTTTAGATGATAGGGAAGAGTTTGCCAATAGAGAAAAGTTCAAAATTGCAGATGAGATTGTAGTACTTGAGTCTTTTGAAAATCTTCTTGACACTGTTAAAATTGACAATAGAAGTTATGTTATAATAGTTACAAGAGGGCATGCTTGTGATAAAGAGGTTCTGGAGCAAGTTCTAAAAACTGATGCTAGATATATAGGAATGATAGGTAGTAAGACCAAGAGAAATTTTGTATACAATACTCTTTTAAAGAAAGAATATATCATTGAAGATATACAAAGAGTACACTGCCCAATAGGACTTGAAATAGATGCCCAGACTCCTGAAGAGATAGCAATAAGTATTGCAGCTGAATTGATAAAGGTTAGGAGATCAATTACAAATGAAAAGGAATAACTTTGGAGCAATAATTATTTCAGCTGGCTATTCTTCTAGAATGGGGGACTTTAAACCTCTTTTGAAATTTGGGAAATACACTGCAGTGGAGATGCTTATAAATACCTTTATATCCTCAGGTATCAACAATATTGTTGTGGTAGTGGGACATCGAAGAAATGAAATATTGGAATTGTTAAAAAACAACAAGATTAAATGTGTGGAAAACATGGACTACCCAAAGGGTATGTACTCATCTATAGTAACGGCATTGGGAGCTTTAGATGATAATGTGGATGGCTTTTTTATGATTCCTGTGGACATACCTCTTGTTAAAGCAAATACCATTAATGAATTAGAAAACGAATACTTAAAAGGAAATGCTGGAATTATATATCCTGTCTTTAATGGAAAAAAAGGACATCCTCCTCTAATAGATTGTAAATATAAAGATGTAATAAAGAATTGGAGTGGGGATGGAGGATTAAAGAAATTGCTTGCTGGATTTGAAAATGATTCTGTAGGGGTTGCGGTCTGTGATAATAGTATTTTAATGGATATGGATAATAAAGATGAGTATTGTAAATTATTAGATTATTTTAATTCGCAGATTCCAAATATAGAAGAATGTTTATGCATTTTAAAATTATATAATGTACCTTTAGATGTAATAGAGCATAGCGTCAAGGTCTCACAAGTAGCAATGGGTATCTGTGAGTCACTAAATGATGCAGGATACAATTTTGACAAGAATATTTTGAAAACAGCGGGACTCCTTCATGATGTAGCTAGAAATTGTAAAAATCATGCAGAAGCAGGAGGTAGACTATTAAGAAAATTAGGCTATCCCAAATTAGACAATATAATATCTCATCATATGAATATAAAAGTTTCAAGCCAAGAAAATATTAAAGAAAGTGAAATACTTTATTTATCCGACAAACTTGTAAAGAAAGATAAAATTATTAATTTAAAAGCGAGACGCGAGTATTGTCTAAATAAATATAGAGATAATCAAGAAGCTTTATACAAAATAAATCTTAGATTTGATGCAGCTGAAGATATAATGGAAAAATTAAAGTGTGCAATTGGCAGGGCAGTTAAGTATGAGTAGAAAAATTTATTTGATCAGACACGGTAAAATCAAAAAGGATATAGAAAAAAGGTATATAGGAAGTACAGACTTACCTCTTTGTATGGAGGGAATAGCACAAAGTAGGAGTTTAAAAAAGTTTTTTTCTAGTATTTATATAGAAAAAGTTTATTTAAGTCCTATGAAAAGATGTATCCAGACATCGGATATAATTATAGGAAATAGAAATGTACCAAGAGTTAAAATAAAAGAACTTATGGAAATAAATTTGGGAAAGTGGGAAGGTAAGTCTTTTAAATATATAAAAAAATTTTTCCCTGAGGAGTTTAAAAAAAGAGGAGAAAATATAGATACTTTTGTTCCTAAAGGCGGAGAAAGTTTTAAACAGTTGCAAACTAGAGTAGTTCCAGCGGTTGAAAATATTATAAAACAAACAACAGGAAATGTACTTATAATTGCTCATTCAGGAGTAAATAGAGTTATAATCGGAAATATTTTGGGAATTCCATTAAATGATATTTTTAGAATAAGGCAAAATTATGGATGTATAAATGAATTGGTATGGAATGATAAAAATAGTTTTTGGTTAAAAAAGGAGTTTAATTTGAACATGATACTTTTTGAAAAATAACTACAAAAAATTGTATACCTTAAATTAATAGTTGAAAAGAAGGGGTTATTATGATAAAGGCTGGTTATAAATCATATATAGAGACTTCTCATGAAAGGTGTAAAAAATTTGGCATTAAACCAGAACAAATCTATAGCAAAAAAATTATTAGTGATATGGAGTTGCAGAATAGGATTAATTCCAACAGAAATTTAATATTATGTGCCGTACCATATATGGAAAAGCTCATGAGTTTTGTACAAGGATTGAACTTTTTTATATTGCTTACAGATAGGGAAGGCTGTATATTAAATGCTATAGGTGATGAAGAAATATTATCTCAAGCTTTTTCTATAAAAATGATACCAGGTGCTTTTATGAATGAAGAAAATATTGGAACTAATGCAATAAGTTCAGTTATCAATACCAATGAGCCGGCTTGTATATGTGGAAAGGAACATTTTATAAATAAATATTACAAATGGACGTGTTATGCTTCTCCCATAAAGGATAATGCAAATAAAATTATAGGTATTCTAAATTTTACAGGATATAATGAAAATGTAAATTCTCATACTTTGGGAATGGTTATTTCAGCTTCTGATGTTATATCTGAGAAATTAAAGAGAAAGTCATATTGTATAAAACATGATACAGATAACAAGTATAAAAAAACAGTATTTAATTCAATCCCATTGGCTATAATTACCTCCGATATGGATGGTAAAATAGGTGTTTATAATAAAAAAGCTTTAGAAATGTTTGAAAATAATAATGTAAATTTAAAAGTATCAGAAATGAAATATCTTTTAAAAGATTGGGATAAAATAAAAAATGATATATATTCAGATAAAAACTTTTCCCGAAAGGTAAATATAATAACCTCAAGTAATAAATTGCAATTTCAGCTAACTGCCAATCCGATATATAATTCCAAACAAAATACCATTGAAATAATATATGTATTTCAAAAGATAAAAACTATAAATAAAAATAAAAGCGGGCAGGCATACTATACTTTTGATAAAATAGTTGGACAAGATGCAAACTTTATAAAAGTAGTTGAGTACGCAAAAAAGATTGCAAATAGTAAGTCTACTATACTTATAATGGGAGAGAGCGGAACAGGAAAGGAACTGTTTGCACAATCAATTCATAACTATAGTAATAGAGTAGATGGCCCTTTTGTAGCACTAAATTGTGGTGCTATTCCAAAACAACTTATAGAATCAGAACTTTTTGGATATGAAGATGGATCGTTTACAGGGGCTAAAAAAGGAGGTAATCCTGGAAAATTCGAATTAGCCAATGGAGGAACTATAATGCTGGATGAAATAGGAGAAATGCCTCTTGATATGCAAACAAAACTACTAAGAGTTGTACAGGAAGGAATTATAACCAGAATAGGCGGCTCAAAACCTATGTCTGTAAATGTAAGAATTATTGCAGTTACTAATAGAGATCTAAAAATAGAAGTGGAATTGGGTAGATTTAGAAAGGATCTCTACTATAGACTAAATGTACTTCCTATTTATTTACCGCCGTTGAGAGAAAGAAAATCCGATATACTTCCTATTATAAAATACTTTATCAATAAGATAAGTAAAAAATCAGACAAAAAGAATATAGAAATACCTGAAAAATATTTGAAAAAAATGATGAATTATAAGTGGCCGGGCAATGTAAGAGAACTGGAAAATTTAGTTAATTTATTAGTAAATACGAATTCAATACCATTGGAATATTTTGGAAAACAAAAAATAGATGAAAATAATAATATATTAAATATTAAGAAAAAATATTTAAGTCTCGAGTACATAGAAAAGGAACATATTGTTAAAACACTTAAAATATTTAATAATAATATTACACATTCTGCAAAAGCACTTGGAATAAGGAGAAATACTTTATATAATAAGATAAAAAAATATAACATAAAGATATAATTCATTTTTCTAAAGCATAATTCCAGTTATTTATACCACCAAAATTATAGATCTTTTTAAAACCAAGCTGATATAATATATTCGCAGCTATACCTGATTTTCTACCAGTACGACAATATAGTATAATTGGTGATTTTAAATCTAAATTCATTTTAATTATAACTTCATTAAAAACTTCAATAGGTATATTTTTGCTTTTCATAATATGACCTTGGGAAAATTCTGTGGGAGTTCTAAGATCAATAAAAATAGAAGAATTTTCACTTTCAAGAATTTTTTTCAAATCATCTTGAGTTATTTTCATAGAATGTTTTTCATATGGTAAATTTGTATTATGCATTGTATAGAACCTCTTCTCCATAAAAAGTTTAATATGTTTATTATAACTTAAAAATTTCTATTTAGTAAAGACATTTGTTGTTTTAGATAATATAGTCTTATACTATATGTATATATTTTAAAATTAAATAAAAAATAGTATTAAAATTGAAGGAAATTAGGTTATTATGTAGAAAATATAAATCAGGGTGATGATAAAATGAATAATAAATCTATAAGTATAGAAGATTATTTGATAAAAAAATTAGAAAATAAGATCAATGAAGCAAAAGCAATATCTTCGGATTGGCGTAAAAATGAAGATATGCTTAATGATTTATGTAATGCAACTTCTAAAATAACTAAAATGTTAGAAAATATTTATTTGAATGATTCCAATAGGATGGAATTAAACAATAAAATAAATGAGTTAACTGAAAAATCTTTAAAAGCACAGGAAAAACTAATAAGAGCAACGATACATTAAAGTTTTGATTTTAAAGAAAAACTGAAATAATTTTGTGTGTAAAACAGGAAAATTTCTTAAGTGAAAGAATTTAAAAGCACCTAAAAATATTATTATTCCTGAAAGTATAACTATGAAACTTAAAATCCTGTCTACAATAGATGTACTTTCTACATTGAGTTTGTTATTGAATTTGAATGTTGTAAAAATCAATAAAAACCACCACAGCATACTTCCTGTAAATACGCCAATTATTAAAATGATTTTGCTATTGATATCTGTACTTATATTGACTAAGTGAAGCGCTGTAAATATAGCTATGAATGAAAAAATAGTAGCTGGATTTGACAATGCCAGCAAAAATGTTGATATAAATCCCGTAAATAAAGAAGCACTATTTGAAATAGATTTCTTTTTAATATTGGAATTTGCTTTTAATGATATATATATACCGAAACAAATAAGTATAATTCCACCTATTATATGAAAATATGACTGATATAAAAATATAAATTTTGTTATTATCATAAGTCCAAATGAAACTAAGAATGCATAAATGCTGTCGGCAAATGCCGAACCAAATCCACAGACTAAACCATATTTTCTACCAAAAGTAATAGTATTCTTAAGACATATGGCTCCAATTGGACCAATGGGCATGCCTACTATTAAACCTATAAGTATTCCTCTAAATAAATTTATGAACATAAAAATTCCTGCCTTTAATATTAATGTATTATACTTATTAAGTACATGGACATTTTATCTTAAATATAATTTATATTCAACAGTATATGTTAAAATTATAATAATATAATCACAATAAACGGCTTTGTAGAATAGTATGTTAGTGTATTAAGAGCGGAGAAGGAACTTAAAATGATTTATTTTAGTTATCCTGACAATTTTAAAAATAATATGAAATATAGGAGCGAAAATTTAAAGGAGGGCATTAAATTAGAGGAACAGATACTTGAACCGGATAAATTTAAAATATCCTATCCTGTTGTAGATAATACAAAAAATAAGGAAAATATATCTAATATAAATAATGCTATTATAAATGAAGTGGGGGAACTTTTTAAAAGTCAAGCACTTGTAGATGGTGTTGTGGATTTTAATCAGATTCTTGGAGACTACGAAGTAACTTTAAATGAAAGTGGTATACTAAGTATATTGTTTAGTATGTATATTTATGTAAATAGAGCTGCACATGGATATACTAAATATTCTTCTACAACTGTCAATATAGAAAGCGGAAGAGTATATAGTTTTAGTGATTTGTTTAATCCTAAAGTAAATTATACAGCGGTTTTAAATGAACTTGCAAAACAATATATAGAACAAAATAATATTACTTTAATTAATGAGTATAATGGTATAACTCCAGATCAAAAATATTATTTGACTCCTACTAGTCTGGTTATTTACTATCAAGTATATGATTATACGCCTTATGTTCATGGGTTATTTAAAATAGAAATTCCATACGAGAAAATTAAAAATATAATTAGTCCTGTTGGACCAATAGCCCAAATTTTAAATAATGAATATTGACATATTTGTCCCAAAATAGTATTTAATACTATTTTGGGATAGCTTTTTTTATTCATTAGATTGTTCTTCTATCAACAAGTCGCAAAATTTTGCAATAAGATGTATGTTTTTTTCACTACATTTATTGATCTTTATAACAATTTCATCTTTTAAATATTTCAATATAGCTCTAAATAATGCTAAAAGAAATGGCAATAATAAATATAAAATTTATAATAAAGAAATGAATATAGAGATTTTAAACAATATGAAAATAGATCTTAGATATATATGTTTTGAAATTACGGAAAGGGTCCTGGTAGAAAAAGCGAAATCAATACTTAAAGTTTTGTTCGAAATAAAGAATATAGGAGTTAAGATATTTATAGATGATTTTGGGACAAAGTACTCTTCGTTAAACTATTTAACATATTTACCTGTTGATGGTATAAAATTAGATAAATCTTTTATAAACAGTATAAAAATACATGAAAGAAATTTAATGATTGTAAATCATATTGTTGCTTTAAGTCATGACTTAAATATGGATATAGTAGCAGAAGGGGTAGAAACAGATAAGCAACTAATGTATCTAAAAAGTATAAAATGTAATAAAATACAAGGATCTATATTTAGTAAACCTTTAAATTCAGAGAAATTAAATAAGATTTTGAAAGATAAAAGTAATAGAGGGGAATTCAATTTAGATTGTATTAAAAAAACCTTTTAATACATCTATTCTATTTTTATTAAAAATAGAATAGCCTGTACTTAAAAGGCTAATTTAATTGTTTTCTGGCTTTTTTATGCGCTTGAGCACTTTTTTCAATATCTCCAAATGATTCACATAGACACTCATTGATAACTTCCGGAGTTATTAAATTTACTTTTTTATTGTTCAATTCTTTCATTCATTTCACCACCTTTATTTATTATACATTAATTATATATCAAAAATTTTAAATTGTCAATAAAATTAAAGGATTAATAGTTTACTTATTAATAATCAGAATTTAACGAATTTTATATTAACAATAAAAAGCGTAAAATAAGCCATGAATCGACATTAAATGTTCATAATGAGTTTATAAATATATGTTGTTTGTTGTATCGTTTTGTTGATATATTTAAATGTTTTAATATTAAGAAAATTAAGATACGATAGATTGGTAATAGTATTTGAAAATAAATTATCATATCTTCATATTCAGTTTAATATCAGGGAAAAGAGATGAATATATAATTAAGAGGCATTCAATTCCATTTTAAATGAGAATCATCATTCAATGTAAAAATAGAAGGAGTCAAGCTTTCGTTAAAGGACAATTGGCATATGGAAGTATTTATATGAAGTCAAATTTTCCATCTAATTTTTGAGCCAAATATTCAGCTTGTATCATACCATCAGAGGATAGATCTATATCAAAATTTCCTTGTAACTTCCCCAATTTATGCCATAAAGTTTCACCATGCCGTATTAACAATACTTCTGTTCTAGTTAATTTCATTACACAATATCTCCTTAAAATATGTTTATTAAATATTATTGACAATAATATTTAAAATAAGCTAGAAAAGTATGATTAATATTTTTTTAGCTTATTATATGAAAATATAATAGTTATAGGTATGATTTTGTGATAAAATTATAAAATAATTATTTATAATTTTATCACAATTGTTTTTGCTTATATGGTGAAAGGAGGACTTTTACGTATGAAAGGTAAGATAGTATTAGCAGAAGATGAACCAATTACAAGAATGGATATTTCTGAAATGCTTATATCTTCTGGTTATGATGTAGTTGGAAAGGCAGCTGATGGACTTCAAGCCGTGGATCTATGTAGAATATACAAACCTGATTTGGCAATTATGGATATAAAAATGCCTAAATTAGATGGAATACAAGCTTCAAAGATACTAATTGATGAAAACATTGTAGATGCAGTAGTTATGCTTACAGCTTACAGCGGAAGTGAATTTATTGACAAAGTAAAAGAAGTCGGAGCTATTGGATACATTGTAAAACCTATAGATGAAAGAAATTTAATTCCTCAGATTGAAATAGCAATTTCAAAGGGAAAAGAAATAAGAAATATTAGAAATGAAATAATTGAAGCCAAAGATACAGCAAAAAATATTAAAATCATACATCAGGCAAAGGAAATATTAATGGATAAGTACTCCATGAAGGAAAATGATGCTTACAGACAAATAAGAAAATTAAGCATGGATGGGCAAAAATCTATTCTAGAAACTTCAATAAAATTAATTAGAAGGTATAGAAAGGCAGATAAAAATGCTTAGAAAATTGTGTAAAAAGTATACGGATTTATCTCATGAGGATATATGTATATTAGAAGACATGGAAAAATACATAAAAATCATTTCTGACTTAGTAAGAGCAGATATATTTATAGATTGTCTTATCAAAAATACGGATACAGCCATTGCGGTAGCACAGGCAAAGCCGTCGAATAATTTGTCTTTATATAAGACTTCAACTGTTGGAGCTTTGGTTTTAAGAGAAAATGAACCGGCAGCTCTTAGAACACTTGAAGTAGGTATGGGAACTTCAGATTTAAAAGCCGTTACCCAGGAAAATAGAGTGGTTAAACAAAATACTGTTCCTATTAAAAACAATGTGGGTAGGGTAATTGGTGTATTGATAATGGAAAGAGATGTAACTGAAGATGTAAGTAAAAATAGAAACATGGAAATACTATCTGAAACTACAGAACAGCTAACTGAGACTATTATGAATTTTAGTCAGCCTGATTTACAAAATTCCCTTGATTTTAATCTTATTAATGATGCTATAGTTATATTTGATAAAAATGGATATTCTATATATGCCAACTATATTGCTGAAAACTTATATAAAAAACTTGGATACAAGGATAAAATAATAGGAATGAAATTTCATAATCTTGTATTGAGTAAAATTAATTTTATAAACATTATAAGTGAAAATAAATCTATATCTTCAGAAGTAACAGTAGGAAAGTTTTCTTTGCAGATAAAATATGCATTGGCGAAAACATCAAATGGGGGACTTGGAGTAATTATGCTTATTAAAGATATAACGGATATACGAGAGAAGGAAAAAGAGATTGTTTTAAAATCAGTAGCAATACGGGAAATTCATCATAGAGTTAAAAATAATTTACAGACTATAGCCAGTATTCTAAGACTTCAATCAAGAAGAATAGAAAATACCCAGGCAAAAAAAGCCTTTAATGATAGTATAGGAAGAATACTTAGTATAGCAGCTACCCATGAAGTATTGGCTAAAAATGGTATAGATGATGTGGATATAAAGAATATATTGAATAAAATCAAGAATAATGCTATAAGATCATCTATACAGAATAATAAAAATATAATTATAAATTTGATTGGAGATAGCTTTTATGTAAATTCTGATAAAGCAACCTCTATAGCCATTATTATAAATGAATTACTGTCAAATGCATTTGAACATGCATTTGTTTATAAAGATGAAGGATACATAGAAATAGTTATAAACAGGGGAATTATGTATTCTAATATATCTGTAATTGACAATGGAATTGGATTTGATATTAAGTCAGCAAAGCATCAAAGCCTTGGTTTGGATATAGTAAAAAGTATGGTAAAAGATAAATTGAATGGAGATATAAATATTGAATCAAACAATAGTGGAACGAAAATCATATTTTCATTTTTGATCTCTTAATATTATAATTAATAGGTATACTTTATAAGGAGGTCAATATGAAAGGAAAATGTTATTATTGTAATAATGAATTCACCAAATCAGGAATGTCAAGACACTTAAAAAACTGCAATAGGCTAGATAAATCTTCTGTAAATAGTGCAGGTAAGTTTATATTGTTTATAGAGGCTAGATACAATCCTGATTACTGGTTGTATATAAATATAGACAAGGAGGCGAAATTAAAAGATTTAGATAGATTCTTAAGAAATATTTGGGTTGAATGTTGTGGACATTTAAGCAGATTTAGTATACATGGAGAAAATTATGATTCAGAAATTGATACGGATGAAATATGGAATAGATCTAAGAATAATATGAATGTAATTATTAAGAATATAATAAAATTAAAAGATGATATAGATTATGAATATGATCTTGGAAATACTACATATTTAAAAATAAAGGTTATAGATGAAATCAAATGGTTAAAAACAAAAAATAAGATAGAGATAATGGCAAGAAATAATAAACCTGATATATTATGTGCAGAATGTGACAGAAAAGCAGAATACTATGATTATGAAAATCAGGAGTATTTATGTGTAAAGTGCAGCAAAAAGGCATTTAGAAATGTAGAAATGATAGAAAAATTAGAATATGAAAATTCTCCAAGGGATCGTGTATGTTCATATCATGGAAATAAATATAACGAAGTTCCCTATTTACCTGAAGTTTTAGAAGATGATGCATGTTTATGGGACAAGATGGATGAAAATTTTGATTTGACATATCATTTAGAAAGACTTACTAAAAAGCAATTGTTGGATATTTGTAAAAATTTATATATAAAAAAGGTATCTGGTTTAAAAAAAGATAATTTAAAAAATATAATAAAGTCTGTATATAAAGATAGAATGAATGTATTCATAGACAACATAGACATTGCTAGATTTCATTATATTTTAAATTATTTAAATAATAGTGAATATAGAAATGACAATTCTCATATAGATAAAATTATGTATTTTAAAAATAGGGCTGTTTTATTTAACGGTATAATAAATGGTAAAAGGAGTATAATAATTCCTCAGGAATTAGAAGAAATAATAAGAAATAAAAATAATCTTCAAAATAGACTTAAGAAAAATGAAGAATTGATAAAATTATTTTGTGGAATGTGTTTTTACTATGGTGTATTGAATATAAATGACTTTAGAATATTAGCTAAATCTTATGTAAATTATAATTTATCAGATTTTAATTTGGATATAATCATGGAAAATGCCTCTGAATACTATGGTATATTTAAATTCAGAAATGGTATAGGATGCAATATATATGTAAAGGATATTTCATATATATTAAATAAACGCAATGAAAAACGTAATTTAAATTTTTATCCTTTTAAAAAGCAGCAGTTGTTAAGTTCTTCAAAACCTGGTTTTATAGACAGAACTAAATTTTATAGAAGACTTTCAAATTATCTAATAAACAATTTGAATTTAAGTAAATCTTCAGTAGAAAGCCTTATGTATAATTTAGAGATTAGTATAAAAAATGGGGAAGATTTTGATGAAATGGTTTTAAATCTTATAGGTGATTTTAAATTCGAAAAAGTAGAACAAGCCGCTCACATTACAAATGAAATATGCTATTTTTCCAATAATACGAGACAATGGATTACAAAAGGATATACAATTGAAGAACTTAATCATAATACAGTACAAAACAAAATAAAAATAGGAAGAAATGATTTATGCCCTTGTGGGAGTGGGAAAAAATACAAAAATTGCTGCGGAAGGAAATAACTGCACTGTTTATTGATAAATATCAGAACATAAATAAGTTATATTATTAAATTAATACTAAAACCTACTTTACATTAACACATTATTATGATAAACTTAATATAAATTATAAATCAAGTGCAATGGGGCATTTATTTAAATTTATAATTTAGCTAATTTAAAAATTAATAGTATTTTAATAAGCAATGGAGCTTAGAACATTTATGTGTTTTGGGCTCCATTTAATTTTAGATACTAAGGGGGTGAAGTAAGGAAATAATGACAAATAAGATATTAAGTGTAGGGATTGATATTGGGACAACTACTACACAGATCATATTCAGCGAAATTGTAGTTCAGAATACAGCAGGTTCTTTTCTTGTCCCAAAAGTAAAAATTACTAAAAAATCTATAGTTTATAAAAGCAAAATATATTTTACTCCATTGATATCTTCACAAAAAATAAATTTGGATAAGTTGGAAAATATAATATTATGTGAGTATAAAAAAGCTGGTATAGATAAAAAAAATATTTCTACCGGTGCAATAATTATGACAGGAGAAAGTACAAGAAAAGATAATTCTGAGAAAGTTTTGAATATTCTTTCAGATTTTGCAGGGGATTTTGTTGTAGCTACTGCAGGACCTGATTTAGAGTCCATATTAGCAGGATATGGCTCTGGAGCCTACGAGATTTCTAAGAATACTGCAGAGAAAATAATTAATTTTGATGTAGGTGGGGGTACTACAAATGCTGTTGTGTTTTCTGGTGGAGAACCTTTAGACTCCTTTGCATTGGATATAGGTGGAAGGCTTATACGGTTTGATAATGAAGGTAAGATAATTTACATATCGGAAAAAATAAATAAGCTTATAGAAAACCTTAAATTAAATTTATCTGTTGGTAAAAAACCGGTATTTAATGACTTGAAAATACTTACAGATAATTTTGCAAATATAATTTGCAAAATCAGCAATAATGTGAATCTGAATGCAGAAGAAAGAAAATTGTTTATTGAACATGAAAATAAGAAAACTACTATAAAATTATTTATGTTCTCAGGAGGAGTTTCCGAATTTGTATATGGTAACGATAGTATAAGTACTTTATCAGATACTACCAAATTTGGAGATATAGGACCTCTTCTTGGATGTTCCATAAGAAATACATTTAAGGAAAAAGGATATATTCTTATAGAACCAAGGGAGAAAATAAGAGCAACAGTAATAGGAGCAGGCAGCCATTCTATAAAATTAAGTGGAAGCACAATAATATTTGAAGATGATATACTGCCAATTAAAAATATTCCAATTATAAGGATATTCAACAACAAAGATGAAGATGAAAATATAGATAACATTTATAAAAATATTTGTAAAAAAAGTACTTTTTATAAAAATCAAAATATTGCAATTGCTTTTAAGGGACCCAAATCTCCAAAGTATGTACAGATAAAAAAAATGGCAAATGCCATAGTAGAAGCTTTTAAAGACAGAAGCAATCCAATAATTATAGTTATAGAAAATGATTTTGCAAAGGCATTAGGACAAACTATTAAAAATATCGTCAAAAATCCTAAGGCGGTTATATGTATTGATAATATAAGAGTTGACACTGGAGATTATATAGACATAGGAAAATCTATATCTAATACGGTTCCTGTAGTAATAAAAACATTGATTTTTAAAAATTGAAAATAATTCAGAAGTAAAGTAGGTGATTTTAATTGATATTGAAGACTAAACTTTTTGGAAAAGTGTATTCTTTTAAAGATATAAAAGATGTACTTGCCAAAGCAAATGAGGAAAAATCAGGAGATGAACTAGCAGGAATTATGGCAAGTAGTGCAGCAGAAAGAGTTGCTGCAAAAGTTGTGTTATCTGAAATAACACTTCAAGATTTGAGAAATAATCCAGTAGTACCTTATGAAAAAGATGAAGTAACCAGGATAATACAGGATCAGGTAGATGAAAAAGCATATAATAAGGTCAAATCTTTTACTGTAGGAGAATTTAGAGAATTTATTTTAAAATCTGGTGAAGAGGTTATAAAGGAAATACGTGATGGATTAACGTCTGAAATGATAGCAGCAGTTACAAAGCTTATGAGTAATATGGATTTAGTTTATGCTGCTAAAAAGATAAAGAATACTGCTACTTGCAATACTACAATTGGTGAAAGGGGAACTTTTTCTTCAAGACTTCAACCCAATAATGCCAAAGATGATATAGATGGAATTATGGCATCTGTAATGGAGGGAATAAGCTATGGAGTTGGTGATGCTGTTATTGGATTGAATCCTGCAGGAGACAATATAAATCAGGTGTCATTGATTCTAAATAAGTTTGAAGAATTTATTAAAAAGTGGAATATACCCACACAAAACTGTATGCTTTCTCATATTACAACTCAGATGGAAGCATTAAAACGAGGGGCACCTATGGATTTGATGTTTCAGAGCATAGCTGGTTCAGAGGTATCAAATACATCATTTGGTGTGAATGTATCTCTTTTAGATGAAGGATATGAGCTTATGAAAGAAAAGAAGCATTGCTGTGGAAATGATTTTATGTATTTTGAAACTGGACAAGGTTCTGAGCTTTCTTCAGAAGGTCATAATGGTTCAGACCAGGTTACCATGGAAGCAAGATGCTATGGATTGGCAAAGAGATATCATCCATTTTTAGTAAATACAGTTGTTGGATTTATAGGACCAGAATATTTATATGATGGTAAACAAACTATCAGGGCTGGTCTGGAAGATCATTTTATGGGCAAACTTACTGGACTTCCCATGGGAGTAGATGCGTGTCATACAAACCATATGAATTCTGACCAGAATGATTCTGAAAATTTGGAAATACTGCTTGCTGCAGCTGATTGTACATACATAATGGGAATACCTGTAGCAGATGATGTAATGCTAATGAATCAAACTACCAGTTATCATGACATTGCTTCAATTAGAGAAATAACAAATAAGAGGCCGATAAAAGAATTTGAAAAAAGTATGGAATCTCTTGGCATAATGGAAAATGGAAAGCTTACAGAAAAAGCTGGAGATCCCTCTATATTCGTGGTTTAGGAGTGAAATAATATGGATGAAGAATTTATAAGGGATATATCTGCTGTTGACTATACTTCCAGAGTCACTATAGAAAATCCATTCAATATGGAAGCATGCATAAAATTGAAAGAGTCTACCAATGCAAGAATATGTGTAGGCAGAGCTGGTGCAAGGTATAAAACAGAAACACTGCTTAAGTTTTTGGCAGATCATGCTGCTGCCATGGATTCTGTATGGTCTTATGTTGATGAAGATATAATAGACAAACTGGGATTCTTGAAAGTAAAAACACTTGTAAAAGACAAGGAAGAATATATAAAAAGGCCTGATTTGGGTAAAAAGTTTTCAAAAGAAACTATTGATATGATAAAGAATAAATGCATACATGATCCCGATGTTCAAATAATAGCAGCTGATGGTCTCAGTGCATTTGCCATAGATGCAAATTTGGAGGATGTATATTCAATACTTACAGATGGACTTGAAGCAAAAGGCTATAAAGTAGGAACACCCATATTTGTAAAATATGGACGAGTAGCTACTATGGATATGATAAGTGAAGCATTAAATGCTGAAGTAACAGTACTTCTTGTAGGAGAAAGGCCAGGGCTTGTAACAAATGAAAGCATGAGTTCATATATGGCATATCATTCAAGTACTTCAAAGCCGGAATCCCAGAGAACAGTGGTTTCTAACATATATAAAGATGGTACGCCTCCAGTAGAAGCAGGTGCACAGATAATGTATCTAATAGAGCTTATGATGAAAAAAAAGAAAAGTGGGATTGATTTAAAGATATAAATAGAGAGGTATTTTTATGAAAAAAGGATATATACATGTATATACTGGAAATGGAAAGGGAAAGACAACTGCTTCTCTGGGAATTTCATTGAGAGCAGTATGTGCAGGTAAAAAAGTATTTTTTGGACAATTCGCAAAGGGAATGGATTACAGTGAATTGAATGCAGTAAAATATTTGCCGAATTTTAAAATATGTCAGTTTGGAAGAGATGTTTTTATATCAGATATGCCATGTAATGAGGATATAGTATTAGCTAAAGACGGTCTTGAAATTTCTTCAGAAGCTCTGTCATCAGGAAAATATGATATGGTAGTTCTGGATGAAATAAATATAGCTATTTATTATAAGCTGTTTAAAGTAGAAGAGGTACTTCAAATATTAGATAATAGATGCCCGAAAGTCGAAGTGATACTTACAGGCAGATATGCTAATAAAGAAATTATAGACAAAGCTGATTTGGTTACTGAAATGAAAGAGATAAAACATTATTACAAAAAAAATGTACCGGCAAGAATTGGTATAGAATTTTAATAATATTAAAAAATAATGGTTAGGAGAGATTAAATTATGAAAAATGAATTGTTGGAAGAATCCAATTACAAGCAGGAACTAAAAAGAAATCTAAAGTTGTTTAGTTCTTTTGCTGTAGCGTTTTCATTTATTTCTATTACAACGGGTATATTTGCAAATTATAAATTTGTTATTTCTACTGCCGGTCCGGCAGGCATATGGTCATGGATTGTGACTTTTATAGGACAATTGCTTGTAGCACTTGTTTTTGCTGAATTATCAGGTGTAATACCAGTTTCAGGATACTCATATCAATGGATTAAAAGATTATCTACAAAGACAATGGGATGGATAACAGGATGGATATGTATTTGTTTTTTGGTTTTAGTAGTTCCTGCAATTGATTCAGGTGTCGCACCAATATTTGCTTCACTAATTGGAATTGAGGGTACACCTGCACAAATATCCATGATAGTAATTGCCACCTTGATTATTCAGGCAGTTATAAATATAGCAGGAGTGAAACTTGCTTCTTTTATAAATAATGCCGCAGTATTTACAGAAAGTATTGGTATAATAGCCCTTACTGTTGTATTGCTTGTAATTTCTCTTAAAAATGGAAATAATTCATCTATCTTATTTAATACTGCAAATACTGGACAAGGAGTATCCTATGTAAAGCCGTTTATGATGAGCATGCTGATGGGTGCATTCACTCTGGTAGGGTTTGAATCTGCTGCAAATTTAAGTGAAGAGACTATTAATGCACACAAAACTGTTCCAAAGGCAGTTATAGGATCTGTATTTATAGCAGGAATATTTGGTACTGCATTTCTAATTGCCGTAACTTTTGCTATTAAAAACCTTCCAGCAACTATTGCATCAAATAGTCCACTGCCATATATTTTGCAGGCAAATCTGGGAACTATAGTAGGCAAAATATTCTTGATAATAGTTAGTATATCTATATTTGCATGTGGAACAGTTGCTATGACTTCTGGATCAAGGCTTGTATATGTTATGTCCAGGGATAATGCATTCTTTTTAAGCGGATTGTTTAAAAAAGTTTCACCTAAAACATCTTCGCCAATATATGCTACAGTTTTGATATTGATATTTGGCATAATAGCTACAGTATTTTCAAGCTCATTAACTACTTTAATAGGTGTTACTGCGATACTTCCAGCAATCATATATTTTATAACCATAGTATGCTATGGACTGACAAGAAAAAAAATAAAGATTAAAGAAGGGCATTTTAATCTTGGGAAAGCAGCAAAACCTGTATTTATTTTATCCATTATATGGTTGGTATTTGAGCTTGCAATACTTACTATTCCGAAAGATTTTCATAAGACAGCCCTTGTATCAATAGTCTTGATATTGATAGGATTTCTCCTCTATTTTACAATATTTAAAAGAAAAGTAGAAGGTTTAAATGTAGAGGAAGAAGCAGAAAATAGAAAAACCAGTTAAATTGATTTAAAACTATACAATAGTATTGTCAGACACCGGATATTGTCAACATCTGGTGTCTATTTGTTATGATTGATTTTTTAAGTTATAATTTAAGTAAACTTTGAATAAACAAATAATATGTTTACAGGAGGAAAATTAAATTTATGAAATATCCTATTGATATACATACACATACTATAGCAAGCGGACATGCTTATAATACATTATTTGAGAATGCAAAATATGCCAGTGAAAAGGGCCTTGAAATTCTAGGTACTACAGATCATGCTCCAAGCATGCCGGGAGCACCACATGAATGGTATTTTGGAAATCTTAAAGTTTTGCCAAAGGAGCTTTATGGTGTTACTATGCTTTATGGTTCAGAGGCAAATATTGTTGATTATGAAGGCAATATAGACCTTCCAACAGAAATACAGCAGAAGCTTGATGTAATGATAGCTAGTATACATGATCCGGTAATGAAACCAAATAATAACCCGGATTTAAATACAAGTGCTTTTTTAGGTGCAATGGATAATCCTTATGTGTCTATTATAGGTCACTGTGGCAATCCCAGTTTTCCAATTCATGAAGAAGAGGTAGTCAAGAAGGCAAAAGAAAAAAATGTACTTATTGAAATAAATAACAGTTCATTGGTGAGATCAAGAATTGGAAGTGAAAAAATTTGCACAAAGGTAGCTCTTTTATGTAAAAAATACAATGTAAAAATAATATTAAACAGTGATGCCCACTGTTGTTTTCATATAGGAAACTTTGATGCTGCGTTAAAAATGCTGAAAAGTATAGATATGCCTGAAGAACTGATTATAAATAGAAACAAGACAGAGTTTTTTAATTTTATAAAAAGTAGAAGTACTAGGTGATTATAATATGAATAAGACAATAGGATTGTTTGCACATGTGGATGCTGGTAAGACTACATTTGCAGAACAAATTCTATATAATACAAAGAGTATAAGAACTATAGGAAGAGTTGATCATAAGGATTCATTTTTGGATAGTAACAGCATAGAGAAGGAAAGAGGAATCACTGTATTTTCAGATCAGGCGGTTTTTCAATATAATTCTTCTACATATTATTTGATAGATACTCCTGGACATATGGATTTTTCTTCTGAAATGGAAAGGGCTATTGAAATACTGGACTATGCAATTTTGATAATAAGTGCAGCAGATGGGATTCAATCCCAGACAGAAATAGTATGGCAGTCGCTTAGAAGTCATAATATACCTACGTTCCTTTTTATAAATAAGATTGATAGAGAAGGTACTAACATTCAAACTGTAATTAAAGATATTAAATCAAATTTAACTAAAGATATGTGTTTTATATCCCAACCAATAAAAAGTAAAAAATTTGACAGAGAAGTTGCAGAATTTATTGCAGAAAGAAATGATACACTTGTTGAAAAATATATAGAGGAAGATTATGAAGATGATATTTGGTTTAGCTCATTTATGAAAATGATAGTAGATAATAAAGTATTTCCATGTATGAGTGGTTCAGCTCTCCAGAATATTGGAATAGACAGCTTTTTGGAAAATCTGGACCAGTTGACTTTTACTCGATATAATGACGAAGACAAACTTAGTGGATTTGTATATAAAATAAGACATGATGAACAGAGAAATAAATTGGCTTATATAAAAATTTTAAGTGGAACTTTAAAAATACGTGAAGAAATAGCACCAAGTACTGAAAAAATAAGTGAAATGAGAATATATAATGGTATGAAATTCAAAAATGTAGATAGAGCTGCAGCTGGGCAATTAATAGCGGTAAAAGGAATGCCATCTGCATATATAGGTTGTGGAATTGGAAACTTTAAGGGCAACATTAGATATAAAATGATACCAACATTAAGATCCAAAGTATTGTTTGATGAAAGCTTAAATAGCAGAGATGTTTTAAAATATTTCAATATTTTAAAAGAAGAGGATCCTTCACTAAAAGTTATATGGAATGAAAAACTACAGGAAATACAGATTACCATTATGGGCATTATTCAAATTCAGGTTTTAAAGGAATTTGTACATGAAAGATTCAATATTGATGTGGATTTTGGACCTTGCGAGATTTTATATAAGGAAACTATTATGTCAAGTAGTTATGGATGTGGCCATTTTGAGCCTTTAAGACACTATGCAGAAGTCTATCTTAAACTTGAACCAGGTCAAAGAAATGCTGGAATTACATTTAAAAGTCAATGTAATGTAGATACTCTTGGCATTAATTATCAAAAATTGATTCAAAAGCATATTTATGAAAGGTATCATCATGGTATATTGACAGGTTTACCTGTAACTGACTTGAATATAACATTAGTGGATGGAAGATCACATATAAAACATACATGTGGTGGAGACTTTAGAGAAGTTACTTTCAGAGCAATTAGACAGGGACTGGAAAATGCACAAAATATATTACTTGAACCATTTTACAGGTTTAATATAAAAGCTGATGTGGATTATATGGGTAGGATTTTATCAGATATACAGAGATTAAACGGTGTTTTTGAGACTCCTGAAATTTCTGACAATACAGTTAATGTAGAAGGCAGGGGACCTGTGGCTACATTAATGAATTATAGCTTGGAATTAACATCATTCACTAAAGGTAAGGGTAAAATCAGCATGGTCTTTGATGGATATGACATATGCCATAATGGAGAAGAAATTATTAAAAAAATAGGGTACAATAAAAATTCTGATATTGAGTATACGTCTTCTTCTGTATTCTGTTCAAAAGGTCAGCCATTTTTAGTAGAGGGAAAAGATGTTGAAAGATATATGCACTGTCTAAAATAAAAGTGGATTCAAAGGAATCCACTAAAATCCTCCGGCACCTCCACCACCGGCACTGCCACTGCTTGAACCTCCGTAATTACTGCTTGAACTGGCAGAACTACCCATACCAGAGTATCCCATCCCAAAACAACCATACATATAATTATTAAAGTGTTGATTTTTATTTAGATTTAAAGTGTTGAATAGTAGATAATAGTATATCCATCCCATATTTTGAGAGGTATCATTAAATGCATCCTTGAATTTTAGCATACATGATTTATTCATGTTAAGAGCTTCGGCATATGGAATATATTTTTCCAGGTAATCTGTATCGGCAGTATAAGTAAAGTCAGTAGCCTTTATATATTTTTTGAATTTTATCCATCTATTATATTGCAAAGTTCCATTAGGACTTTTTCTGAACCAATAATGTATTCCACAAATCAATATGAATATTGATAGGATTAGGCATAATATTCCCCAATAAGATGTAAAAACAAGAGCTATAATGGAAATAACTATAGTTGAAATAGAGATTGCAGTTAGCCACTTACCAATATGACTGGCTTTTTTATCATAATAATCTCTTGATTTAGTTTCTTCTTTTACAAGGTTTAACCATGTTTGAAATTTCATATTGAATTCTGAATCTTTGCTTGCTTCTTTTATGGATGATGTCCTTACATTATTTTTATCTTCAGATATATTAAATATCCAATTCATTAAATATATTTCATGTTTTAAAAGTTCTGAAGTTGCACTTTTAGATTTTTTTATGATGAAATCTACTTTATCAAGTTTGTTCTCCAGGTCTATCTTTTCAATATTTAAATAGCACTTTCTCCATAAATCAAGTATTGTGGCATATATAGTTCTTCCGTTTACAGTTCCGTTTACAAGATAAGCTGCTACTGCAGGGCTGCAATCTTCAGGAATATCATGAGGAGAATAAGTATCATATGAATCTGAATAACTATTTCTAAATTTAATCCATATTATAATAATTAATATAATGAGAGAAAAACAAATTAGTATACTTATAATATTTAATACTTTTTTTATAAGTTTGGCATGAATTATTTTAAGCTGTTGTTTCTCCCGGTATGCTGCCTCTTCATTTAAAATTTTGCTCAATCCATTTTCATTTTTTAGATTGGTAGATAGAGGAATGGATTCAACAGGAAAAAGTACCCGTGTTTCTACAAGTTCATTGGAATTCACATGTGGAAAAGTGTATTCAACACTTCCATTTTTGATAGAAACCGTACCATTTGAAATTCCATGATAATATGCTCTGATATTTTTAGTATCTGGAATTATAGCATTATCAATTCGTATTTTTAAATTGTCTATTTCTGTATCATTGTAATCTGACCAGTAGGTATAGAAGAATTCACCTATATCGTTATATTTTACTGCAACATTTTTCATGGTATAAGATATTTTAAAAGTCTTTTTTTCATTGTCAGAAGGACTATAAATTTTAATTCGATAAAGATCATTTTCCTGTTTGATTAACTCAAATACACCAGTATCTCCATCTTTAGCATTGTTTACTTTTTTAAATGGAATTTCCTGCCCATTTTTAGATATGAGTAATACATTTAAATTGTATAGACCATCGGTATTTTTAGTTGATATATCTCTATAGGCTCCGTTATATTTATCTTTAAAGTCATAAGTTATAAGTTCCTCCATATTAATAGAACCATCCTGGTCTATTTTAGTTTCTATATTTAGTTTTGATAGATCTACCCCATCTGAAGCTAAAGCTTTAATAGGAACAAGTGAAATTGTAAGTATTAGCATAAAAAAGCATATTAGAAATTTTTTCATCTAAGACCTCCTAATTAATGGCTTACACCACTTAAATTCAAACCTATTATTCCTGTAATAATTAGAATTATAGATATTATTTTAGTTATATTCATTGATTCTTTGAAAAACAGAACTCCCAGAATGGATATTACCGTAATTCCTACACCTGACCATATGGCATATGCAATACTCACATCTATTTTCTTAAGGGCCAGTGAAAATATACTAAAGCATAAAAAATATGCAATAAACATGCCTAAGGATGGAATTAATTTTGTCAATCCATTGGAAATTTTCATAAGTGATGTGCCTATTAATTCCAGTACGATTGCTAAAAATAAAAAAAGCCAGTACATTAGCTGTTCTCCTTTTGTGAACTTTATAGTTATAATATAACATATATAAAAAATAATATACAAGCTATTTATTATGAAACTATAAAGTCATTAAGGTATTATTAGTACCGGTAATCTAAGTTATCAAGGTGTATACAGCCAATTGTTGTGAATTACATAATTAAAATCTATTGGGGGTATAAACATTAATTAATTGACAGTGACTTTTAAATGCTATACCATGTACCTAAACTAAATTGTTGACCAGAAAGACTGGAGACAAATTTTTATACAGTGCATAGATGCTGTATATTAAATTTGTTGTCCAGTCTTTTTTAGTTGACCATAATTTAAGGAGGAAAACATGTCAAATAACAACATAAAAACTAAAAAAGTACTTCTATTGGGATTGGATGGAGCAGATGCACTTCAAGTAAAAAAATATGTGTCGGAAGGTAAGCTTCCAAATTTTAAAAAAGTAATATCACAGGGTGTTACAACAAAAGATTATTCTATGAGAAGTGTGCTGCCTGCAATTACACCTCCAAATTGGGCGTCTCTGGCCACTGGAGCATTTCCGAATACTCATGGTATAACTTGTTTTTGGAATCATACACTTGGTAACCCGTTGGATCAATTGGATTATGGTTTTGACTCGAGACTTCTAAAAGCAGAAACAATATGGGAGGCCTATGCTCGTTCAGGTAAAAAAAGCATACTATTTAATTACCCCACTGCATGGCCGCCAAAAACTGAAGATGATATATATGTAGATGGAACAAGTATATATACAAATTTAAGAGGATATATAGATTATGAAAAAGTATATAACTGCATTGAAGGCGATTTCCCTATAAAGGAAGTTCCACATATATTAGACAATACAGGAACTGATTGCAGGGTTGAAGGAGAAGTTAATTCAGTAAAAGCTGATATAAGTAAATCAGAATATGATGGATATGGATATACTGCACCTGATATTGTTACTTCTGAAGAAAATGGAGAATCTTCTTCTGATCTTCCAAATGCTGATCAGATAACTACTCCTATTAAATTTGCTTCTGACTGGAAAAATTCACCGGATGGTGCCAAGGAGGTGATACTTCCAGTAAACAGCGGTATGACTAGAAGGTATGGTCTTATAGTAGCAGAAGACGGAAAAAATTATAACAAGATAAAAATATATGCCAACAAGAAAGATGAAGAACCTATTGGAGAAGCAAAAGCAGGTGAATGGAGCAGCTGGATATATGACACTTATAGAATAGATGGTAAAAATACCAAAGTAGCTTATAAAATAAGAGTAATTGACATTAAAAGTGATGGAAGTAAATTGAAATTTTATTACTCATTTGTACTGGATTTAAATAAAGGGAAATATTTTTATCCGGATAAAATAGGAAAAGAGATATATGATAAAGTAGGACCAATGCTCCAACCTACCAATTATGACAGGTTAAATAAAACTGCTGATGAAATTATGCTTGAATCTATTACTGAAATGTATGATTGGCATGTAAAAGCTATTAACTATTTACTGGATAATAAGGAATGGGACCTCTTTTATATTCATATGCATGGAATAGACATGTATAATCATTTTTATCTTGACTATACATTTAAGGAAACTTCAGAAGAATATAAGAGATATCAGGATTTAATATATAAAATATATGAATTAAGCGATAAGTTTATAGGTGAAATGTTGAAAAGACTTGATGGGGAGACAACCATATTTATAGTTTCAGATCACGGTGGCGTAGGTAAGAATCCTAAAACAGAATTTCCTTTAATAGGAGATATGTGGGGAATAAATACAGGAATTATGGGACAACTTGGATATACTAAATTAAAAGAAGAAAATGGAAAATTGCAAATAGATTGGGAAAATACTACTGCAATTTCTCAAAGAGCTACCTTCATATATGTAAATTTAAAAGGAAGAGATCCCGAGGGAATTGTTGATCCTGAAGATTATGACAATTTGGTAGAAAAAATAATAGATGATTTATATAATTATAGAGATCCTAAGACTGGAAAAAGAGTAATAAGTTTTGCATTAAACAGGAAAGATATGGAGGTACTTGGTCTAGGTGGTGAAAATTCTGGAGATATATTTTATATACTAGAACCTGAATTTACAAGATGTCACGGAAATGGATTAAGCAACCATGAACTCTTAGGATATTCAATGAGAGCATTGTTTGCGGCAGTAGGAGCTGGAATAAAAAAGGGTCAAATTATTGATAGGACTGTTGAAGTGGTGGATATAGTTCCAACTATAAGTTATCTTGCAGGAGTTCCTGTTCCAAAAAATACTGAAGGTGGAGTAATATATCAGGCATTGGAGGAATAATTTATCCTATGAAAAATAATATTATTTTAAATATTGAAGAAAGAAATTTTGATAGACTTACATTTGATAATAAAATTCCTGTTTTGGTACTTTTTTATGCAAAAAGATGTGGAGTTTGTAAAATGCTCTATCCTATTTTAGAAGAAATAGCAGAGGACTATTTTAGAAAATTAAAAATTTATTCAGTTGATGTGGATAGGTATGAGACACTGGCACAAAGATTTAGATTAAAAGGCATACCTACAGTTCTAATGTTTAAAAATGGTGAGGTAGTAGAGAAAATTGTTGGATTTAATAGCAAGAAAAATTTAGATAACATAGTAAAATACCATTTAAGGAATGATTTTAATGTTTAAGGATATAGTAAAAAATAATTTTACCAGGCAAAAATATAGAATTGTTTCTGTAATATCAGTTATCGTAGTATTTCTAATATGGTATATAGGCAGCAAACTTAATTTGTTTAATCCTGTGTTTTTGCCATCACCAGGATCTGTTTGGTCTGCATTTATTCAAATCCTAAAAGAAGGATATAAAGGTCATTCTTTATATTTTCATATATTTGCAAGTATGAGAAGATTGTTTATAGCACTGTTTTTTGCTTTTATAACAGCAGTTCCTCTAGGAATTGCTGCTGGTAGTTCGAAACTATTAGAAGCTATATTGGACCCATTTATTGAATTTTACAGACCACTTCCACCACTTGCTTATTATACTCTTTTAGTATTGTGGTTTGGAATAACTGATGTTTCAAAAGTAATGCTGCTTTTTTTAAGTGCATTTGCTCCATTATTTATCAATACTGTATTTAGTGTAAAAAGGATACCACAAGATAGAATAAATGGCTGCAAATCTCTTGGAGCAGCTAAATTCAAATTATTTATTTATGTTATATTTCCATCTTGTCTTCCAGACATATTGACAGGACTGAGAACTGCTGTGGGAGTATCATATGCTACATTGGTAGCAGCTGAAATGGTAGCGGCAGTTTCAGGAATTGGGTGGATGGTACTTGATGCTAGCAAATTTTTAAGAAATGATGTAGTTTATATGGGAATTGTAATTATGGGCATAATTGCTATATTCATTGATGCTTGTATAAGACTATTGCTTAGAAAAACATCTCCATGGATTGAAAAAGAGGGGGAAAAATAATGAAAACAAAAAAATATTTTAAAAGTATATTGATACTATTTATTATAGGAATTTTAACTTTTGCAGTGGGATGCCAAAATGGAAGTAAATCAAGTTCTGGAACAACAAAAGACAAGCCTAAGGAGATACGAATTGGATATATGGCTTCTCCAAACGGAGAACTTCTTGCAAAAGCAAATGGATCTGTTGAAAAGAAATTTCCAGGTACAAAAGTATCGTGGATAAAATTTGATGCAGGTCGTGACATAATTACAGCTATGGCAAGTGGTTCTTTGGATTTGGCTACTATAGGAACACCACCTGCAGCATCTGGAATAGCAAATAATTTACCATATTACCTATATTATCTGGACGATATTATAGGTGATAGTGAAGCTCTTGTAGTCAAAAAGGATTCAGGAATAAATTCAATTGATGATATAAAGGGAAAGAAGATAGCTACTACTTTTAGTTCAACTTCTCATTTTAGTTTGATTAATGCCTTGAAATTAAATGGTATCAAGGAATCACAATTGACAATCCTTGACATGCAGATGCCCGATATAGTAGCCGCATGGCAGAGAGGAGATATTCAAGGAGGATATGTATGGGAAACTACCAAATCCAAACTCTTGGCTGATGGTGGAAAAGTTATTGTAAGTTCAGGAGATTTAGCTAAAAAAGGAGCTATTACAGGTGAACTTGGTATTGTTCGTAAAGATTTTGCAGATAAATATCCTGATACTATGAAACAATATATTTCTGTATTGAATGATTCTGTGCATGAATATAAACAGCAACCCGAAAAATCTGCTGCAGCCCTTTCAAAAGAACTGGGACTATCTGAGCAGGAGACACTTAAATCCATGAAAGAAATAATTGTTTTAGATGCCAAAGAACAAACTGATCCAAAGTATCTTGGCACATCAAGTAAACCAGGTGATTTTGGAAAATTATTAAAAAGTACAGGAGATTATCTTTTAACACAGAAATCTATAAAATCTTCACCGAAATTACAAGTGTATCAAAAAGCTATATTAAATAAATTATATGATAAATAAAGGGGGATATTCATGAGTTCTATAGAATTACTATCAGCATATACATCTTCTGAACTAGAAAGTAAGGATTCCAATATATCCCTTGAAAATATAAGCCTGGATTATAGTCAATCAGGTAAAAAGTTTCGTGCTCTTGAAAATATTAATCTTCAACTGTGTAGTGATGATTTTGTATGTGTACTTGGACCTTCAGGATGTGGAAAATCCTCACTCTTGAATATTATTGCAGGTTATCTGACACCATCAGAGGGTAATGTTTTTATAGAAGGCGATGCACATACAGGTCCAGATCCACAGGTAGGTGTGGTATTTCAACAACCCAACTTACTTCCATGGCTTAACATACAAAAAAATGTTGAATTTGGACTGAAAATGCAGGGAGCATCTAAAGCAAAAAGAGTAGAAATAGTCTCTCATTATCTAGAATTAGTTGGTTTAAGAGATTATGATAAATCATATCCACATCAGTTATCAGGAGGGATGAAACAAAGAGCTGCAATTGCAAGAACTCTGGCTGCAGATCCTAAAATAATACTTTTAGATGAACCTTTTAGTGCTCTTGATGCACTTACACGAGAAAAAATGCAGAAACATCTCTATTTTATATGGGAGAAAACCCGAAAATGTTTGTTTTTTATTACCCATGATGTAGATGAAGCACTTTTACTCGGCAATAGAATTATTATCATGCACTCAAATCCAGGAAGAATTATTAAAGAATATAAAAATCCTCTTATTAGATCTAAAGAACAAAATTTTAGAATGCTTAGATCACAGAAAGAATTTTTTGAAATGAGGGAGTATTTAATAGATCAGATACAGGAAGATGATGAAAAGAATCATGAATAGATTAACATTAAAAAAAATTGATGAAAAGGACTTTGATAAATTTACTTTTGAAAGCAGTATGGTGTCTCTAGTATTCTTTGGGGCTAGAAGATGTAAAGTTTGTAGAGAGCAAATTCCAATAGTAGAGAGTATAGCTTATAAATATAGGGAAAAAATTAAAGCTTATTGGGTAGATGTAGATAAACATGAAGATTTATTTTATAGATTTAGACTTCAGGGAATACCTAATATAGTTATATTCAATAATGGAGAAATTGTAGAAAAAATTCGTGGACTTAATTCAGAAAAAATTTTAATTAAGATAGTAGAGAGTATTTTGGATGAGGCTTGATAAAAGTATAAGTATTAAATTACAAGTTTGTAAACAAGCGTCACTGCATGATATAATTACCTAAAATGCAGGGGTATTTAAGGAGGAAAATTATGTTATGCGTCTAGATCAACTTTATCACATAGTAGAGGTTGCCCAGTCCAAATCTATTTCTCTGGCAGCTGAGAGAAGTTATATGTCACAACCTGCAATTAGTTCATCTATTTCAAAATTAGAACTTGAATTGGGTGTTGAACTTTTTAAAAGAACTAATAAGGGAATGGTACCAACGGAAATAGGAAAAGTCGTAATAGAAAAAGCATCCAGCATTATAGATCAGATAGAAGATATAAAAAATGTTACTAGAAGCAGTGCTGCAGAGCTTACAGGAGATATAAGCATTGCAGTTGAACCAAGTTTTTGCAATACAATAATGGTAAATATACTTACTACATTCAAGTATAAGCACCCCAAAGTCAATTTAATGGTAAAAATTGGTGAATCAAACGATGTGATACATGACGTATTATCAGGAAAGGCTAGTATAAGTATAAATTTAAAGACAGAACAATATATGAAATCAAGTGATATTATTGTTAAAAAGTTATTTAAAGATAATCTTATGGTAATTGCATCCAAAAATTCTCTGCTGGGAAATAAAAATGAAATTCCTATAAAGGAGGCACTAGAACACCCTGTGGCTCTCTATAATACTGGATATGAAACAAGTTGTGCAGTTTCGCAAATATTAAAAAAGTATGGTAATTTTGAAATTGCATATAGATTTGATAATTTAAATGTAATAGAAGAGGTTGTAGGAAGTGGTACATGTATATCCTTTGTACCTAAGATGATGTTTAATTATTATAAGGGTTCACACTCTATAACTACACTTCTCATAAATGATGTAAATTTGGAAATAGAAGTCATAATGGTAATCAATAAGAGGCATAGAATTTCAAATATTGAGAAGGAACTTATAAATACAATTAAATCAATGTGCCCTCGGTGTGAATTCAGTGATTGAATAAAGCCATGTAATTGTAATCAATTTTTTCAAGGGTTATGAAATTGTATTCAATATTCTGTTCAAAGTATTTATCATATTCTACAATATGATAATCACACCTATTGAATTTTGGAAAATAAGTATCTCCAGTTTCATCGGATATTACTTCAGTTAAATAAAGCTTGTTACAATAGGGAAGAAGCTGTTTGTAAATTTCACCACCGCCTATTACAAAGGCTTCTTTCTTACAATACATATATTTTAAAATGCTAGTAATATCATGTATAACAGTAACTTTTTTATCTGAAACTGCATAATTTTTATTTCTGGTTATAATTATGTTATCTCTGTCTGGAAGTATTCCAGGAAGAGATTCAAAAGTTTTTCTTCCCATTATTACAGTTTTATCGGATGTTAGGTACTTGAATCTTTTTAAATCCCTGGATATATGCCATATAAGTTTATTATCTCTACCTATTAAATTGTTCTGATTAAGTATTGCAATTATGCTTAACATTATATATTTACCTCCAATTTAGAATATATTATATCATAATTCAAATTGTGATATAATATATTTTTTATTGACAGTATTTAAATTATTATGTATTATTAATGCATAAATATAATAATCGTGTCTTAAGTCTTAAGATTTTAAAATGAATAGAGGACAGTTTGTGCTGGGACCACTTTTCGATATGGAAAGTTGGTTTCAGCTTTTTTATTGTAAAATATTGAAAATAAATCTGGAGGATATTATGATGACTTTTATATTAAATGGAAATAAAGTATCTGCGCCGGCAGAATTAAAATTGATTGATTATTTAAGAGATGAAGCAAGGTTGACTTCGGTAAAAAATGGATGTGCCAAAGGAACTTGTGGTGCATGTACCGTATTAATTGATGGCAAAAATGTACGTGCCTGTACGAAGGAAATTAAAGATCTAGAGAATAAAAATGTAATTACAGTAGAAGGATTAAATGAAACTGAGCAAAGGATATATTCAGAAGCTTTTGCAAAAGCAGGTGCAGTTCAGTGTGGATTTTGTATACCAGGCATGGTAATGAGTGCTAAAGCATTGATAGATCATAATCCAGAGCCAACTTCAGTAGATGTTAAGAAAGCTATAAAAAATAATTTATGTAGATGTACAGGATACGTTAAAATAGAAAAGGCAATACTTATGGCTGCTGAAGCTTTTAGAAAAGATGTTGATATTAAACTTAATGAAGAGGCTAAAGTTGGCAGTAGAATGTCTAGAATAGATGCTATAGATAAAACTTTAGGACAAGCTATGTATGCAGATGATTACTATATGGAAGGAATGTTGTATGGTAAAGCACTTAGATCTAAGTATCCAAGAGCCAAGGTGATTAGTATAAATACTAGTAAAGCTAAAAAATTAAAAGGAGTACATGCAGTACTTACTGCTGAAGATGTACCAGCTAACAATTATCAAGGATATATATTCAGAGACTGGCCGACAATGATTGCTCCAGGAGAAGAAACGAGATATGTGGGAGATGCTATTGCAATAGTGGCAGCTGAAACAAGGGAAATATTAAATAAAGCTTTAAGTTTAATTGAAGTTGAATATGAGGAGTTAAAACCTATAACAAATGTACATGATGCTTTAAAAGAAGATGCCTATAAAATTCATGAAAAGGGAAATGTTTTAAGCAATACCTATGTAAAAAGAGGAGATCCTGATAGTGCTATTGCAAATTCAAAATATGTAGTAACCAAGACATATAAGACAATGCCCATAGATCATGCTTTTATGGAACCAGAATCTGCAATTGCCTTTTATAAGAAAGATGTTTTAACGCTTTATGTGTCTTCACAGCACATTCATCATGATCATGATGAAATAAGTTATATACTTGGATTGCCCAGGGATAAAGTTCATGTTATTTCTGCCTATGTAGGTGGAGGATTTGGTGGAAAAGAGGATTTGACGGTTCAGCACCATGCAGCACTGTTGACTTACTATACTAAAAGACCTGTCAAAGTTACTTTTAGTAGAGAAGAAAGTCTTTTGGTCCATCCAAAACGTCATGCCATGGAAACTGAAATAACAACAGCATGTGATAAAGATGGAAAAATAACAGCTTTAAAAGCAAGAGTTTTAGCAGATACTGGTGCTTATGCATCTCTTGGTTCAGTTGTACTTGAAGGGCATGTACTCATTTATGCGGACCATATAGAATACCTAATATTGAACTTAATGGCTATGCAATTTATACTAATAATCCTCCAGCAGGAGCATTTAGAGGATTTGGTGTTCCTCAGACTACTTTTGGAAGTGAAACCAACATAAATATTCTGGCTGAGAAGATTGGATTGGACAAATGGGAGTTTAGATATAAGAATGCTGTAAAACCAGGAGATATATTGCCAACAGGTCAACTTTGTGATGAAACAACATCTGCTATTGAGGTACTTGAAGCTTCTAAGAATGAATATTACAAGTATTTAAACAGTAATAATTATCATATTGGTATTGGACTTGCAATGAAAAATACTGGATGTGGAGTTGGAACAATAGATACAGGACGATGTAATCTTGAAATTAAAGGTGGAAAAGTAATACTGGAAACTTCAGCTCAGTGTATAGGACAAGGACTTGGAACTGTTATGGTACAAATATGTGGAGAGACTACTGGAATACCACTTAAATTAATAGAAAGATGTGCACCGGATACAGATATTACCCCAGATTCAGGAGCTACTACAGCATCAAGACAAACATTAATTACGGGAGAAGCTACGAGAAGAGCTTCGCTTAAATTGAAGGAAGCATTAAAGTATAAAAGTTTAAATGAGCTTGAGGGTGAAATATTTAAAGGCGAATTTACAGCAGTGACAGATAAACTTACATCTAAAAAGGAACATCCAAAACAACATGAATCTTATGGATATGCTGTTCAACTGGTAGTTTTGGATAAGGAAGGCAGAGTATGCAAAGTATTTGTAGCCCAGGATGTTGGAACAGCAATAAATCCTACCAATATAGAAGGGCAAATAGAAGGAGGAGTAGTTATGGGACTGGGATTTGCACTTACAGAAAAGTTTGAAACAGAAAATGGATATGTAAAATCAAAATTTGGTACTATAGGACTCTGGAGATCTACTCAAATACCAGATATACAGTATAAACTTATAGAAAAGAAATTGGGTAAACTGGCTTATGGAGCAAAGGGTGTAGGAGAGATTGTACTTATTCCTACTATTTCTGCAGCAGCAGATGCCTATTATGAATTGGATGGAAAAAGAAGATTTAATCTACCATTACAAAATACTTTTTACAATAGAAAATAACACAACAATATTTCCCTGGTAATAACAAATATACTATTTTTAGTAATATGATAAAAGCATGGATATATATTTAATTTTGTATTCCATGCTTTTATTTTACTCTTTTTTAAATTTAAAATGTAAATAGGCCATACTTATTACAGTAAATGGTACTAAAAGCATAAGTCCGATTATTTATTATAAGTAAAAATATACATACTATAATTGTAATAAGTGTAGGATTATGACCTGGCTTAATATATGAAATTATTATTTTTATAATACTGAATATTACAATGAATAATGATATTAATGATGCAGTTCCCGTTGTCTTACCTAAGTCCATAACTTTGGCTTTTACAGTTATAGAATAGTAAGATGATTTTAAGTTAAATGTAACCAAAAGGTTAAACTCTAGAAATTATTCTATTTCAAACTGTTATAAATCATTTCCAAATTGGCTCTCATACTTTGAATATAGTTTTTATTATCCTGTTTACTTTCCAATGTATATATTTTTTCAACTTTGGCATCTACTTCTTTAGCCAGTGTATTAGATACTTTAGGACTTACCATATCTTCTACAAATATAGTTTTTATTTTATTTTGTTTACAGTAGTTTACTAATTGTTCAAGTCTTTTAGGAGATGGTTCTCCTTCAGCAAAAATGCCTTCCACACTATTTTGTTTTAAACCATAATCTCTGCAAAGATATGCAAAAGCAGCATGCCCAGTTACAAAATTTTTATTTTTAACAGAAGCAAATTTAGTAGTATATTCATTGTAAAGACTATTAAGCTGTTTTGAAAAGTCATTATAATTTTTCTCATAGTAAACCTTGTTGGAGGGGTCAGCTTTTATTAACGCATCTCTTATGTTCTTAGATTGAATTTCAGCTCCTTTTAGGCTTAGCCATATATGAGGATCATATTGACCATGTTCTTTTATTTCATCATTGTCAGTATTTTTAATTGGTGTAACTCCCTGCGAAGCATCTACTGCAATTAAATTTTTATTTCCTGCAGAATTTATAACTTTATCTTTCCATGACTCCATTCCAAGACCACTATATACAAATATATCTGAAGTGCCTAAAGTTTTAATATCTTTGGCAGTAGGCTCGAAATCATGTGGCTCGGTGCCATTAGGTATTATAGTTGTAATATCTATTTTATCCTTACCAATAGCTGATGCAAATTCTCTCATTGCATTGAAAGATACAACTACTTTTACCTTGGAGTCATTTTTACTACTTGAAGTTTTTTGATTTGTATTATTGCAACCAGAAAAAATAAATGTAATACAACTAAGTATCACAATTAATGCAATTATACTATTTTTTTTTGACATTTTATTACCCCCTAGAATAAGTAAATGCAATTAATTTGCATTTACATATATGATAGTTCAAGGGATAATTATTGTCAATGTATAGTAAGTAAAATATTTCATTGTTATATTTTTTAAATAATTGAATAGTATTTAATAAGCGTTAAAACAGGGAGTGATGAAAATGTCCAATAAGATACATAAAAAGATATATAAATGTCTTTTACTTTTTATAATTATAATAATTCCAATTGTTCTATTTAGTTCTTTAAAAGTAAAAGCAGATCAACCAGCGAATAATGAGGCTTCTGTTTCAGATAGTAATTCTGGGAAAATAGTCAAATCCAAAATAATTAAAATAGTTTCTAAAAATAAAGGCAACAACCTAAAACAACAAAATCTACGAGTAAAAATTATAGAAGGAAAGCACAATGGTGAGGAATTTGATATTGAGCATGATATGCAAACTTCAAAACCAGATAACATAGAATTTAAAACAGGCGATGAAGTTTTTTTGTCCATAGGTGAAGATAATAGTGGAAAAGTAAATACATTTAGTATATATCAAGTAGTGAGAGATAAACAATTAATTCATCTACTTATATTTTTTATAATTTCTATTGTTGTAATTGGTGGAATAAGAGGATTTAAATCATTGATAACTTTAGGAATAACATGTCTGGTAATTATAAAAGTATTTTTGCCATTAATTCTACAAGGACATAATCCTATTACGGTTTCTATAGTTATTTGTATATTTATAACTATATTAACTTTTGTTATAATTAGTGGCTTCAATAAAAAAACAGCAGCGGCAATTTTAGGAACAAGCAGTGGAGTAGTTATAGCAGGTGTAATAGCTTTTATGTCCATTAGATCTACTAGAGTTTCGGGAGTTGGTACTGAAGATGCCCAATTACTTATGGATGCTGTTTTAAAAAATCCATTGAATTTCAAGGCAATTTTATTTGGATGTATACTTATAGGAGCTTTAGGTGCAATAATGGATGTAAGTATGTCTATAGCTTCAACTATGAAAGAATTAAGGGACAACAATCCAAGAATTTCAAGAGGAAGTATTGTAAGAGCTGGTATGAGTGTAGGCAGGGATACCATAGGAACTATGACTACTACATTGGTATTGGCGTATATTAGTGGAACTGTATTTTTGATACTGGGATATATGTCAAATAACAGTAGATTTATAGATATAATAAATCAAGATATGATTGCTTCGGATATAATAAAAACTTTTGCAAGTAGTATAGGTTTGATATTTACAATTCCTATTACTGTATTTGTTTACTGGATTTTAGATGATAAATAAAAATAAATACCAATTAGTGTATATGAGAGGGGGAAACTGCTTTATAATTTAAAGCAGTGAATATATTGAAGTATAAAAAATTCAGCAGAAATGACAATCCTAAATTTGAAATATGCACTTTGATTATAAGTCTTATATTTGTAATAATTCTTCCATATTTGGTGGAGGCAGGTAATAACAATAATAAAGTTAGAGGAAATATGTTTTATGTTCAGGTATTGAATTATGCTATGCCTGCAGTTAAAGCAACATCATTCAACGAAGATGATATGGCGGAAAGCAGTTTTTTATCAAATAGTTTTCCATTAAATATTTTTAATATAAATACACGAAATCCTCTATCTATATTGGGAAAAGAAGCAGCATTTTTAGGTATAAATACTTCGAGTGAAATCAATAATTCAAATATGGATGAGTTTAAACTTGACAACAAGCAGATTGCAAAAAATGGTGACAACTCAAATTTAAGTAGGGGCAATAATTCAAATTCACCAGCTGACAAGGTAAGCGTATTTGATCCAAGTTTAAAAAGAACAATGAACAAAGAAAAACCAGATGTATTAATATATCATACACATACTACGGAAAGTTATAAACCTGGAGATCCAAATAGTTTTGATGATACTCAAAATGTTGTATCTGTAGGAGATAAGTTGATTTCTGAATTAAATAAATATGGTATATCTGGAATAAATGATAGAACTGTACATGACGCAGAGGCATATAATAGGAGTTATGACAGATCAGCCGTTACTTTAGGTAAATATTTAAAAAAATATGGAGATTTCAAGTTGATAATAGATATTCACAGAGATTCCATAGAAGACAAAAATGCTGTTACAATGAATATAAATGGAGAGAGTATAGCAAATTATATGATGGTTATGTCTAGAAACAACCCTCATTTTAGTAAAAATATGACATTGGCTAATCAGATACTTCAGGTATCCAATCAGCTGTATCCTGGTTTTGCAAAAGGGGTATTGTACTATAATCACGGCATAAGAAATTTTAATCAGGGTATGAGTAATAATGCAATATTGATAGAAGTTGGCTCAGATATAAATACTACAACTGAAGCCCAGGCTTCTATGAAATATTTAGCAAGAATAATTGCACAGGTTATAAAGTAAATTGATAATAGAAATCAGAAAAATTTTTTATGACTTTCTGATTTCTATTTGTTGTTTACATGAAATTTTCATACTATTTATCAATTCGCAAGGGTTATCTGAAATCAATAATAGTTTCATACTTGCTTTACTTATAAACCCTTCCTTATATGAATTTTCAAGCATATATATTAGTGAATCAAAATAATTTGATATATTTAATAAACCGATAGGTTTATGATGAATTCCAATTCTAGCCCAACTTAAAGTATCAAATAATTCTTCATATGTACCAAGCCCTCCTGGAAGAGCTATAAATCCATCAGAAAGATCAGCCATCTTTTCTTTACGTTCACTCATATTTTTTACTTTAATAAGTTTAGTAAGAGTTTTGCTTGTCTTTTCTTCTAAGAGGGGTATTTGTGGAATTATACCTATTACGTTACCGTTGTTTTTAAACACTTCATCTGATATTTCCCCCATAAGACCTGTTTTGGAACCTCCGTAAACCAAATCAATATTATTCTTGACTAATTCTTTGCCAAGCAATCTGGCAAATTTACTATATTTTTTGTTGATTCCAAAACTTGACCCCGAATATACACAAATTCTTCTCATAATAGATCCTCCTGTCATAGATATATATTAATTATAATTAATGTGCTCGTATAAGTAAATTAATTATACGTAAACAATATTTACAACATAACAATGTTATGTTACACTATATTCGAGGAGTGAAATTTATGGAAGAAAATTTGATTTCTAAAAAAGAACTTTTGAAATTAACTGACATATCCTATGGCCAGCTCTATAGATGGAAGAGAAAAAAAATAATTCCTGAGGAATGGTTTATAAAAAAAGCTTCCTTTACAGGTCAGGAAACCTTTTTTCCGAGAGAAAAAATATTCGATAGAATACAAAAAATAAAAAATTTAAAAGATGATACGTCTTTAGATGATTTGGCCCGAATTTTTTCTAATGAAGTCTCAAGCATTAAAATTTCCTATGATGATATTATTGAAAATGGCATTATTATGGAAGATGTAATAAAAATATATGACGATTTTAATCCTAAAGTTTCTATTTATTCATTCAATGAAATACTATACATGAGTATATTACAGGAATTTCTATCAGTAGGAAACATTACTATCGAAGAGAGTAAAAGTGTACTTCAGATTCTTCATGATAATTACAATAGCTACTGTGGTAAAAACTGTGAAATAATCTTTGTCAGGAAAATGGGAGTTGGAATATGTTTTCTCTCATTACTACCAGATAAAATTCATTTTGATAATTTATCTAAAGTAGTAATGAAATTGGATATTAGTAAATCTATACAAAAATTAAAATTAAAAATCAAGGAGTTGTTTTGAATTGGAAGAAAGAAAAAATCTTAAGATTTCAGGTTCAGGAAGTGTAGGAGGAGGAATATATGATGAAGTCAAGATAAGTGGTTCAGGAAAAGTTAATGGTAATATAGAATGTAATTCTTTAAAAGTAAGTGGAACTGGAAGAATACAGGGAAATGTAACGACGAAGGATATTATCAAGTTTAGTGGATCAGGTGAAATAAATGGAAATGTCAAATCAAAGAGAATAGATGTAAGTGGCTCTATGAATATAGAGGGAAATATAGAGGAAGCTGACGAGATTAAAATAAGCGGATCATGTAGAATTTCGGAAAATATAAGAGTCAAAAAAATAAAGATATCTGGAAATGGTAATATAGATGGAAATTTATATGCGCAGGAAGTTGATATATCAGGAGGATTGAATGTAAAAGGTGATTGTGAAAGTGAAATTTTCAAGGCATATGGATTTGCACGGATAGGTGGACTTTTAAATGCTGGCGAAATAGACATAGTTTTACACGGAAAATCTACCGCAAGAGAAATAGGAGGGGAAAATATAAATATCAGAATATCTGCATTTGATGAATCAATAGTAGGCAAGCTTTTGAAATCTGTATTTACTTATAGAAGGGAACTTGTTACTGAATCTATGGAGGGAGACAATGTCTATCTTGAAGGAACTACTGCCAATATAGTAAGAGGAAACAATGTTACTATAGGAAAAGGATGTAATATAAATAGAGTTGAGTATAGTGGGGAAATAAAGATTATAAATGGAGGAAAAGTTGGAAAACAGGTTAGAATTTAATCTGGAATAAAATTGAAAGTTAAATAAATATGTGATAAAATTAACATGGGTAGTATCATTTTTGAACTGCACCGTAAGTGTTATTAAATATCATAAGATTATTATTTTAGATATATTTAATTTCTATTGTTGTTTAATTTAAAAATATAATCTAAAAAATAAGACCATTTAAAAATTAAATGGCTTATTATCTTTATCGAGCTTTTCAAATATTAGCACTTCAGGCGCATTCTTATATTCTATCCATTCAGTATATGTATTTTCAGAATTTACTTTATTTATCTGAAATTATCATATTCAAACTAGGTATAAAATAATAAAAACTTGGAGGAATGGATTATGACAAAAAATAGTGTTTCAACTTTTACTGATGCAAAGCATAAAAATGAAAAAATAACCATGCTTACTGCTTATGACTATTCTATGGCCAAGCTTATAGACGAATCAGGCGTTGAAGGTATACTGGTAGGTGATTCTCTTGGAATGGTTTGTCTTGGCTATAAGGATACTTTGGCTGTAACTATGGAGGATATGATTCATCACATAAAGGCAGTGTCCAGAGCTGCACACAGTGCACTTGTAGTAGGTGATATGCCATTTATGTCATATCAGACTTCAGTATATGACGCAGTAAAAAATGCTGGAAGAATAGTACAGGAAGGATCAGCAGGAGCTGTAAAACTTGAAGGTGGAGCTTCAGTTTATGAAAAGGTGAAAGCCATTGTAAATGCACAGATTCCAGTAATGGGCCATATCGGGCTTACCCCTCAGTCAGTCAATATGTTTGGTGGATTCAAGGTTCAAGGCAAAGATGAAATCAAGGCTAGAAACATAGTGGAAGATGCTAAAAAGCTGGAAGATGCAGGAGTCTTTTCAATTGTACTTGAAGGAATCCCATATAAACTGGCAAAAATTGTTACAGAATCTGTATCAGTTCCTACCATTGGAATAGGTGCAGGGAAATATTGTGATGGGCAAATACTTGTATATCAGGATATGCTTGGATTGTTTTCAGATTTAAAGCCAAAATTTGTAAAGTCATATGGTAATGCTGGAGAAGTTGTAAAAAAAGCTTTTAAAGATTATATATCAGAAGTTAAATCTGGTATTTTTCCTGATGAAAAATACAGCTTTAAAGTTGATGATAGAGTTTTAGAAAAGTTATATGGAGGTCAATAGAAATGAATATAGTAAATACAATAGAAGAAGTGAGAGATAAAGTAAAATCATGGAGGAAAGAAGGCTCTACTATTGGACTTGTTACCACTATGGGTTATTTACATGAGGGGCATGAAAGTCTTATTAAAAGGGCAGTATTGGAAAATGACAAAGTAGTAGTAAGTGTATTTGTGAATCCAACTCAATTCGGACCAAATGAGGATTTTAAAACTTATCCAAGGGATATTACGAGAGATGGAGAATTATGTAAAAGTGCTGGAGCTAGTCTGATATTTAATCCAGAACCTTCAACTATGTATTATAAAGATGTAAGTACGATTATAAATGTAAAAGGATTGACTGAAGGACTGTGTGGCGCCAAACGACCAGTTCATTTTGGCGGAGTATGTCTTGTAGTTTCTAAATTGTTCAATATTGTAACTCCAGATAGAGCCTATTTTGGTGAAAAAGATGCACAGCAGCTGGCGGTTATAAAGAGAATGGTAAGGGATCTTAATTTTAATATTGAAATAATAGGGTGTCCTATAATAAGAGAAGCAGATGGACTTGCAAAAAGTTCTAGAAACGCCTACCTTTCAAAAGATGAAAGAAAGGCAACTGTAGTGCTAGGTAAAAGTCTTGAGTGTGGGAAAAAAGCATTGAACTCAGGAGAGAGAAATGCAGATAAAGTAAAAAAAATAATTATACAAAAGTTGAATTCAGAATCTCTTGCAAAAATAGATTATGTAGAGATAGTGGACAGTTTAAATTTGAAACCTGTTTCAAATATTGACGGAAATATTTTGGTTGCAATTGCCGTTTATATAGGGAAAATAAGACTTATAGATAATTTTACTTTTAAAATTTAGAGACTGTATTGGGCAAGGAGGAAGATTATGCAATTAAATATGCTAAAGTCAAAAATTCATAGAGCAACTGTAACTGAAGCTAATTTAAACTACGTTGGCAGTATAACAATTGACAGAAAGTTGATGGAAAGTGCCAATATACTTGAATATGAAAAAATTCAAGTAGTTGATATAAATAATGGAAATAGGATTGAAACATACGTAATAGCAGGAGATGAAGGTAGTAAGGTTATTTGTTTGAATGGAGCAGCTGCGCGATATGTACAGCCAGAAGATAAAGTTATACTTATGACATATTGTCAGATGGATGAGAGTGAAGCTAAAAATTATAATCCTATAGTAGTATTTGTGGACGAAAATAACTCAATAATTGAAATAAAAAATTATGAAAAACATGGTGAAATAAAATAGCTATTGCTATATAATTAAACCTATAGGAGGTAGCTTATTATGGAAAAAATTGCAAGCTTTACAGTTAACCATTTGAAACTCAAACCGGGAGTTTATGTTTCAAGAAAAGATAAATTTGGGGAAGTAATCATAACTACTTTTGATATAAGAATGACAACACCAAATCTTGAGCCTGTTATAAATACTGCTGAGGTTCATACAATAGAGCATTTAGGTGCTACTTTTTTGAGAAATCACAAGACATATGGACCTAATACAGTATATTTTGGACCTATGGGTTGCAGAACTGGATTTTATCTTATACTAAACGGAGATTATGAGTCAAAAGATATAATTGATCTGTTGAAAGAGATGTACGGATTTATTGCTAACTTTAAGGGAGATGTCCCTGGTGCTGCAGCAAAGGATTGTGGAAATTATCTAGACATGAATCTTTCTATGGCAAATTACTGGGGCAACAAATATCTCAATGAAGTTTTGAATAATATAACAGAGGATAGATTAATTTATCCACAATAATTTTTTACTATTGGATAGCAGGTAATTTTATAATTGCCTGCTGTAAATATTTTACTGGTGGGAGATTCTTTAGCAAAGGGTAGAGGTGATAATTCCCATCCTAATTCTGCAGTGTCAGGCTATAGCTAGAGAATTTTTGAATCATTAAAGTTATGATAATCATTAACATAAAAATAAAAAATGGACTATGGAGTGGATTATAGAAAATTTTACTCTATAGTCTATTTTTATATATAACAAAATAAAATATACATTGACAGACGAAGTATATATTTATATACTATAAATATGTTATTAAAGTATATAATTTCATAAACTAAAGTGATTGAAGGAGTGATGCTATGTCTATAACATCCGATATAATAAGAGGCCATACTGATACCATAATTTTGGCACATTTGATTGAAAAAGATAGTTATGGCTATGAAATAAATAAATTTATAAAGGAAAAGACCAACAACAAATATGAACTTAAAGAGTCCACTCTCTATTCTACTTTCAGAAGATTGGAAAAAGCTTCACTTATAACTTCCTATTGGGGAGATCAGACTACTGGAGCAAGAAGAAGATATTATTCTATAACGGAATTGGGAAAAGAAGCACTAATTCAGAATAAGAAGGACTGGGATGAGTCTAAAAAATTAATTAATAAACTGATTAATGGAGGTATTTAAATATGTATGAAAAATTGAGAAAGAGCGTTGAGGAGTTATTTGAAAATGCCCCAAAGACCAACAGAGCTAATGAATTAAAAGAAGAACTTTTAGCCAACCTCATAGATAAGTATGATGATCTTGTATCTTCAGGTAAAAATGAGGAAGATGCTTTTAAAATAGCAATTTCAAGTATTGGTGACATAGATGAATTAATAGAAGGATTAAAAGAAAAGGATATGTTTAACTATGATCAGATGCAGAAGCATCGTAAAAGGAGTGCATTTATACTGTCCATATCAATAGGATTATATATAATGAGTGTAGTAGTTCTTATAATGCTTAATGAAGTTTTTATGGTAAATGAAAACATATCTGTTTGTATTATGTTGACTATTGATGCTATAGCTACTTGTTTTATTATATATAATGCGGCTTCAAGACCTAGATATGTGAAATCAGATGATACTATAGTAGAAGAATTTAAAGAGTGGAAATCTTCCAATAATGCCGAGAAGGAAATTATGAAATCTATAAAATCCATAGTATGGCTTGGTATAGTTGCATTATATTTTATTTTGAGTTTTGTATTTGGTGCATGGGCGTATTCATGGATTATATTTATAATAGGAGCAGCCGTAGAAAAAATTATTACGTTAAGTTTTAGATTGAAGGAGTAAAAGCATGAATAGAAGATTAACAAAAATTTTAATTGTAATATGGATGATTATTGCCATTACAGCTTCGTGTTTTCTTGTATATGGTATACGATATAAAGGCATTAGAGGTTTTAGTTTTGAAAAGAGATTTGGTGAAGCTAATATCATACAAAAAGATGAGAATATAGCAATCAAGGGTTATGATAATATAAATATTGATTTCCCAAGCTCAGATGTATTCGTGAGTACAACAGATGGGAACGGTCTTAAAGTTGTTCAGAAAGCATCCACAAATCTTAAAGATGCAGAAAAATTTATAGTAGATAGACAAAGCAACAGTATTGTAATCAGAAAAAATAATAATAGAGTGTTTAATATATTTGATTTTGGGAATTTTAATGAAAAAATAGAGTTATACATCCCTAAAAATTATACTAAAAATTTAAATATTCATGTGGCATCTGGAGATATTACTTTTAATTCGGATATTAAATTAAATGATATAGAATGTAGTCAGAGTTCAGGGGATTTTCATGTTAACAATAGCATTAGCGGGAGTAATATATATATAAAATCTATTTCAGGAGATATAACTGCAGAAAAATTAAATTCCAAACATTATGATATACATGCTACTTCTGGGGACCTGGATATAAATTCAATATCGGGTTCTGGAAATGTAAAGACAATATCAGGTGATGTAAAGATAAACTATTCAGGTATAAACGAATATTCAAATATGAGTTCAATCTCCGGAGATATAAATTTGATAGTTCCTGAAAATATGAGTTTTGAATTTGACGGTAATTGTACTTCAGGCAATGTAAATGCAAACTTTCCGTTGAATTATCAAAATGAAAGGAAGAGCAGGACATCGGCTAAAGTAGGCAGTGGGCCATATAAAAAAATAAATGCAAATGCAGTATCTGGAGATATAAAAATTTCAAAGTAATCACATGTATGCATATAATACATGTAAACTAAATACACAATATTGTAGGATACATTGAATTCAATGTATCCTACAATATTGTGTATAAATAATTAACAGTACATAAACTTTTATGGCATCTAAAATCAAGCTTGCGTATTATGGCATGGTTATTGCTGTGTATATAGGTAAAGTCAAGTACTTATATATTAAAATAAAGGGGGAAATAATTATGGAAGGTTTGACTATTGATAAAATAAAAATAGGAGATAAAGTTTCCATAGAAAAGACTATATCTGAAACCGATGTATATCTATTTGCTGGAATAACCGGTGATTTAAATCCTGCACACATAAATCAAGTTAAATCTGAAGGTACCATGTTTAAAGGAAGAATAGCTCATGGAATATTGGTTTCAGGACTTATTTCAGCATGTCTTGGAATGTATCTCCCTGGACCTGGAACCATTTATATGGGACAACAACTTAAATTTACAGCCCCTGTGCATATTGGTGATACAATAAAAGCAGAGGTACAGGTAATAGATATGAATATTGCAAAAAATAGACTTAAATTGAAAACTACTTGTACCAATCAACTTGGGAAGACAGTAATAGAAGGAGAAGCTCTTGTTATGCCACCAGCTGTAGTATAGAAGTTATTTAACATGCCAATCAACTTAATTTTTTATAAAAATCTTTCTGTATATATTACAGGAGGATTTTCTTTTTGCTTTATTACTACTAATCAAGACATTGAAAAATCGTAATGCAAAGCTTAGTGTGAGCAAAGGAATTCAGGAGTATCTGGGAAATATCAAAATCATGAAAATCTTTTCTCAAAAAAAGAACTAATGGGCAAACACAAAGAATTGATAAATCCAAAGGGATCATACAATTATCTGTTTAAACTTCAGAAATCTAATATATTTTAAAATCAATTAAAGATGTATGAGCTTGTTTAGCCAATGTATCTTTAATAATTTATGGCTGATTTTTATATTATTGTGTTAATATATGTATAATAGAATTTTAGTATAGTGACGAAAAATGAGGTTTGAAATTTATGAAGATAAACAGGTTGCTGGCAATTGTAGTTATGCTCTTAAACAAGGATAAAATATCAGCAGCAGAGTTGGCGGAAAAATTTGAAGTTTCCATAAGAATTATTTACAGGGATATTGAGGCAATTGATATGTCAGGGATTCCAATAGCCTCACGACAGGGAAACAATGGAGGATTTTATATTTTAGACAACTACAAAATAAATCATCAGTTTCTAACACTGAATGATATGATCTCCATAGTGGAAGCTTTGAAAAATATAAATGGAGTTTTGGATGATAGAAATGTTGAAATAGCCATGGAAAAAGTCAAGAGTATTATACCATATAACTTCAATTCGTAATATAA
>NZ_JAHHUY010000040.1:0-24419 GCF_019144085.1 Clostridium tyrobutyricum
AAAATGAAGGGGTTAATCCGGTATCCCAAATCTGTACTTCCATAAATGCTTAAATCCATATCTAGTTGAATAGCACTTCTACCATTAACTATTACATATAACTTATTATTAGGAATTCTAGTAATAAATAATCTACTACTAGTTCCCGTATAAACTTCTGTTTTTTTAACAAATGTACCATCCTTATCATACATAACTATACAGCTTCTATAATCTATACTGTTTCCATTTCTATTAATACATCCTTTATAGGTTATATATACATTACTTTCTGTAACAACAATATCAAAATATTCAACACCATAAACTAAATTATCTGGAACTTTAGCACTTTTGGGGTAGCTTTCTATTATATTAAAACTCTTATCAAGTTTTTTAAATGAGCCATCATTTATAAGCACCCAAAAATTTGCTCCATCATAGGCTATAGCTTTAGATGCAATGGATAATGCAGCATTACTTTTTTTCTCAATACTAAATTTATCATATACATTAACCATAGTTTTATTTGGTTCTAGAGCATAAAGATTATTTTTATCAGTGCATAAATTATAATAGGGTATTGAATACCTTTCTTCTTTTATAGTTCTCTTTTTATACATATCATTTATATTAGGCTTTTGAGCACTTGAATCATCTCTTTGTCCTCCAGACCAATAAATACTTTTAAATGTTCCATTTGCAGCATGAGTTGGAAAATCAAAAACAAAGTGTTTTATACCTTTTCCATCTTTATTCTGCCTTAACCATTCTCCTTTATTTACAGTACCTATAACTTCTGAATCTCCACTATATGTGTACCATGCATCAGCATAACCTACTATATTGCCCCATGTAAAGTAATCATAAAGATCTTCTGGTATATCCCCTGTAGTTAAAGATAATACTCTAAAAGGATATGTTGTAAAAATCTTTTTTAATAAATATTCTTGATTATTTTCAAGCATTGGATAATAAAATCCATCTAAAAAAGCTGGATTTGCTAAAACTGCTGTTATTCTGTTCTCGCTTTTAGCTTCATAAACTTGCTTTTCTGTTAAATCATCATATAGTTTTACTGTAGCTATTCCTTGAACAGGCATTATTAATTTCTGCTTTGCTTTCTCAACCTTTCTACCTGTTAAAAAATCTTTACTATATGATATGCTTTCTCTAAAACTCAAATTATCATTCCCTTTCATATTAAATTTTAGATACATATAATTGGATAGGAATTTTTTATTTAAAGCTTATACTATAATTTGTTGTAATTTCTTTATCTCTAAATAAATTATTATTTAAGGGCATACTTTCATCAAATATAACTGGTATAGGTTCTTTAAAAGTTATATTCTGATTTCCTACTTGTAATTTTTCAAAATACAAACCATTAATATTAACAAGTGGTTGATATTCCTTTACTTCCGCATGAGGCGGCTCTGCACTTAATCCACCTTGAAGATTTCTTCCATCCACCATACATTGCAAATTAAACTTTGGTATTTTCATACTTCCTGTATCAACGCATAAAAAAATACCTAAATAGTGAGCACCACATTTAACTTGTGGTATTCCTATAGGTATTCCTACAACATTATCTCCTTTTAAAAGTTTTTGCTTTGGGGTAAAAGTGATGTCTTCTCTATCTAGTTGAATTTGAATGGTAAGTGTACATTCTTCATTTGCTATACAATATAATGAAAGATTCATTGAAAGATTTGTTGATGCTACTGCAGATATTCCCAAATATACAGGTTGTATTTTGCTTGTACCAACTATAAACTCTACTGGATTTGCATAATAAAGCATTGAAGTTAATGTTTCTGCTACCTTGTTTCCAAGTTCATCTACAGTTGTTTTAATTTCTGATGTATCCATTTGATTTAATATACTATCTTTAGGTTGCCCTAATTCTACTTTTGCATTTAGTCCTCTTAATACATCTTTTTTTATTTTTATAACTGGAACTTTAATATCTATATCAAAGTCTTTGTATCTTACAATAACCCTATCTCCTACATTAACATTTTGTAGATGTTTATATTTTTCATATTCTTTAGTTTTACTAAGTTCTATAAAATCCACTTCAATATTCACTTTGCTAAGTCCTATGGTTTTTATACTTTCTTTTGCCATAGCTCTTAAGGTTACTTCATCCTCAGCTTCTTTAAATTGAATCTTTTTAACTATAGGAAAAGGTGGGTATTTATCACTATTCCAGTTAGGTATATTTATATATTTTTCAGTAAGTTTTATTCCATTGTAGCCTACTGGATAAAGCTTTGTAACAACATCCTTTGTGTCAGAATTAAATTTAATCCCTAAAATATTTTTACCTTGAGCTATTAAAACTCCTGAATCTTTTCCTATTTGCTTTAATATTTTTATATCAAAATTATCTCTTTTAATTTCTCCACATTTCCACCTTTTAATTATTCCAAACATAGCTTCTACAGGATTAGTTTGAACAAAATAAATAGTACTAGCTAAGATAATATCGCTATCAACTTTGTATATAGTACTAACATCTCCCGGTAGAGCTTTTTCCATAGCAGTTTTTATACTGCAATTTACAGCTCTACTATCTTCAATAAAGTAATACAGAAGGTCATAGAAGATATGCTTTGCCCAAACTTTTATTATCTTAATTTCTTTCCTTATCTTTTCCACTCTATAAATTCTAAAAAGCTGGTCATCTGCTTTAATTATGTTCCATTCTTCTAAGTATTTTGCTTTTCTTCCCTTAGCTGGATATTCAAGCTCAAGTTCATAATCTCCATTAAGTTCTTCTGTAATAAAGCAGCTTATAACTTCACCTAGAACTCCTAAACCATTGGTTTTAAAGTTGCCTTTTGTGGTTTTCTTGTCGTAGATGCATATCAATCTATCACCTCCTGTCATTTTAAATTTCGGTAATAAAAAAGCTAAACTACATTTTTATAGTTTAACTTTTTGTTACTATAATTCTTAGTTTTTATATGTTAACCTCTTTCAGAATTATTATATTTCTGTTGAATTTACAAAAATTCAAAATTATCTATACTTCTCAATTTAGAATCTAAGTATTGACTTCTTTTTAAATCGTTTTTGGTGTCATTTACCATCTCTTGGCATGAAAAATATGTATCCGCTCCAAAACCAGTTAAATCCATTATTATACTAACATTTATTCCTTTTTTTATCATTTCCATAATTGTATACTTCGCAACTATTTCCGCTGAATTTGTATCAAACTTTTTATTTATTACTCTAAAAGTTTTATTATATTCAAGATAATTAAATTTATCACCATCTCTTTTTACAAATAAATACTCTGAATTTACTTCTAACAAAGGAAGTATTTCATTTACATACTTTCTTAAGGATAAACTTAATTTATTAGGTAAATGAATACAAAAACCACTTACATTAATTGTATTAAGATTTAAATTTAAATCAGATAACTTTATATCAAGTACTTTATTAGGTTTTACCCCTGTATACATAACTAATTTTGTCATTAATGCAGAAATAAAGTCAATATAAGGATCATTATTTTTTTTATTAAATTCAGAAATTGTTTTTATTGTAATTTCGTCAATAATCTTATCACAGAAAGCATTTAAATCTAGAAAAGCAGTATCTGAAATAGGTCTTTTATCTTCAGCATCTTTAAGAGAAAATTCATCATTTTTTAATATTTTAGTATCTAATAACTCATTTAATTCATTAATTTTTTCTGTATCTATAAAAATAGGATTTTTAATATTTTGATAATCTCTTAAATATGTAAAAAAAGTTTTTAAAACAGTAATATAGCAATTAACAGAATTTAAATACTTAATTTTTCTTGTTAAAATATAATTTTCAAAGATATTAATAAAAGATTCTATACTTAATCCAGTCAATATTGCTTCATAGTTACTATCATTAAGTCCTTTTTCTCTAACAATATATTCTTTAAAAATATTAAGTTTAGTTAAATATGTAACTTTTGAACTTTCATAAAAATTAGAATCCTCTTTTTGATGAAAAAACTCTTCTATTAGCATGTCTAATTTCAAATTATCAACCCCTTTAATATTATATGTTAGATTATCATACTCTAAATCGTAATGCTTCTTGCAATTCCTCTAATTTTTTACAAGCTCTTTCAACTAAAGGTTCTTCCACTTCATCATTGTTAAATGGTTTTCTATTAAATTTGTTAACATCAGATTTTATTCTTTTTATACAATTTTCTAAATAACTCGCCTCCATATAATCTATAGAGATGCATCCACCTTCTCTTGGTTACCAAAAATTTTCCTCAACATCTACATAATAGTAAATAAATTTTTTCAAATATTCTTCATGGTCATTTAATTTATCATTACTCATTATTAATCTCCCAACCTTACACTTAATCTACCTAATTTGAATTTTATATATTAAATTACAAAAATATTATAACATATAAATATATACCATTTCTATACCCACACTTCATTAACCCTAACTTCCACCTTACCAACATTTCCACTAAAACTCACAACATTTTCTCCAACTTTAAGAATAGGAAATTGCCCAATCATATCGCCATTTTTTAAAGCATCATCCTTATAACAATCTTTTAATACTGAATCTATAGTTACATATCCATCTACCTTTTTTATAGTAACTTCATCTTCATTAATTTTTAATTTTATATCTCCACTTCCATAAACCTTAATTACAGGTTCACTTTGAAAAGTTCCTTTATTATATATAGTAGAATTATTTTTAGTTATTGTAATAATATTTTCTTCCACTGAATACTTAAATGGCTTGCAATTAAATATTATTGGAAACCTTGATGTGTGTTTCAAAACTTGCTTAAAATCAATCATATTTACTACTTGAGCAATATATTTTTTATCAGGTTGAAAGCTAAATATTAAATCACTTTCTCCTGTATTTATAATCCATGCTTTTATTTCATCTATTTTGTCTGCTAGATTAGCTTTTAAATTCACTCCGCATTCAACTAATATTGTTATATCCTCAAAAGTACCTTCATCAAATTTTAAATTAGAACTTTTATCTGGGATTTCTATATAAGTTACTCTTCTTTTAGGAGAAGGAATAGAAGGTCGTTTTGATATTATTATTCCAAAATCATCATAGCTGTTCTTATTTCCAAAAGTAAAACTTAAAATTTTAATTACCTCCCTTCCCCATTGAAATACGTTGTCTGTAAAACTCTAGTTCATAGGCTAACCCCTCTATATCTTTTTCTGTATTATTAATAAACTTTTCTATGTGTATTGTTAATCCATCAGTTCCACCTAAGCCTTGTGCCTTTTTTATAGACTTAGCTATTATTTCATCTAATCTATCTATTGGTAGAACTGCCTCTGTACCTGCTTCACCTACTCCTATAATGCTTGGGGCATTAAAAATACCACCCTGTGCATACCAATTAACATCAAACTTTGGTACTTTCGGTGGCATTAAACTAAACTCTCCTCTTAAACTAAAGTGAGGAAGCTTTATTTTAGGTATTTTTATCTCAGGTATTCTAAGATTCTTAAAGAAACCATATATAGAATCTACGGCTTTTTTCACAATATCCTGAGCTGAATTGATTGGTGTTGTTATAGCTGTTTTTATACCATTCCAAACAGAAGTAGTAACACTTTTTATGCTGTTCCAAATACTAGCCACTATATTTTTCACACCATTAACTGCATTAGTAACTACACTCTTAATTCCGTTCCATACATTTGCAATTATTGTTTTTATACTATTCCATACCGTTATAGTTATATTTTTAATTCCATTCCATCCTGAAGTTACACCAGATTTTATAGTATTTAGAGAATTAGTAAAAACAGTCTTTATTCCATTCCAAATATTATTTAAGAAATCTTTTATGCTCGTAAATACAGCCACCGTTACTTGTTTTATCTCATTCCATTTCTCACTTATAGCTTTTTTAAGTTCTGCAGCTTTAGCTTTTATAGTGTCCCAATTCTTATATAAAGCTACACCTATAGTTATAACTGTACCAATAGCAATTACTGCAATTCCAATTGGACTTTTTAAAGCAGTAAAAGCTTTTCCTAATACTGCACTGGCACCACCAGCTTTTCCAAAAGCCGTTGAAACTTTTCCTATAGTAGAAACCAAAGTGCCACCTGTACTTATAAGCTTACCTACAATGCTTATAACTGGACCTAATGCAGCTACCATTAATCCTATTTTAACTATCATATCTGCCTGTGCTGGAGTTAAATTATTAAACTTCTCTGCTAAAATTTGTATTGCTCCACTTACTTTTTCTATCATTGGTGCTAAACTATCTCCTAATTGTATTCCTGCATTTTTAAGGCTATTAAAAGATTTTTTTAATCTAGCACCTGTAGTTTCATTAACTTTATTAAAAGCTGTATCTGTTGCACCAGCTACATTACTATAATTGCTTTAACTTCTTCTCTATGTCCTTCACGATTTTTCCCAACCATAGCTGCTCTAACTTCTTCTAATGTTGGCTGTTTTTGCTCTTGTGAATCTTCTTTATTTGATTTAACCTTAGACTCTTTTACTGCATTTTCTTTTCCTTCTACTTCTTCTGAATTTACTGGTTCATTTAATACTTTTATTAAAGTTTCTAAACTACCACTAATACCCTTTAGGTTAACTATAATATCTTGAATTATTTTAATTTTGTTCATGCCTTACTTCTCCTTTCTTATTTTCTTTTTCACTTTGTTCTATTAATCTTGTAGCCAATCTCTTAGATACAATACTTATTGCTGTAAGAACACCAACCATTTCCTCTTGCATTTCTTTGTTTACATTTGCCTCCATATTTTTCTACTCCATTCATTTTTTAATTAACCCCTTCACTTATTAGCCAATGGCAAATATGGTTTGGTAACCAAAATTTTAAAATTTTATTAGTTCTTCTTTTCTAAATAATAAAAGTTGCTTTATTCCTGGAGTATTACTCAAATTTAAGTAATACTCCTCAGTTATTAGCCTTTAAAAATACATTTTGGGTAACATATGTTTGAAAATTTTATATAGATGATCCTTTTATTAAAAGCCTAAAAGTTTCCCTTCCTTTTGGAGTAATAAGTGTCTGTGTACCAACCCATCCTGTCTTTTCATTTTTTACTTCCTTAATTTCAAACAGTCCATCATTTTTATCTGCATAAGGCTTAAGTTTTTGTTTTTTATCACGATAGACATATCCTATATTTAGAAGAAAACTAATAAATGCTTTTTCCTTAACCTTTAATTCTTTAGCTGTATCTCTAAAATTAGTAAGTAAATTTCTATCTACTAATTCATCAAAATATTCAGCTTTGGGCTGCATATTAGTATTAGCAACTAATAGTTCTTCATTTTCTATCTGTAGATTTTTTATTGTTATATCTGCCATCTTTAATGCTCTAGACATAACCATTTCTGGTGTATTCCATGCTTTTTCTATAGAAAGAAAATACTGACGTGCCATTTTTCCTTTTTCCGTTCTTTGAATCATACACAATTCCTTTGCCATTGGAATTGTAAGTTCATGATCTATAAATTTCGTAGTAGGATTTTTAGGATTATTGGTTTCTCTTTTTTGAGTAACCAATATATAATCTGTTCCTTCGGTAAATACATACTCTTTCATACGGTTAAACCAATCCCCATACTTTGTTTTGATCTCTAAAAATTCATGTAATTCTCTACCAGATACCGTTGGTTCTTCTTTGCTATAATCTACTTTAATTAATTCATTCATTTATATAACCTCCATATATTGTGATGGGAGATAACCCCCTCACTTGTTAGCCAATAAAGAGGTATGTTTGGTAACCAAATTTATAAAAAATATTTTTTAAGCTTTTCTAGAATTTTTTTATGTCTTTTAACAATAGCTACATGTGAAACGTTTTCTTCCTTTGCAACTTCTCTTACTGTAAGGTTTTTATAATAAATGCTTTTTATAAGTTCTTGTTCCTTGCAATCTAGTTCTTCCATAGCCTTCTGTAAAATAAAAAGCATTGCTTTATCACAAACAATGTCTTCTACAGCTTGGGCATCTTTAAAATCTAATCCTTTATCTATTAACCTTTCAACAGAATCTTCTTTACTATCAACAAAAGTAACCTTTTGTTTCTCCATATCTACATCAATACGTCCTAGCTTTATATCATTTTGCATATATCTTTCACGTCTTCCCATTTTGTAGTACTCTTTATAAAGTTCCTCACTTACTTCCACTAACTCTTTACCTATTTTAATAACTCTTTTCATTTACTTTACCTCCTTGAATTTTGGATTTGAAACTGTATTACCGATGAAAATGCTGTATTTACACATGACTTGACCCAAAAAAGGGCAAAAAAAATAGCCGGAGAAATGTCCTGCACTGAGAAATAATTCTCAATTTGCATTGACATTTCAATCCGGCTATCAAGCAGCTCACAAGGGATTGTTATTTATTAAATTTTTAGAATAATTCTTTAGTTTTCTGTTTATAAATTAATTTACAAGTTGCTTTCATTTTTTCCATTGTTTCTTTATCTACATATGAGCTAACAATTGAACCAATATCAATTAAAATAGGTTCTTTATGATCTCTACATTTAGTTGATATAAGGAAAGAATCTTTTTCAATAATAATTTTAAATAATAACTTTTGGTGTTTTCCTTTGTCTCTTACTTCTTTTAATACCATAGGCACCTCCATTTTTTATCTGTTTTTATGTCTTGTAGGCTTTCAAGCGAACATTTAACTTAAAAAAAATTGTCGTTATGTGTCATGTCTGCATATAAGCGAACATAAGAAATAAAAAAAATAAAACCTACACTATATTCGTCTTTACTGCACTTATATTAATGTATATAAAAGATAACAACATAAACTAACCACCTGCTATTATCTTTTATAGCAAAATTCCTAAAGTATTTAATCTTATTTCTGCCGCCTGTTTTGAAACTTGGAAAGTTGAAGCTAATTCATTAATAATAAACTCTTTGACCATCTCTAGACTATATCCTTTCCACATAAAATCATTAATTTTTTTCCCCGCTTTATAAGTTTTTTTAAGCTCTTCTATCCTCTTTTTAAACATGTCTGATGGCATCAGAATTGCAGCCGCTAAATTATCTGCCTGCCATTCAACCCATTCATCTGGTGTTTTAGGTTTATATGGTTTCTCTTTTGGGCAACGACATGCCTTCGCTAATCTTTTATCTTTATAGGATAGAGTAATAAATCTTAGCTGATGTTTCTCCCAATGAACTATCTCATGAGCAATAGTAAATCGTTCCCTCCCTCTATTACTAGGTTCAGAAAGGTCGCTTTCAACAAGTAAAGTTCCTTTATTATATTTTCTTCTAATGTACTGGTTTTCTTCTTTATCATATAACTCTACCACCCCATCAGAAAATATCATCATACCCAATATATTATAGTTTCTATCAATATTTACATAATCAATTTCAAGATTCATTTCTAATTCTGCAATATCTTCTACTGGTATAGGCATAGGTTTATCTAAAGCTTCTGGACAATACTTTAGCAAAAATTTTGTTGCCTCTTTATCCATATCTTTTTTATATATAATTGGCACTAAATCTTTACTCAGATTCATTAACACATCCCCACCTTTTTTTACTTGTTATAGGCTTCAATTTTCTTTACAGTAAAATCTTTTAATACAGCATTTTCTAATATTGCACTACACTTTAACTTAAACCACTGACAAACTAACTCAGAAATATTTTCATTATAAGCATAATCACTAATCTCAATATCACAACTTATTAGTACATTAAAATTCACCTTTTTTTCATCTTGGTTAATATCAAAAATTCTTAAAACATCAATACTATCAAGACTTGCTTCTAGCACTTCCTGAACAACATTAGCTCTTAGAGTTAAATCATATTGATCATACTTGTCCATAATTTCTTCTTGCAAAGAATTAAATATATCTCGATGAAAATTATCTTCAATCATCTTTTTAAATAAATCCTTCACACCCAATCCCCCTTTATTCTTCTTCTTCTAAAGCTTTTATAAAATCTTTCCATGCTTTTTCTGTAATATCACTTTTACCTTCAACTTCATCCATTTTACGTGCTTTTCTAAGCGCAGTTCTAGCTAAATTACTTTCCTTTATATAATTAGGTAAATCCATAGGAATTTCATCTCTGTCTTCAGAAGCCATATCTATCATTTCATCTAATTCATCATGAGATAGACCTAATAATTTAGCTATTTCCTGAAGTTTATTGATATTAGGTGGATTTCTTCTACCCTTTTCAATGTCACTCCAATATGCTGGGGAAAGATCTAAAAGTTCTGCCATTTTCCTTAAACTAATCTTTTTTTCTTTTCTTCTATATGCTACAAATTCTCCAAATTTATTTGGACTCATTCTTTACACCTCCCCTTTAACTAGCAAAACATGCTAGTTTATATAATTAAACTTTTTGTTTATTTTATACAAGAAAATATTGATGATTTCCTTGTTCTTCACGTATGAATCCTAAATTTTTAAGTCTTATTTTAGCTGCAGTTACTGATACATCAAATATATCTGCTAATTCATAAGGTAACAAATCTGCCCATAAATCTTTTTCAAAATCAGAACCTAATTCATAATAGCATTTTTCCATTCCAACAGATATAAATTTATCCCTTGTAACTTTTATAAATGCTGATTTTGGCATTAGTAATGCTGATGCCATAGAATCAGCTTGCCATTCCATCCATTCATCATCAGTTACCAATTTTTTTCTTCCAGTATTTTCGATATCACTAGTACGGCATCTTACAACTGGCTGTTTTTTATCTTCCATAAAATCAAATAATGAAAGTTGGTTTTTATCTACTATATATACTTGCCTATGTATAAGCCAATGACTTATTTCATGTGTTATAGTAAATCGTCCTCTTCTCAATTGTTCTTCATTCAAAAGACTATTATCAATAAGAACCGTTCCTTCATTTACAGGTATTCTTTTAGCCTTATTATTCTTAGCATCATACACAGGTATATTACAATCATTAAAAACTGTCATACCTAATATGGATTGATTATGGGTTAAATCTTTGTAATCAATTTCTAATTCAGCATAAAGTTCTAAAAATTCCTCAACGTCTAGAGAACTTGCTTCTTTTAACATTTTAGAATTATAATCATTAATTACTATTTCCGCTAAATTATCAATTTCATCTTTTGATAGAACGGGAACACCATTCTTTTTTTGTTTAAAGTCTAAGTTAATCATTCCATCGCCCCTTTCATTGTTGCGTGTATGCTTGTATGAGAACATTATACATCTCCAGATTATTCCTGTCAATATATAAAAAATACACGTAGAGTTAAAGTTAACTCTACGTGTATTTTAAAATCATTGAAAAGTGTCTGTCCATTATTTATTAAATATTCTTTTTTTTTAATTCTTACACATAATAAAATAGAAGCTACATTATAAATAATTTAAAAAATGTTGTTTATTATTTCCTCTAACATTCCATTCTTAGACATATTGAAATTCAATAGATAGTTTAAATGTCTAAATCCTTTTAACAATTGTGGCTTATGGTCATTCCCCCAACATTTTTTGCCATCAGTTATAAGTGCAAATTGTATATTATTATTTCTTAAATCTTCTTGTCTATTTATGTATGAGTCTATTATTTCTTCTGGTTTTGATCCAGAACCACCATAAAAATTCGCTTCTATATTCATAATTTTATTATCTTTAATTAATATAAAGTCAGCCTTCCTATTAGCTATATCCTCTGAAATTTCAAATCCCATTTTCCTCAAAACTTTAAATTGTTTTTGAGTTAACATTTTTATATCATATTTTTTTGCGATATTATATATTATTGGTTCTAATGCTAACTCAAATGCCAATCCGCCTCTATTTTTTCTTCCGTTACTATCTAATCCTACTTCACATCCTATTAGATAATCAATTAAGTGTTTTTCTAATAAATCTGTAAATAAGTATTTCAATCCTATCTTTTTAGTAAAGTCTAAATATTTTTCTATTTCTTCTTCAGTTAGATTTTCTTCCTCTCCAATATTAAATCTATACTCAAGCAAATCATCTTCTAACGCATCTATATTCACAACTTTCAAAACATCCTTACCTTTTCTTAAGTTTTCTCTTTCATCTTTTGATAAAGCAAATAAAGCTGGTAAAACATTTATCACTGTTGGAAATCTCTTAACTATTTTTTTAAAATCATCATCATAGTTTTTATTTTTAACTAATGCATTCAAAGTATTAAGTTCTATATTATATTGACTTACAATTGTAGCTGGTCTTTGCCAATTCACATAGAAATTAAACCCTCTATTTGTTTCTAATAAAGATTTAGTGAATATTTTTACTAAATCACTAGATTCAGTTCTTAAGTATTCTTTTATACACTCATCTATCTTAGTTGTTGCTGCTTCACTATTAGCTTGCTCTTTATAGCTTGTTATTAATAGTTCTGTAATTTTTCCTCTCTTATCACCTGCTGAATTTATAGCTCTCTTAGCATAAACTCTTTTTATATTAAATTTTGAATATAAATCATCAAAGAAATTATCTTTTTCATCTAAATTCTTAGGATCGGAATTGCTTAACATTACCTTTGCACCTTTTTTATGTAGTGTTTCAAAGAAATCTCTTAATAAAATCTGCTCTTTATCATTAAAATTGCTTTTATTATATGATGTAAATCCTCCCAATGTTACTGGTCTGTATGGCGGATCGCAATAAACAAATGTATTAATATCTACATATTCTTCAAGTTCATCAAAAGATTTATTTAGTATCTTAACTTTGAATTCCCCATTTTCATTTTTTAAGTTCAACAATCTTGATATTTCTCTTAATTGTAATTCATCAAAAAAACTTGGATTTTTATATTTACCAAATGGAACATTAAATTCACCTTTTGAATTTTCTCTATATAATCCATTAAAACAAGTTTTATTTAAAAAAATAAAATATGCAGATGACTGTATAATATCACATTCTTCATTATTAAAATTAGTTCTTATTTTATAAAACAGTTGCTCTCTTTCTTCTGAATCAGATTCTAAATATTGAGCTTTTAGTTTTTCAAGTTTTTCAATTAAATCATCTGGTCTATCTCTAATAACTTTATATAAATTTATTAATTTACAATTTATATCATTTATAATATATTCTTCAAAATAATTATTTTCTAAAAAATGTATAAATACGGCACCAGCACCAACAAAGGGTTCTACATATCTTTTTATCTGTTTAATATTTATCGGTAATTCTTGGATTATTTCGTGTAAAAGCTGTGATTTTCCCCCCGCCCATTTTAGAAATGGTTTTACATTAAAATTCATCATTATCACTCCTAAATTCATCTTTTTACTTCTTCAATAGTTTGTTCCATTACTTGTTTTAATCTTTTGTTTGTAATTTCTAAATATTCCTTATCAATATCAATTCCAATAAATTTTCTATCGTTTTCTCTAGCCACAACTCCTGTTGTTCCAGAGCCGCAAAATGGATCTAATATCAAATCATCTTCATTAGTACTAGATATTATGCACCTATATAATAGTTTTTTAGGTTTTTGAGTAGGGTGGTAACCATTCATTTTTTCCCGTTTTGGAGTTGTTGATATTTCCCATACACTTCTCATTTGTTTACCGCCATTCAGTTCTTTCATAAGCTGATAATTAAAAGTATGCTTTGCTTTTTTTGTCTTCTTCAGCCAAAGTATTGTTTCTTGACTTGCAGTAAAACATCTACATCCCATATTAGGTGCAGCATTAGGTTTTACCCATGTAATTTCATTTATTATGTAGTAATCCATTTGTTGAAGTGCAAAAGCTATTGAATGTATAATATGATATGTGCCTGATATCCATATAGTTCCATCATCTTTTAAAACTCTATCACAAGCTTTTAACCATTTCATATTAAATTTATGATCAAGGTCAAGTCCTAAAGATTTATCCCAACTTCCTTTATTTACACTTACCATTTTCCCTGACTTACATGTTATTCCATCATTACTAAGTTTATATGGTGGATCTGCAAATATCATATCTATTGACTTACTTTCAATTTTCTTCAATTCCTTAATACAATCTCCTAATAACAACTTATAATTGCTATCTTTCACATACTGCATACTATCTCCACCTTTATATCTAGCATCATCCAATCTATATTATAAAGGTATTTAAAAATAAATCCAATTATTATTTGAAGAAAACAAATAGATATTCATGGGCTAATAGGTAAAAATTCTTTTTTAAGCTTATTTTTTTCCAAAATTTTGTAGAATTGCAATTATGCTGTTCTTTTATAATTATTTCTTTTAATTTAAATCCTTGATTTAAAAATAAATTCATAACATTAAATCCTAATGGAATTACACAACCATTTTTTCTTATATCACCCATCATAATTGTACAGTATTTTGTTTTTTTTAATACCCTAAAACATTCTATTGATACTTCTTTTATTGCTTCATAAAATTCATTAAGATTTAATAATGATAAATCTCCTTGAATATTTTTACTATATTTTATGATATTTGAATATGGCGGATGAGTACATATCAAATCTATCGAATTATCTTTAATACAATCCAAATTTCTAGCATTACATTCCATTAATTGTATAGCAGTATTCGCTTTAACTCTTGAAATTCTATCTTTAGCTATCTCTAATGCCTTAGGATTAATATCACACCCAATGGCTCTTCTATTTAATAATTTTGCTTCTATAAGCGTAGTTCCACTTCCTAAAAATTGATCTAACACTACATCATTTTGCTTTGAATATCTTAGAATAATATTTTTAGGAACAAATGGACTCCAATTACCTGGATAATCTCCTTTATGAGTAGCCCATTCTCCTCTTTCTTTAAAACTCCATAATGATTTTGTTTCTAATTTAAAAGCTTCATCCATTTTATTCACCTCTATACATATAATCTTAGGCAATATATCTCCTTTATATACAAATTATGCTATTAATTATATAATTAATGTTGTACTTATATAAAAATACATTACTAAAAGGAGCGATATTATGAAATTAGATGAGGCTAAAAAGCTAATAGATGATTTAGCAGGTAAAAAGTTTGGACATGTCTTAAAAGAAGAGCAAATGAGGGATATTATAAAAAACAAAGGAAAAAGTGGACAACTTTTAGAAATAACAATAGGTCTTAATTTGTCTAACACCAATTTAGATTTTGAAGATGGTGAACTTAAAACAAATAAATGTGACACTACAGGAAAGCCATTAGAAACAATGTTTATAACTCAAATTTCAACAATGATAGATGAACTGTTAAATAGCAATGATTTTTATCAAAGTAAACTTTATAAAAAAATGAATAATCTACTTTATGTGCCAATAAGTAAAGTTGGTGACCCATGTGATTGGATGTTCTTACCTTGTGTTCACGTAAATTTAGATGAGCCTAAATTCCATGATTTAAAATTACAATTAGAAAAAGATTACTATTCTATTTGTACTCAACTTAATGAACATATTGAAACTAGTAGCGATGGCTTTATTCATACTTCAAATGGCAAATACATTCAAATTCGTAGTAAAGATTCAAAACCTTATCATCCTATTCATTCTGATATATATAATAAAGAAATTTCAAATAAAAATCACGCCTTCTATTTTAAAAAAGAATTTATGAAATATATTGTAAATATAAAATAATATTCATACACTAAAATAAGCTCTGTATTTTAAATTCAGAGCTTATTTTTATTTATTTCATATGAAAACTATAAGCTTAATACCTCCCCCTGCAATCAGTACATTGACTTTGCTCTCTCTTTCTATTAGTAGTTCTCCCACTATATCCAAAATCAGTTACATGCTTATCATAATTACAATGAGGACACCTCTTCATAAGCTCTATTCCATCATATCCAACCAAATTTGTAACACGATTATTATTTGCATCATACCCATTGATTTTACAAAATGTACAACTTATCAAACCTCTACCTGCTGGAAAAACTGAAGAAGTTTCTACACTTCCATCATGGTAATTTATTTGAACTGGGTAATCAAATCTTATTGGAATTCTCATTATCATATCCTATCATCCCCTATAAAAAATTTCATATTACTATTTTAAAATACATTAATAGCATTATATATTTTCTCCAATTATTGTATAGTTCTAAAAATAACTGATTAAACCCTTTTCTTTAGTCACTGTCTATTAAAGTATTCATTTCCTCTTCATTTTAGTAAAAAACATGTCCTGTTTTATTCATAAAAAAAATTCAAAAAATCAGATAGCTATAACTACATTTCATCTATCTACCTTTTTTATTAGTATGGAACAATCCCAGGAATTAGGAACATTCTATCTAACTCATCAATCATATACATTTCAATTAGCAATCTTAAAGAAAATTCACCATAATAATCCTCCAATTCACTTTTGAATACAACATTAGTTCCTTTTATTGATATATCATAGTCTTTTAAGCATTCTTTCAAATATTTTATCATGCCTTGCACATCAATATCCGGTCTAATTTTTTTAGCCACTTTATAAGCAAAATCTTCTGGACTAAGTTTCTCTATATTTATATATCCAATTGTCTTTCTAATTCCTGGTATTTCAGTATCATCTAATTTAGCTGGTAAAATATATTCTTCTTTTGATTCAAATGCTCTTGCCTGAGCACTTTCTCTTTCATGGGTTGTCCATAATTTTTCTTTATAATGCTTAGAAATAAACATAATACAGTACTTTGATTTTTTCTGATAAATATCATCCAAATGTGTGTATAAATTCTTTCCCCATAAATCCACTTCTTCGTATTTATCATAAAAAACTTGTATACCAATGGCTTTTAATATCTCAGCAACTTTTTCAACATACTCCCTATCTTCGCCTGCAAATGATAATGCAACCTCGTAATCAAATTTCATTATATCTCCCCTCTCTTGTTATTTACAGCCTTATTTGAAACCATTCTATTTCAACGCATTTTAAATAATTTTTTAAAAATATCCTAACATTTCAAGTATATTTATTATATTTTACTATTTTTCTAATTATATAATTAATAGCTAATAAATTTCTCAAAAAATTATAACTTTCAATAAAAATAATTGCACCAACTAAAATCAATGCAATTATATTATAATTCTAATTATTTGAAATTTCTATAAAATTATGCAAAATTAATGTTTCCCAACATTACATTTAAAGAAATTCCTACAGCTAATTCAATTATCCCACATCTTGTATTATTAATTCATCTCATAAGCCCTATCAATATATTCCTTAGCTTTTTCAAAATCCTGAGTATCTTTTATTGTAACTTCTAAATCACCAGTTCCCCAATGACCAATTTCACTTACATCCCTTGTAAAACCATTTTCAAGAGTAATCTCTTCGGGATTCAATCTTAAATATAGCATTATGCTTTTCATCCTAACTTCTACACATACAATATTCTTTATCTTTTTAAATGCACTATACAATTTAAGCTTATTCTCCGTTACATCATCGCCGAGTGCTAAAATATAATTCCTAATGGAATCATACAATTCTCTTAGTTTTTCACTTGTAGTTTCTAGTTGATCATCAAATGTCTTATCCGTACTTTGTTTTGATACTTTTTCTTCATTTACATTATTAATTGGTGTGGCTACATTTGAGTTAATTAAATCAAACATTAACAATTCTTCTCCAAATTTTTTATATCTGATAAGATCTATATTTCTATTAATTTGCTTTACAGCATATTCATCATATTTCGTAAAATCTCCTGCTATGCAAATAAGACGTGGCATGCTCCAATCTAATTTATCAGAGTATTCTTTTCCTAATGTTTTCATAACTAGAAGTTCAAAATCTGCTTTATGGTCTAACAGCCAATCTAAATAAAATAATCCCTGATTTATTACATTTTCATTGCTAGCTCTTTTATATTCAAAAATTACAGGACAATTATTTTCATCAATGCCTAAACTATCCATACGACCACCATTAGATGTTACATATTCACTTTTAAGAAAAGTAACTCCAAAAAATATAGGCATATTTTTTTCAATCAATGTCTGTAATTCTCTTTCTAGCGATGCCCATGTAGCTGGTAGTTCTTCTACTCCATTATATATTTTAAACAGCTTAATATCTGACATATTATCCCTTCCATCTATAAAACTTTTTTAATCTCCTTAATTATATCATAACCATCTACTACCACAAGAAGCATAATCCATTTTGCTGTAGCCAAACAAATACGCAAATTAAATATCTTAACGCAAAATCCTCTATTCTGCGTATTTATACAACCCCCTAACCTAAAAATTCCCTCAAACCGTAGTCTGAGGGAACATAAAACACACTTCAATATTCACTTGAAATCCTTCAAAACCTTTGATATCAGCCTATCTGCGTACTATCTTCACCACAGTCTCAACATGTGTCGTCTGTTGATAAGGAACATGCTTCCTCACTCTCGTCTGCAGTATAGGAATACGTTTCTTCACTAGATGAATCCCCTTTAAATTTACTACAATCCTTTGATGCTTTCAATCCCGTTTTAAACACAAATGTAACCATATAAGAATTTTTTTCTCCATCTTCTGTCTCTCCACCTAGAACAACTTGCTCTACAATAGAGTCAAATGTAGCTCTATCAAACTTCTCAATTGGCTTATTACTATTAAACTTTTTTCTAAATTCATCAATTCTTTTCTTATTTATGTTTTCTTCTTTAAAATTCGATTCCATGTCAAACTTTTCAGATTTTAGTTTTTCTATACTTTCACGTAACTCATTATATTTTAATGTATAATTTTCTTTATCAATTTCTCCCTCCATTCTCATATCCAAAAGCTTTTTTATTTTATCTTCATTCGAAGCTATTTTCCTCTCAATAGATCTTAATTCTTTTTCACAGTTAGTTGTATTTATTCTTTTCTCAGCATCCTGTAAAAATTCCTCTATAACTTCTTTATTATCTCGGCACATAATATTAAATGATTCCACAAAAGCTTGTTCAATTATCTCTTCACTTACTCCCTTACTGTCAGGACAATTTTTCTTTCCGTGTTTACATGCTACAACACATTGCCACACATATTTTTCGTGATTGTATCCGCTATGCCACGTTCTTCTCGTCGCTGTTGCTCCACAAAAAGCACACTTTATTATACTGCTAAAAGCGTATTTCCTACTATACTTCTGCCTTACACCCTTAGTAGTGCTTGTCTCACTTCTTTTGTTAAGTATCCTTTGAGCTTCTTCAAACATTTCTTCCGATATAATAGGCTCATGATGATCTTTAAGATAGTATTTTTCTTCCTCACCCATATTTTCCAATCTTCTGTGTGAAATGGGGTCAAGAGTAAATGTTTTTCCTAATAATATATCTCCCTTGTATTTTTCATTCTTAATAATTCCTCTAACTGTGCTCTCACCCCACTTGGTATTACCTCTTTTAGTTTTGTATTTAAGTTTAGTTAGTTCTTTTGCTATTACAAAACATCCCGCCCCATCAATATATCTTTGAAATATGTATCTAACCACCTCTGCTTCTTCCTCATTTACTGATATGCTCTTGGTAACAGGATCATAATCATATCCTAAGCAGCCTTGAAATCCTACTAACTCCCCTCTCTTCATTTTCATTTTTAAACCCATCTTTACATTTGCAGAAGTAGATTCAACTTCCTGCTGTGCTAGTGAGCTTAGAATTACTAATAGCATTTCACCATTCATTGTTAGTGTATTAATATTTTCTTTCTCAAATAATATAGCTACATTTCGTTCTTTTAATAATCTAACATATTTTAATGTGTCTAATGTATTCCTTGCAAATCTTGAAATAGACTTTGTAATTATTAAATCAATCTTATCATCAAGAGCATCATTAATCATACGCTGAAAATCTGTTCTTTTTAGTACCTGTGTTCCAGTTATCCCTTCATCTGCATAGATATCAACAAGAGACCACTCCGGTTTTGATTCAACCAATGATTTATAATGAGAAACTTGAGAATTATAGCTATGTATCTGTTCCTCTGAATCAGTACTAACTCTGCAATAAGCTGCTACTCGTATTCTTTCAAAAGTTTTTGAACGTCTCCTACCTTTTATGCCATCAGCATTTGCTTTAATAATTTGTACTTCTGCCATAACATCACACTCCAAACGTATTCCTATTCATCACAATATATATTATAGACCGAAATACATTTTGAATCAAGACAAGCTATTCTTAATTTTACAGGTTTTCTTTATTTCATCTTTAATAGCTTCATATTCCTTTACTGTAATCTTATTCTGGCTTATCAACTGATTCAGCAAAGCAAGTTTTATACTGTATCTAATAATATTATCCATTACTTCCTCCACTCCTTATCCAAAGTATACTAAGTAGTTAAATTAGATTCTATTTAACCTAATTTCAATCGTTAACTTAAATTCAAGATGTACCGCTTCTCCGTTTAACAGTAGATTATATATTTGTATGGTATTTGACCTCGCTCCCCCCATACTGGGAATATTCCAAACTGCTAGTGGCTAATTTTATCTAGCATCATAGGTTTTAAACCTCTCCCCGTTATGGCGAGCCGAACTCTGGGATTTAACCTCGACTATTCGAAAGTATCATTATCTCTTATGTGGGTCGTCGCGAGTTACCTACCACGGTAACCATGTTTCTCTTGTTATATCCTTTTCAGGCTTCTTGCCGCTTTCCCAATGGGACCACATAAGTAACGTATTTGGAATATTGAACTATCTAATTTTCAAAGAACAGCTTTTATCTTTGAAATTCCTTCATTGTTAATTCATCTTGAAGAAATATTCAAATATTATTTGAGTTTTATATTAATAGCGTTAAAAGCTATTACATAAAGTAAATTGTATTTTCTACACCAAAAAAGCAACCAAACACAAAAAATTTATAAAAATTTTTTATAAAAAAAGCCCAAGTCAGTAAAATCAACTGCTGGGCTTAGTTTTAATTAATCATCTTTCAAAAATTATTTCTTTTTATTAATATATCTTTCAATATCAAATCTTCTGATACATAAAACAAATTCTATCATTAAATTCTGCTTGCAATCCTCAAAGAATGCTCCATAGCGAACAGAAAGACTGTTAATTAAAGGTTCGTACCTCTTTAGAAGTTCTTCCTCTGCTCTTCTATCTCCTGTTTGTGCTAATGCAATCAAATGAGCTGTTTCCATAATATCGTACATATCCATTTCTCCCTTCTGTGAAAATTTAATAATTCTCATAGAAGGGGGAGGGCTGCGGATATGCACTAGTGCTATTAAGTTAGCTTTTCATCCTATTTTTAAGCTTGCTTAATATTTTCTTCTTTGACTTTGTTAGAGCCTGCCTTGTAACACCAAAAATCATGGCAATTTGCTCATCTGTCTTTTCTTCAAAAAACTTCATAAACAATAACTCTTTCTCATTTCTACTAAGTAAACTTACAGCTTTAGATAATAAATTATCTTCAAGATATCTTTCTAGATAAATTACATTTCTTGAAGTAAGATTGGGTATAAAATCAAAATCCTCCCAAGTATCAACGCTTTCGATATTAACAATATTGTTAGTATCATCAAAGCGCTTTTTAAAATAATTCTTTGACGTAGAATATAGAGCTGATTTAACATAACTACTAAAACCTTTTTCGATTTCCCTTAACAGTTCATCATTTTTTCCCATGTTAAAAACTCCTTTCTATAAAGTAAATTGCTTATGTGAAGTAAAAAAAAGCAACCAAATCTAAAATTTCTAATAAGTAACTTTAAAAATAGATTTAATATTGGGTAAGACTGTTTATAAACAATTTCAGGACATAAAAAAAAGGCTATAGTATTGGAAAACCGCACTATATGCCCTTCTTATAAAATTTTATTTATGTTGTTGTAATATCTATGTAAGAATTCTTTAGCAAAAGTATGTTTATTTCATCAGTAATAAATTCAAATACTAATATATATTAGATTAACAATATTTCCAATACTAGGATAGTGAGGATAATTTTAATATTAGTAAAGCTGTATTTATTATGCATAAAATTCAAAAAATAGGTCTGATTGTATCAAACTCAGTTTACAATCAGACCTATTTTTTAAGAATTTTATTATTATTTAGTTCTATTTATGAGATATTCATGGATATTATTCTTTATAACTTTAATAAAAATCAGCTTAAATTATTAGTCATTTAAGTTGATTTTATTAGTAAGCATTACATCTTAGCCATACTTCTACATTCATTAGCACACTGCCTGCAGGTATCTGCACAAGTTTGGCAATGTTGATCTTTAAACATATCGCACTCGGTTGCACATTTTTCACAAATTGTTGCACATATATTGCATATTTCTTTTATACTTCCACTTCCTCTTGACATAAAACAAGCTGTTGTTCCGCAGATTTCGGCACAATCCTGAAGAGTCTTAATACAATTTGCTCTTGATTTAACATCTGTTTCTTGTAAACACATGTTTAAACATTCCTCACATATCTGAACACACTTTGCACAAGCGTCTATACAAGCTTGATGTAGATGTCCATTTGGCATAAGTGATACAGTTGGCATACTCATAGTTGCTGGCATAATTATTTCCTCCTAGTAAAATGATTTTTATTACAAAATTTATTATTTACTTTTCACCTTAAAATATAACGTTAATCTTTACCACTGAAATATGCGAAAGTATATATTATTTTATATTGATAAAAATACATCTAGAGGAGGTTTGATATTTTGACTTGGTTATCATTAATACCTGCTGTAATTACTATAATCCTTACATTTAAAACTAAAAAACTTATAATATCTCTTTTCATTGGTGTTTTATCTGGAACACTTATTAGTAAAGGTCCTTTGGGTGGTATAACAGCCATCGGTGAATATATGATGGATGCAATAACAGATAAAGAAAGTGCATATACTCTATCTTTCTTAATAGCATTTGGATCTTTAGCCGAATTAATTGAAATGGGTGGTGGAATCTCTGGCTTTAGTGAAAAAGTAAGTAAATGGACAAAAAATGAAAAAGGTGTTTTAGGCTGGGCTTGGCTTTTAAGCATTATTACCTTTTTTGATAGCTCATTTCATACTATTGCAGTTGGTACTGTACTAACTCCTATTCTTAACAAAGTAAAGGGTTCAAAAGAAAAATTCGCTTTTATCTTATCTGTAACTAGTCTTCAGCTAATATTGTTGATACCAATTGCGACAGCATATTTAGGTTATATGGTTACGCTAGTTACTAACAATATTAAAGCAAAAGGAATAACCGAAAATGCTTATTCACTTGTTGCTAAAAGTGTATTTTGGAACTTGTTTTCTTGGATTATGATTATAATAGCCATCGGGATTACTTTATTTGGGCTAGGATTTGGTAAAGTTAAAATTGGAAAAAGCAAAGAAGAAAAAGAAGAATTTACAAAGGCACATATTGAAAAGGAAGAATTATTGGAAATATCCGTTGAAGAGTATCCTAAAAATAGTAGAAATCTAATAGTTCCAGTATCTATATTACTAATAAGCACTATTTTCTTTTTCTGGTGGACAGGAAAAGATAAAGCTTCAAACTTTTTTGGAGCTTTAAGCTCAGCTCAGTTTAGCGTTTCAGTTTTTTCCGGTGTAATATTTACACTGCTTTTAACTACGCTTTATTTTATGCTGCAGAAAATAAGCTTAGCAGAAATTGAGACACATATAGTAGCAGGTGGAGAAAAAATATTATCCCTTGTAATTATTTTAATACTTAGCTGGGCCCTTACTTCAGTTACACAGGACTTAGGATTTAATAACTTAATAAATGGAAACTTAGTTCGAAGCATTCCAAAATTTCTTATACCAGCGATCTTATTTTTAATTAGTGGAATAATATCCTATACAATTGGCTCATCTTGGGCAACTTGGGCGCTTATTATGCCTCTAGCTGTCAATTTTTCAATAAACTCAGGAATTAACATTGCAGTCATGATAGGTACAGTTTGGGCAGGCGGAGCAGTAAGCGATATAATTTCTCCGTTATCTGCACAAATGTCAGATACATCCTTTGGGAATCATCTTACCACATCTTTTCCGTATTTAATAGCTGGAGTTGTAATAACAACTATTGCTTATGTGGTAGTAGGTTTTTGGATTTAAATTAACTATTAATAAAAGGAAGCAAATTAATGAATGCTTCCTTTTATCAATATACAAAATTTATAATTTTATAGTATCTAACGTTTCTTTATTCCATCTAAAGCTTCTATTTGGTACATTATCTAAATTCATAATATTAAGTTCAATAAACTTAGTTTTATCTAGAATAACAGGCTTACCATTAATTTGCTTTGGAATTTTATAAACGCCAAAATAGTGATGTCCTTCTCCTTCTATCTTCTCCCATTGAACCTCTTTATTAAGGTTAACGGATTAACCCCTTCATTTTGGA
>NZ_JAHHUY010000041.1:0-23499 GCF_019144085.1 Clostridium tyrobutyricum
TTTGTACAAAACTTAGGTAATTAGTATAAATTCAGTAAAAAGATATATACTAATTTTATACTAATATCAAGGAAGTGTTTCAACTATGATCTTAATTAAAAATGTAGATATTTATGCTCCTGAACCTTTAGGGAAGAAGAATATATTTGTAAGTTTTGATAAAATAGCTTATATATCACCTAAAATAGATTTATCCAAAAGAAATTTTCCTGAAATTACAACAATAGATGCTGAAGGCCTGATTGCCGTGCCTGGTTTAATAGATATGCACATGCATTTTGACGGTGCCGGCGGTGAAGGTGGTTTTAATACACGAACACCTGAAATGGTACTTACTAACTTTACTATGAGTGGAATTACTACATGTGTGGGACTACTAGGTACAGACGGTATTACAAGAAGTATGGGAAGCCTTGTTGCAAAAGCGCGGTCATTAGAGGAGGAAGGACTTACAACTTACTGTTGGACCGGATGCTATGAAGTTCCAACCAGAACTCTAACAGATACAGTTCGTGGAGATTTAGTTCTAGTTGATAAAATAATAGGTGCCGGAGAAATAGCAATATCGGATCACAGAAGCAGCTGCCCTTCATACAGTGACCTGATACATATTGCCAGTGAAACAAGAGTAGGAGGTCTTTTGTCAGGAAAATGCGGAATATTGTATATGCACCTTGGGGATGGCAAAAGAGGACTAGAGCCACTATTTAATATAATTGACAATTCAGAAATTCCTCATGAAAACTTGCTTCCAACCCATGTAAATAGAAATTCTTTACTTGTTAAACAATCTATAGAATATGCCAAAACAGGTGGATATATAGATATAACTACGGGAATAAAAAATGAAGGTGACAGTGCATTATCAGCCACAGACTTGTATATAAAACTGTTAAAAGAAAATATATGCCCATATAATGTGACTATGAGTTCCGACGCAGGAGGAAGTATGCCAATATTTGATGACAATGGCAAACTGCTTAAATTAACTGTTGGTTTGCCAACTACCAACATGGAAACTATAAAGGAATTATACCAAAGGGGGATATCAATAGAAAATTCTTTGATTCCTTTAACTTCATCTCCTTCCAGTCTGTTGAAATTTAAAAACAAAGGTCACATAAAAGAGGGATTTGATGCTGATATACTTCTCCTGGATAATGATTTAAATATTGCATATGTTATATCAAAAGGAAACATTATGGTAAGCAATTATAAGCCTGTAAAATATGGTACGTTTGAATACAACAAATAATCAAAACAAAATAGTTTAAGATCTCCTCTAAAATAAAAGAGATTCTTAAACTATTTATAAATTTATATTTATCTGTAAAGTATATTTCCGTCCGTAGATATTATAACTTCTTTATATGGAATTATAGTCTGTGATTTCAACATAGCACTTTTAACTGCACTTACTATACCACCACAGCATGGAACTTCCATTCTGACTACAGTTATACTCTTTAAATTGTTATTTGCTATAATCTCTGCAAGTTTATCCTCATAATAAGCTATATCGTCTAATTTAGGACACCCTATGACCGTTATATGGTCCTTAATAAAATCACTGTGAAAATTGGAATAAGCATATGCTGTACAATCAGCTGCTACCAGTAAATCTGCCTCATTCAAATAGGGTGCTCTAGTATTTATAAGTTTTAACTGTACCGGCCATTGTCTTAATTCTGATATACTGTCATTTTTTATATTTTCTTTGACATTTTTAACCTTAGGTTTTTCAGCCCTTAAAATACTTCTGGCAACTGTACCCGGACATCCACATGGAATTTTGTCTGCTTTTTGCTGGGATTTTTTCTTCATAACTAATTCCTCATTATATTCTTTGCTTTCTCGTTCTATTATTTTTATGGCACCTGTAGGACATTCTGGAAGACAATCACCTAAGCCATCACAATATTCATCACTTATGAGTTCAGCTTTTCCATTTTTAAGTTTTATGGCTCCTTCATGACAGGCATCTATACACAATCCACATCCATTACATTTTTCTTTATCTATATTAACAATTTTTCTTATCATTTTACATACCCCCGATTTAATATTTATTTTATGATTTTATTATAATAAAATAGTGTTATAATATCAGTAACTTATGTTACCATAAACAATAAAATAATTTATTTATGAAAGGTATGTATTATGGATGTATTTATCGGCTCACTAAAAAAATGTATTTTAATGAATAATTTTACTGAAAATAATATAAAAGATTTGATAAGTAAAATAAATTATATAGTAAAAAACTATGAGAAAGATGAAGTCATTGCAATTGAAGACTCGCATTGTGCAAAAATAGGCATATTGCTTGATGGAAATGTTGAAGTTCAAAAAATATATGCTTCAGGTAAAAACATTACTATAAGTAAACTAAACATTGGAAATATATTTGGGGAAGTTATAATATTTTCAAACAAGAACAAATATCCTGCTACAATAATTTCTTCCAATAATTCTAAAATACTATTTATATCCAAAGAAAATATACTGAAGCTTTGCAGCATTAGCCCTATATTTTTAAATAATTTTATGGCCCTTTTGTCAAATAAAATACTCATGTTAAATAGGAAAGTAAAAAGTATGTCCTATCAAACTTTAAGACAAAAGATATGTTTTTATATAATAGAACAATATAAATTTCAAAATAATTCAACCATAAAATTAAATATGACAAAGAAAGAACTAGCTGAGCAGCTTGGAGTTCCCCGTCCCTCGCTTTCAAGAGAACTTATAAACATGAAAAATGAAAATTTAATTGAGATGAATAAAAATACAATAACTATAAAAGATATAGATTATATGTATGAATTGCTTGATTAAAAAAGGAAAATGACAGAGTCATTTTCCTGAAATATTTAATTAACAAAATCTTCTTCTGCATCCACAAAATAGTATTATGAGTATTATTATTATACATTCATTTCCACCACCAAAGAATCCGCAACCGCATCCTCTGTCTCTATGACATCTGTGAGTATGTCTACATGACATAAAAATCCCTCCTTATCATCCAAAAAACTTCAAGCGTATTAATTTTTAATCCTCTGTAAATAGAAGAGGGACATTAAGTCCCTCTTTAAAAGTTAATTATTTATCTAGTGTTTCATTAGTAATTATTATCTGTCACCGCAGCTAACACCACAGCAAAGTATTAGTATTATTATTATTACCAATACTCCTCTATTTCCACCTCTAGATCCACATCTACATGAACGTGACATAAAGACCCCTCCTTATCATCTAAATATTTTAAGTTAACTCATTTTTAATCCTTTGTTCAATTACAGTATATTAGTAAGATTGCTAAATTGTTACTATAAATATTGGCTATGTCATACTAATACCTGTATTAGCAACTAACTCCACAGAACAATATTAGTAATATTATTATTACTAATACCTCTTTTCCTGATCCACACTTTCTGCCTGAATCGTAACCTCCGCATTTTCTTGACATAATAGACCCCTCCTTATCATCTTTTTATATTACTTAATAGGTACTCTGATTTTTTATCTTGTGTTCTATACTTCTATTGTATTAAACAGCCTCACAAACGTTACTATTTAAACATAAAAAAATACTATCAGTTAGAAAACTGATAGTATTTTTTACATTAAAGATTCATTGCATATGACATTATAGCTGCACCACTTGCCTTGGTACCTAAAACGGACTCAATATTTTCATGTCCAATTCCTCCTATAGCAATTACAGGTATAAATATTTTATTTGCTATATCATCTATAAAATTAATTCCTCTCCCCTTTAACCCTATTTTACAGCTAGTTTCAAATACATTGCCTGCCATTACATAGTCTGCTCCTAATTTTTCTGCTTCTACGGCCTCTTTGGAACTGTGCACTGAAACTCCAATGCACAAGCTGTTCTTTTCATTTCTATCCATACTCTTGAATTTTTCAAAACCTGTATGAAATCCATATGCTTCAAGTTCAAGGGCTGCCCTGAAATTTCCATTTATTATAAGTGGAATACCATAATTATCTGTTATATTCTTGATCTGTTCTCCGATTTCCATAAGTTCTTCATACTGTAAATCCTTTTCTCTAAGCATTACAGCATCAGCACCATATAAAACACATTTTTTAACTGTTTTAAAAAAATTTTCTTTAATCAGCTGTCTGTTTGTAACTACAATTATCTTTTTAGACCCTTTTAATTTAAAGATATCTTTATTTTCCATCTAACAAAACTGCCAATCTTTAAAAACAGGATTGTAGCCCAGCTTCTCTACAGTAGTCTTTATCTCATCTACAGATCTACCATCGGATATCTCAAACTGGCCTTCTCCCTTATCTTTATCATTCAGTGAATGTCCACCTACTTCTGTAGTAACTCCAGCAGACATCTTTGTAACTCCAAGTGGTATAAGATTATTTCTCATTTCCGCACTTTCTCTTGTAGTTACATTAAAACCAGCTCTCTGTAAAAATATTTTATATGCCATAGCTGCTTGTACAAAATTTCTATCAGTAACATCATATATTTTAATTGGACTTCCTGCATGAGGTCTTATTCTTGGAACAGACATACTTATTTCAACTGATGGATAGGTTTTTGAAATATAATCTGCATGTACTCCTGTCAAAAACACTTCATTTCTCCACTTGTAAAGTCCAAGGAGCGCACTCATGCCAACTGAATGTATTCCTGCCCTGCATCCCCTGTCCAGGGCTTCCAATCTATATCTATAATCTCTCTTCTTTCCCGCTAGATGCACACTCTTATATACTTCTTCATTATATGTTTCCTGATATACGGTTAAACTGTTAGCCCCCAAATTTACTAATTCCCTGTACTCATCTTCTTCAAGAGGATATATTTCAAGACATATGGAATCAAAGTATTTTTTAAGTATTCTAACAGCTTCCTTTAAATAGTCCATAGGACAATGATGTCTCGATTCTCCTGTTAAAAGTATTATATGTTTTAAACCAGTTTCAGCTATGGACTTGGCTTCTTTTTCAATTTCTTCATAGGTCATTTTTTTTCGTGCTATCTTGTTTTCTACATTGTATCCACAGTAAATACATTTATTTGTACAATAATTTGCAATATACATGGGAGTATACAACACTATACTTTTACCAAAATTTCTAAGAGTTATATCCCTAGCTTTTTTTGCCATCGGCTCTATATACTTTTCAGCTCTTGGAGATAAAAGTTCCAAAAAATCTTCTCTTGTAATTCTATCCTTAAGAAGGATTTTTTCTATTTGATTATCTGTAACATTATTAAAAAAACTATCAAAATCAAAATCATCATATTGATGTATTTCTTCATAAATACCCATATTAGTCACTCCTAATCCAAAAATCCTGTAAGTGGTGAAGACGCTGAAGCAATTTTTCTTTCAGGTCCAGTTTTTGCAATATATGCCTGTCTTCCAGCTTTTACTGCATATTTAAATGCTTCCGCCATAAGTACAGGGTCTTCTGATGTAGCTATAGCTGTATTAACAAGTACAGCATCCGCGCCCATTTCCATAACCATGGTTGCATCAGATGGCTTGCCAATTCCTGCATCGACTACTATTGGTATATCAATTTCATCTATAAGTATTCTGAGCATCTCTTCAGTTCTTATACCCCTGTTTGAACCTATAGGAGATCCCAGTGGCATAATGGCAGCTGCACCTGCATTTACCAGTCTTTTGGCATCTGATAGATCTGGATTTATATATGGAAGAACTACAAAACCTTCCTTTACTAAAATTTCTGTTGCCTTTATAGTTTCTATATTATCTGGAAGTAAATATTTATTATCAGATATTGCCTCTATTTTTATCCAGTTTCCACATCCCGCTGCTCTGCCTAGCTTGGCTAGTCTTACTACTTCATCTGCCGTTCTTGACCCTGAAGTATTTGGCAGCAATGTACATTCTTTTCCTATAAAATCTATAATATTTCCTCTATTTGAATTTACATCAACTCTTCTAAGTGCTACAGTTACTACATTTGAACCAGAAGACTTCAAAACTTCAGGCAATATTCCGTCTGATGAATATTTGCCAGTACCTACAAACAATCTGCTATTTAATTTTTGTCCTCCAATAATCAATTCATCCATATGATAAACCTCCGTATATTAATATTATAATTGATTTGATTTTTAATTATATATCAACCTCCACCTACAAATCTTATGATTTCTACTTTTGAACTGCTGTCTAATTTTGTAGCTTCAAATTTATCTTTATCTATTATATCCAGATCTACTTCAACAGCTACATGAGTAGGTTCAATTTTTAAATCCTTTAAAAGCTCAAGTACAGTAATACCTTCTTTAAATTTTCTTTCCTGACCATTTACTATCATAATACCTACACCTCCCTTATAAATAAAAATACTATAGAGATATACGCAAAAAAGGAAACAATTTCTTGTTTCCTCATAATCCAATTCAAATACATGCTAAAATAAAATATACAAATCCTGATAGAATTTGTATATAAAATAGCCATATGTATACTGCGTTTCCCTACGTTGGCATTATCCAAATCAGGTTATGAGGATAAGGAATAACATTCCACTCTCAGATCATCACATGACCTCTCCTTATAATATTAAATTGTTAACTCTTTACATATTTATTCTATCACATAAAAAATTTAAATCAACCATATATTAAAAATAATATTTTAATTTGAATTACTATACAACTATAAGCTATAATAATGTATATAAAAATTATTATCTATTAATTTTAACTTTTTATTAAGGAGTGTACAAATTGACCAATAATCTATTGAAAGGATCAAAAATTATACTTACTTCATTTAAAGAAGAATATCTAAAAGATTTTGAAAAATGGTATAATAATATACCTTTTTTAAGAAATTATGATATGATTTCAGCATTTCCAAGATCTATAGATGAATTAAAACCTATGATAGATGACGTAAAAAAATCCTCTGATAAATTTATATTTGCTATTAAAACTTTAAAAGATGATAAATTCATAGGAGTCACTGGTTTCGAGGATATACTATGGAATAATGGAACAGCAGTTATATATATAGGTATTGGAGAAAAACAAAACAGAGGTCTCGGTATTGGAACTGAAGCATTTAACCTAACTATGGAATTTGGATTTGAGGAATTGAATCTACATAGAATTCAACTTACTGTATTGTCTTACAATACTCCAGCCATAAAACTATATGAAAAGCTAGGTTTTAAAAGAGAAGGTGTATATAGAGAATTTATTCATAGAGATAACAAAAGATACGATATGTATCTCTATGGTATTTTAAGAACCGAATGGGAGAATTTAAATAACTATTAATAATACTAATTAATATAACAAGGAGATTATTTATGCTTGAATTTAAGCCCTTAACTATCGAAGACAAAGAGATCTTTGATAAATATTTACAGGATTATAGATTTAGTACCTGTGAATACTCATTTACAAGTCTTTTAATTTGGAGAAAAGGCTGCGATATCAGCTACACAATATTAGATGATGCATTAATTATTAAAAAAAGAGGTTTCGATGATAATTACTACTTTATGCAGCCTATAGGATACACAGATAAAAGTCTTAAAGATATAGTAGAAAATCTTAAAGAGTACAGACAAGTTAATGATATGCCATATCTTTTTGGAGATGCAGAAGATAGTTTTTTAGAGGATCTGAAAAAAATCTATGGCAATATACATGTTGAAGAAGATATAGATAATTTTGATTATATATACGATACCCAAAAACTCATGACACTATCCGGGAAAAAACTTCATTCAAAGAAAAATCATTATAATCGTTTTATAAAAACTTATAATTATGAGACTAGGGACTTTTTTGAGCCTGAAGTTAAAGAAGATTTACTTAAAGCATCTCAAATATGGTATAACACCAAAAACAGTGATAATAAATATCTGTACTATGAACTGGAAGGAATAACCGAGATATCAAATTATATGGAAAAATTAAATTTGATGGCCGCTGCTGTATATGTAGATGATGAAATCTCTGCATTTACAATAGGTGAAAAAGTAAATTCGGATATGGGAATTATACATATAGAAAAAGGATTTCCAAATATAAATGGAATATATACATTTATAAATAAATATTTTGTTGAAAAGTATTTACCTGATGTAAAGTATATAAATAGAGAACAGGATCTTGGTCTGGAAGGATTGAGAAAAGCCAAAAAATCTTACCATCCAATTATTATGGGTAAAAAATATTGTATTAGTGTTTAAAAAATATGTAGATAAACTTTAATTAGTTTATCTACATATTTTTAATATCTATTTTTTTATTTTAAATGAACTCTTTAAAGAAACAATTCTATTAAATACTAGCTTACCTTCTTTAGTGTATTTTGGATCTGCACTAAAATATCCATGTCTGAAAAATTGATACTTTTGTCCGGACTTTACATCTTTCATATTAGGCTCTAAAAATCCATTAAGTATTTCTAATGAATTAGGATTAACATTGTCTAAAAATGAGTCACTTCCATCTTCTCCATCTTCCACAATCAATGGTTGATACAGTCTGATTTCTGCAGGAATTGCAGTTTCTACATTCACCCAATGAATTGTGCCCCTGACTTTTCTCCCATCAGGACTATTTCCACCTCTTGATTCAGGATCATAAGTACAGTGAAGTTCCACTATATTTCCAGATTCATCTTTAACGACCTCATTACACTTTATGAAATAAGCACTCTTCAATCTTACTTCATTTCCTATAAATAATCTATAATATTTTTTAGGTGGATTTTCCATAAAATCTTCCTGTTCAATGTACAATTCTTTTGAAAAAGGTACATTTCTAGTTCCTGCAGTAGGATCATCAGGATTGTTTTCCACTTCAAAATTTTCTATTTTTCCATCGGGATAATTTGTTATTACAACTTTTAGAGGTCTCAAAACTGCCATGGTTCTAGGAGCCTTCTTTTCAAGATCATCTCTTAAAAAATAATCCAGCATCTGTGAATCCACTACACTGCTAGCTTTGGCCACGCCTATTGCCCTGCAAAAATTACGAATTGATCCAGGTGTAAATCCTCTTCTTCTCAAGCCTGCAATAGTAGGCATACGAGGATCATCCCATCCATCCACAAATTTTTCATCTACAAGTTTTTTCAATTTTCTCTTGCTCATAACGGTATTTGTAATATTCAACCTTGCAAATTCTATCTGCTTAGGTACTTTTTTCATTTCACATTCTCTTACAATCCAATCATATAATGGTCTATGATCTTCAAATTCAAGAGTACATATGGAATGAGTCACTCCTTCTATGGCATCTTCCAATGGGTGGGCAAAATCATACATTGGATATATGCACCACTTGTCTCCTGTATTTTGATGGTATGCATGAGCTATACGATAAATTATAGGGTCCCTCATGTTTATATTTGGAGATTTTACATCTATCTTAGCTCTAAGAACTTTTTCACCGTCTTTATATTCGCCATTTTTCATTTTTTCAAACAGCTCTAAATTTTCATCTACAGTTCTGTTTCTATAGGGGCTTTCCTTACCCGGCTTTTTAAGTGTGCCTCTATATTCTCTTATTTCCTCTGCAGATAAATCACATACATAGGCTTTGCCTTTTTTTATGAGAAGTAGAGCACGTTTATACATTTCATCAAAATAATTTGATGCAAAATGAAGTTCATCCCAATCGTATCCAAGCCATTTTACATCTTCCTTTATGGATTTTACATACTCCGTATCTTCTTTTATAGGATTTGTATCATCAAAACGAAGATTTGTCCTCCCATTAAATTCGTCGGCCAATCCAAAATTCAATACGATGGATTTAGCATGGCCTATATGTAAGTATCCATTGGGTTCTGGAGGAAAACGGGTTATAATTTCTTTATATTGTCCGGACTTTAAATCCTCTGCAACTATGTTTTTTATAAAATTTGAAGTAACTTTATTTTCGCTCATAAAATCATTCCTTTTCTGTTAACTTATTTATATTATGTACAATTCAAGATATTATATCAATATATGACTTAATAAAAGGCATTTTACATGTAAAAAATGCCTTTCCAATAAATATTACAATATTTGCTGACTATATGCAACTCTATTGTACTACAGTTAAATCTTTGTCGTATTTATTCAATACTTCACATCCACTTTCTGTAACTAGAACCAAATCTTCTATTCTAATACCTACTTTGTCTGGAATATATATACCTGGTTCAATGGAGAATATCATCCCCGGTTTTATCCTATCAGTATTTGTTGAAGATACATCACCTAGATCATGACACTCAATTCCTATAGAATGACCGGTTCTATGAGTAAAATATTTACCATAGCCCTGACCTTCTATATATGATCTAGCAGCTGCATCTATATCACAAAATCTTGCACCTGGTTTAACTGCCTCAACTCCCCTCCTGTTTGCTTCTAAAACTACATCATATACCTTTTTGCTATCATCAGGAACATATTTATAGAATACAGTTCTGGTCATATCAGAACAATATGAATTTTTAACACATCCTATATCCATGGTTATAGCTTCACCTGGTTTTAAAATTGAGCTGTCTGATTCATGGTGTGGATCTGAACCATTTTCCCCATAAGCTATAATAGGATCAAAAGAAAATCCATCTGCTCCCAAATTTTCATATATATCATATAGAAATTTTCCCATATCTTTCTCTGTATGTTTTTCAGAAATTAATTCTACAAGTCTTCCCATTGCAATATCATTCAATCTTGATGCTTTCCTCATATAATCCTTTTCCCTGTCATCCTTGCACATTCTTATTCTATCAAGTATTTCAGAACTATTTAAGAAAGTACTGCTCGCTTCCAGTTCCATAAGTGTCAACAAAAATTTAGCCGGCCAATTCTTGTCTATTCCCACAGGTAAATTTTTATCTACATATCTGGAAATTAAAAATACTCCATCATCTGTATCTTTAAACCATATTTTGTCTACTCCAATATCCTCTTTTAAAGGAAATAGTTCATTTATAAACAATTTATTATTTCCGTTTACATTTAAATAAAGAGCAAGCAATCTCTCACCTGGATGTATCCACTTTCCAGTTAAATAAAATATTGATGCTGGATCTGATACAATAAGCTGAGGTATACTTTTTGATTCCATAAGTTTTAACACTTTTTCAAGCCTATATGAATTCATTTTTTATCCTTCCTTTAATAATATACTCAGTACTAATATAATTATAGATTTCTTGCAAATTAAAAACAATAAATTATTTTCATATAAATATTGCAAGTGACGTTACGTAATGTGATAATATGTCTTAGGAGGACAAATATGAATAATAATGAAGCTCCTATTTTTACTACAGGCGAATTCGCAAAAAAATCTGGAGTTACACTTAGAACTTTAAGATATTATGACAAGATAAATCTATTGAAACCTTGCAGTTACACCAAAGCAGGACACAGACTCTACAGCAAGTCGGACTTTGGGAAATTACAAAAAATTTTAACTTTGAAATTCATAGGTCTTTCACTAAAAGACATATCAAGAATAATGAACTATGATATGGAAGACAGTAATATAAAAAAATCTTTGGAAATACAACAGGTTATAATGAAGGAAAAAGTACATCATATAGAAGCGGTAATAAAATCAATAGATGAAGCTATAAACATGCTGGACACCAGCAATACATTAAATTGGGATAAATTCATAAATATAATAAGCATAATAAATACAGATCAAAAATGGATGAATCAATATGAAAATGCTTCCAATTTAAAAGCACGAATAAAGATTCACGAGCTATTCAGTATAAATGCCAAAGGATGGATGAATTGGTTTTTTGAACATCTGTATATAAAAACGGATTCTCGTATATTGGAGCTTGGTTGTGGGGATGGAGAATTGTGGCAAAAAAATTTAAACAGAATACCTGAAGGCTGGAATATAGTTCTTACTGATTTTTCTGAAGGTATGTTGAAAGATGCAGAAGTAAATTTAGGTAAACACTCGGTAAGATTTGATTTTAAAATAGCCGATGCACAAAAAATTCCATTTAAAGATAATAGCTTTGATGTTGTAATTGCCAATAATATGTTATATCATATTTCAAATATAGATCTGGCATTGTCAGAAATAAACAGAGTTTTAAAACCAGGTGGAATATTATACGCTTCTACCGTTGGGAAAAATCATATGAAGGAAATGAGAGATATAATCAATGTTTTTGGTTCCAAAAATTTAACATTAAACAGTTGGGCCCTTACTGAAAACTTTCAACTTGAAAACGGTATGGAAAAGTTGAATAAATGGTTTAACAATGTAAAATTAAAACGGTATGAAGACAGTTTGAAAATAACCAATGAAATACCTCTTATGGACTATATTTTTTCCATGCCTGGAAATAATAAAAGTTCATTTACAGGGAGAGAGCTTAAAAATTTGACAGATTTTCTACATTCTGAAATAATGAAAAATGATTACATTTATATAACTAAGGATACAGGTTTTTTCAGTGCTCAAACAGCGCTTAACATTTAAATAATTTTAGCGAAGGGATTTGATATTTATGAATAAAAAAATTACATTTTCTCCTCCAGATATAAGTCAATCTGAAATAGATGCAGTAGTAGATGTTTTAAAATCAGGTTGGATAACTACAGGACCTAAAACTGCGGAATTTGAAAAACATCTTTCAACTTACTGCAATTCCAATCATGCTGTAGCTGTTGGAAATGCTACTGCAGGATTGGAGCTCCTACTTCAAGTATTTAATATAAAAAGTGGTGATGATGTTATAACTACGCCTTATACATATACTGCTACTGCAAGTGTATCTATTCATAGAGGGATAAAGCCTACATTTGTAGACGTAAAAAAGGATAGTTTTCTCATAGATATAGATAAATTATATGATGCCATAAAACCAAATACAAAAGCCATATATTCAGTAGACATTGCAGGTGTTCCAGTTGACTATGACAAAATTCATGAAGTATTAAAAGCTAAGGGACGTGAAGACATACTGCTGGTATCCGATTCCGCACACGCCTTTGGAGCCAGCTATAAAGGCAAAAAAGTCGGTTCACAAATGGATGCTCATGTTTTTTCATTTCATGCAGTAAAAAATTTGACCACTGCTGAAGGTGGTGCAGTAACTTTCAACAATAATAATTTACTGGGCAAAGAAGATTTAGTAAAAGATCTTAAATTGATGTCCCTCCACGGTCAATCAAAAGATGCTCTTTCAAAGATGAAAGCTGGTGCATGGAAATATGACATAATATATCCAGGTTATAAATGCAATATGACTGATATAAATGCAGCCATAGGTCTTATTCAGCTTTCAAGATATGAAAATATGCTTAAAATACGTAAAGCAATATTTGACATATATACAGATGCTCTAAAGGATAAAGAATGGGCAATAATTCCTTTTGAAAAAGAGGATGATACAGTCACTTCTTATCACCTTTATACACTTAGATTGAGAAATTTCAAAGAAGTTGCTAGAAATGAAGTAATAAAAGCAATGGCAGATAGAGATATTGCAACCAATGTTCATTTTACACCTCTTCCAATGTTTACTGCATATAAAAATCTGGGATATTCCATAGGAGATTATCCAAATGCCTATGCACAGTATGAAAATGAAATAACTCTTCCAATGTACTCTACTCTTTCAAAAGAAGATGCAGAATACGTAGTGGAAAATCTTATAGATGTTGTAGAAAAAATTAAAAAATAATATTAAAGGGTGGATTATATATGAAAGTTAAATTTTACAGTCCTCAAAGAGAATATCATGAGAAAAAAGAGGAATTCAACAGTGCCATATCAAAGGTAATAGAAAGTGGAAATTTCATACTTGGAGATGAAGTATCCAATCTTGAAGAATCCATAAAAAAGTATACTGGAGCAAAATATGCCATAGGTGTGGCTTCTGGTACTGATGCTCTCGTAATAGCTTCAGACATACTTGGTTTCAAAAACGGCAAAGAAGTAATAACTTCTCCTTTTACATTTTTAGCATCAGCATCATGTCTTTCAAAGCATAATGCAAAACCTGTATTTGTAGATGTAGATGAAGAAAGTTTCAGTTTAGATGCAAACAAAATAGAAGAAAAAATCACAGATAAAACAGTAGGTATACTTCCTATTCATCTGTTCTCACAAATGTGCAATATGGATAAAATAATGTCTATAGCAAAATCTCACAATTTAAGAGTACTGGAAGATGCTGCTGAAGCTTTTGGTATGCGTTGGAAGGGAACTGGATCCTTATATAAGCATTCAGGCACTGTTGGTGATATGGGTGTATTCTCATTCTTCCCTACTAAAACCTTGGGTGCATATGGTGATGCAGGAATGATAGTTACAAATGATGATGAACTTGGAAAATTAGCTAAAATGTTTAGAGTACACGGTGCATCAAAAAAATATCATTATGATTACATAGGTTATAATTCCAGACTTGATACAATTCAGGCAGCTGTACTTTCAGTTAAACTTAAATATATTGATAATGCCATAGAAAAAAGAGCCAACGCAGCAAAATGGTATGAAGAAAGACTTTCTGATTGTGAATATGTAAGATTCCCCAAGATAAAAGGAGAACAAAAGGGAGTTTACTATGTATTCAACATACTTGCAGAAAAACGTGATGAATTGGCAGCTTATTTGAAAGAAAATGAAATAGGCAGCAGTATCTACTATCCAATACCTCTTCACCTTCAAAAGTGTTTTAGTTATCTTGGATATAAAGAAGGAGATTTCCCTATAGCTGAAAAACTTTCAAAAGAAGTTATAGCACTTCCAATATATCCTGAAATAACTGAAGATGAGGTAGATTTTGTATGCAATACAATAAAGAAGTTCTACAAAAGGTAATCTTTTGGTAAAATTTCAATAAAGTTAATTACAGTATGAATATGTATGTCTTTATATTGAAGAAACAGGTATGGAGAGTGTCCACAACACGTGGACACTCTCCATATACTTAATTCTACATATTATAATTTTCACACGGAAACATATGTGACTTTTTTCCTCGGACTTGAAAACCACTTTTCCACAGTATTTATCCATTTATTGAAATGCTCCGTTTTCAGATGTTCTTCCATATCATATTCGGAGATGTATCCTTCATACAGCAAAAATACTGTTGGATCATCCTTGCATTGAAGAAAGTCAAAACAGCTGACTCCTTTCTCAAGTTTTGAATTCCTTTGATTTTCAAGTGTTGCCGCAATAAATTTCTGAGTATAATCTGGCTTGATATGAAAGGTTACATTTTTTACTATCAAAATTAATCCTCTCCTTTATATTATATAAATATCAAGAATGAGCAGGTTTCAAATCATACACTTCTGTTGACTTTACTCCCCCTGAAAATCTGGAACCACTCACAAATGATCGATTCGCCAACTGCTGTGTTGAACTGGTTGAATCTTTCCATTTACTTTCTGGAACTATTATACCATTTTTTCTTATCCAATTATTAATATTGTTACTGGAACTGTTCATCTTGCTGCCACCCTTGCTGCTTATCAGGGCATATCTTACAACTCCACCATCAACCAGCTGTTTGAACTGTTTTAATGTAAGTATTGGATCAGAACCACTAAATCCTCCAAGTGCCATTACAGGTTTACCTGTTTCAAGTATAAGTTCAGAACCATAGGATGTGGCTGAAGGAACTGCCACAAGATATTTCTCCCCCTTATAATTTTTCTCCAGAAAACTTATAAGCTTGGAATCACTCCCACTACTTTCATCATTGTACATGCCAGTGGATGATCGATTATTGCTTCTTGAAAGTTCCAATCCTGCCGATGGACTGCTTCCATTCATTTTATAAAACATTGGAGTAAATGACCAGACCGCAGGAGCAGCTAATATACCTACAAATGCAACAGCAGTAAATATCCTGCCTATTACTATCTTGTTTTTATATAGCTTACTTAAATTAATTATACACAGTATTATCGAAGATACAATGCATAAAATTGCTGTTAATATGATGATTATTCTGTATCCAGTAGATTTATTATTATAGGATAAAATGAGTATCTCAATAAAGCCGTTCAGAATAAGCGCAGCCGGCAAAATCCATGATTTATTGGAATATGACTTATAAAATTCCCACATCTCAAATAATCCAATTCCAGCTAATGCTGCAATGGATGGTGCCATTGTAGTCAGGTAATATGTGTGTGTTATATTTTTCGAAAAACTGAAATATATGAATTCAGGCAGGAGCCATGCGACCCATAATATAAGTGACAATTTTATCCTGTTGTTGAATGGAGCTTTCAGTTTTTCCTTTACTGCAGCAACAATAAATCCAATTATAGCAAGCATTAGAATCCATGATATCTGATCCGACATATTTCCACTGCCGAATAATCTGAATATACCGCTTTGTAAATTTCTGCCATAAGCTTCATTTACCCTATTTTTAGAATTGTTCCCTGTTATAGAATTATTTCTGGATCTGAAATTATTTTCTGACCCATAGTTGTTCACATTTTTAAAACTACCTGCTAAATTAGAATTACCTGCTCCTCCAAAATTGTTTCTTTGATCAAAACTATTTCTTTTTTTCGAATTATTATTCAGTTGACCGTTTCTACCACCTATTCCAATCCTCTCCAGACCATTGTGACCTATTATAAGCTGCATGACAGTATTGTTGGTGCTACTTCCTATATATGGTCTTTGGCTTGCAGGTATTAAATCTACTATTACAGCCCATGACAATGATACTACTAAAAGTACTACAGTACCTATAATAAGATCCCTTATCTTCTTTTTGAAACTCATAGTGGATGCCAGAAGATATGTTATATATATCGCAGGAGCTACCATATATGCCTCTGCCATTTTTATATTAAATCCTATACCCACCAGTACAAGACTCAGTACAAGATATTTGATTTTTCCTCTTTCTGCCGCTATTAGTGCAGCCCAGCATGCAAGCAGCATTGGAAGTACAAGCAAATTGTCGATTGTATTATTCCTTCCTGCTGCCACCGATATAGGAGTTACCGCAAGGCACAATGCCGCAATAAGACCTGCCTTATTTCCAAAAGATCTTCTAACAAGATGGTATATAACTGCAACTGAAATTACTCCTGCCAGAGCCTGCGGCAGGAGTATGCTCCAACCACTAAATCCAAATATCTTTGCAGATATAGTCTGAATCCAGAAACCCACCGGTGGCTTGTCAATAGTTACAAAACCTGCAGGATCAAAAGATGCAAAGAAGAAATTTTTCAAATTCATCATCATGCTTTTTACACCTGCTGCATAAAATGTATTTCCATACCCTTCTATACCAAGATTTACAAAATTCAAAACTATTGACAGCAGCAGTATAAACACAAATGGAATATGACGCCTGTTCAATTTTATTTTATTATACAAATTATTGCCCTCCTTTTATGTTTCATATTTATAACAATAATTGTATAATTTATATATTACGATGTTATGTCAAAATAATTAACAAAATACAAATTTAAAAGTGCCCATCAAAATCAAATGGACACTTTAGAATAAAAGTACTAAATATTACAATTCACTTTTTACATTTTTTCAACATATTAAAATATTATAATAATTTGTTAATGTTCTATGAATAATTAACCTTGTGCATGTAAATACATAATATGATTGTATATATTTAAAAATTTGGAATAAATTATCTACAATATTATACTATTATATATTCATATTTGACTCTGGATTTGGTTTGACACACAAAAATATTTAAATTAAAACGTACTGTATTGGATTTACACAGAAAGGAGATTAAATTTTATATGAAAGAAAGAAAGGACAAATTTAAAATACTGGCTGTGGTATTAATGGGACCTCTTATAGCAACTATAGATGCAAGTATAGTAAATGTGGCACTACCTGATATGGCAAGTAAATTATCTGTTGGAATAGATACTATTCAATGGGTTGTAACCAGTTATTTAATTGTAATATCAGCATTAATTCTTATGTTTGGGAGAATAGGTGATTTAATAGGCAAATGTAAAGTATTCCATAGAGGATTTATGATATTCTCATTTGGTTCTCTTTTATGTGCACTTTCAAGCACAATTCAATTTCTTATAATTTCAAGAATAATTCAGGCAATAGGAGCTGCTATGATAATGTCCTCAAATCAAGGAATAATAGCTGAAACATTTCTGCCTGACGAAAGAGGAAGAGCTCTTGGATTATCTGGATCTACAGTTGCTATAGGAACTATGCTCGGTCCACCAATTGGTGGTTTTTTAGTACAATTTTTCAACTGGCAATCCATATTCATCATAAATATACCAATTGGAATAATTGCATTTATAGCTGTCATAAAAATATTGCCAAAGGATAATAAAAATGGAAATTTAAAAGACCTTGATTTCACTGGATGCTTTTTATTCATAATATCTATTATATGTATCTTTTGGGCACTTTCCAGTGGAGAAAAACTGGGATGGAGTAATGTTTATATAATATGGGCTTTTATAATTGCGATTTTATGTATAGTACTATTTTATTTTGTAGAAAGTAAAATAAGAAAACCTATGATGGAATTTTCCATATTCAAAAATAAATTATTTAATGTAAGTTTGTTATGTGCTTTTATATCTTTTACAGTAATATTCTGCAACAACATAATTTATCCATTTTATCTGCAATATTTAATTAAAATATCTCCTGCCAAATCAGGCATGTTAATGGTTGTATTCCCAATATTCGCAGGAATAATTGCTCCATTAAGTGGTTATATATCTGATAAAATAGGTGGAGAAATTCCTACATTTCTTGGCCTGTCTTTTACTGTTGTAGGTCTTGTAATAATGTCTTCATTAAATTCAAACTCTACTTATTTCCACATAATAATAGGGATTGCAATCTTAGGCATAGGAAATGGTCTATTTCAATCTCCAAATAATTCATTGATCATGTCACTGGCACCTAAAGATAAATTAGGTATAGCCGGTAGTATAAATGCTCTTGTTAGAAATATGGGTATGGTATTTGGAACATCTTTTGCTGTAGTTTTACTATACAATCGAATGAGTTCAAAAATAGGGTACAAGGTAACTAATTTTGTTTCATCAAGACCTGATGTTTTCATATATGCCATGAAATTTGTATATTTGACTTCAGCAGCTTTCTGTATACTGGCAATCATACTCTCATTTTCAAGATTGATTTTCACAAAAAGGCAAACCATATAGAAAAGCAGATAAAAAAATTCAGGACATCAAGCGATGCCCTGAATTTTTTAAGATCTAAATACAACTTCTTCTTTTGAAAACATAAATCTTGCAAGCAGCACGGCTGCTATTACATAGGCAATATGCCATAGTATAACTACTAAGATATGTGTAGGATTAAATATTCCCACAATGGCCTCTTTCATAACTACAACAGCATTTACTACAGGAATATTGAAAAATGCAAAGCTTATGTTTTTGGCATCCATCATAAATGGTATGTAGGTTAATATCATTACTGGAACTATAAACCCACCTAAATAAGTATTTGCCTCCTTCATAGACCGTGCAAATATACTTATGGATATTTCTATGGAACTAAGTGCCACCAATACAAATATAGAAACTATTCCTATAACTGCAAAAGCTCCCAGGGGTATAGTAAATTGACCACCACTTGAAAATATATAAATCATTGAACTTATCATTGAGCCTAAAGTTACTATCAAAGTAATAAATGCTACAGATGAGATAGCTGCAAGCTTTCCAGAAAATATAGACATTCTTCCTGCTGATGTTGACAAAAGAGGTTCAAAAGTCCCCCTCTCCTTTTCTCCTGCTATTAAATCTGCTGCTATTCCTATAGTAGGACTTATCATGAATATAATTATTATAGTTGGCAGTACATTCAATATACCTTGAGCCATAGAATCTCCACTCTGTTTACTTAAGGTACTTTGTTTTATGTCAAAAGGTGTTAAAACACTTCCACTAATACCTCTTGATTTTAATCTATTATTTACTATATTACTGCTGTATTTATCAAAATTTTCCTTTAGCATGGAATACGCCATATTGGATTTATTGGAATCTTCATCATATATTATATTTATATTGGTTTTATTTTCAGATGAAATTTTCGAGTCAAAATCTTTAGGTACATCCACTATAATGGATATCTTTCCTTTTTTCAGTTTTTCATCTTCATTGCCGCTTTTATCTATAGTTATATTATTCATAGATTTTAAAATCTTATATATGGAAGAGTTTTCATCTCCTCTGTATGCGATAGCAACATTTTTTTTGACTGAATTGGTAGTGTTTTCTATAGTAGAATCTATAATTTTAAACATGGCAGGATACATTATAATAGGAAGTAATATAGTGAATATAAGTGTCTTTTTGTCTCTGAATATGTCTGTAAGTTCTTTTTTCAAAATCACCCAAAAGTTATTCATTTTATTTACCCCCTATTAATTTGATAAAAACTTCTTCCAAATCATCATTTTTATATTTTTCTTTTAAATAGCTTACTGTACCTTCATCTACAAGTTTTCCACTATGAATTATGACTAGCCTGTCACAAAGCTTCTCTACTTCCTCCATAGAATGGGAGGAGAGAAGAATTATCTTATTCTCACTTTTACATTTTAAAATAAATTCATGTATGACTCTGGCAGCAGAAACATCTAGTCCAGTACTTGGTTCATCAAATAACATTACCTTTGGAGAATGAACTATAGTTCTTGCTATGGAAACTTTCTGCTTCATACCACGTGAAAATTTTCCCGCTCTTTTGTCTATATACTCTTCCATTTTCAAATCTTGAGTAAGTTCCCCTATTCTCTTGTCTATATTTTCTTTAGTCATTTCATACAATCTTCCAAAATACTCAATATTCTCTCTAGCTGATAACCTATCGTAAATTCCCACTTCGCCGCCAAATAAAACACCAATTTCTCTTCTCACTTGTGAAGGATTTTTAACTACATCATATTCATTTACTTTTATGGTACCTTCAGTGGGCTTCAACATAGTTGAAATCATTCTCAATGTAGTAGTTTTTCCTGCACCATTTTCACCCAGCAGTCCGACTATTTCTCCTTCTTTAACGTTAAAGGACAGTCTATCAACTACCTTTGAATCTTTAAATTTTTTGCTAACATCTTTTATTTCAAGCATATATCCAGTCCTTTCATTTTGATATGTATGCCTAAAATGTTAACATGTTCCATATCGTTTTTCAGTATTATTTACTCAACTCCAGTTCTTATATTATTAATACAGGATTCATGTATTTCCTTCTTTTTCATGGCTTCTATAGTTTTTTTATAATCATATGTAAATTCTATAATTTCAGTTTTTATGTGATTTGATTCCAAATCTATAATGAGATAAGTTCCATTTGGCCTTCCTATTTTAGGTTTTCCAATACTTCCATCATTTAAAAGTATTTTACTCCCATAATCTTTTCTAAAAGGTATATGCGTATGTGCACATACTAAAATATCTTCCTGCAAATTTTCCATTACTTCTTCCGATTGCCTGGAATTTTCAATTAAATATTCATTTATAGCCCTTGTACTTCCATGTACAAATCTGATTTTCCTATTGTTAAATTCAATAACTATTTGTCTTGGAAGTGATTTTAAGTAAGTTTTATTTTCCTTGTTGACTTCTTTGGCAGCCCATGGCATGCAGAATTTATTTACTTCATTATCCCTTATATAATTAAATTTTTCTTCCAACACAGCAGCATCATAATTTCCAAGTATGCTCAATATATTGTTCTTTTTTATAAACTCTACTACTTCATTTGGATAGGGACCGTATCCTACTAAGTCTCCAAGACACAATACAGTATCTACATCTCTATTTTGAATATTGGAAAACGCCTCCTCAAGTGCCTCAAGATTTCCATGTATGTCTGAAATAACTGCTATTTTCATATGAATACCTCTTTTCCGATTATAATTGCGAGTAAAATTATACCATAACTAAAGCATCATGTATATTTTATCTGCCAGTTTAAGATTTTTGGGATTCCAGTTTCTCTTTGGACAATCAATAATATTGTATGGAATATTAAAGGATTTTATAAAATCATAGAATTTATAGTCAAGCCAAGGAGGTGTCCAGCTTCCAGATCTGCATATATGAATTGCATCAACTTTAATTTTAGATAAATGTTCAATATCTGGATACTTTATATAAAATTCACTGTTTATTTCTGAGAATTCTTCTGGTTTTTCATATGTATAGGGACTGTATACTATACTGGCTGTATTGGCTACTTTATTTTTTAATAATTTTCCAAGCCAATTTGCACAGTTCAGTTCAAATCCAAGAGATTTAAGACCACCATAGCCAAGATCAGAATGGGCATCAAAATTTATTATATTACTGCATTTATTCAGTTTCGCTATATCGTAAGAAAATTTATGAGAATCAGATACATACATATTTATTTTTTTCCCGAAATTAAAGTAATTCTTTATCTTTTTTAAAAATGGACTTAATTGTATCCCCTCTCTAATAGACTTTTCTATATTTATTCCACACTTTTTATTTTCAAAATATCTTTTATACCATATTGTCATGATATTTCTTTTGTTTTCAATATATGAACCACTCCATCTTTCATCTATAGGTATAAAATAATCCCAATCAATACTTATAAGATTTCTTTTCATAAAAACACCCCCTACTATTATATTAACTATTTTTACTTTTTTTCGATAGTATAAATAGTTAATATTTAAATTTAACTACAAAATAAGCGCTCTAAAAACATAGGCGCTTATTTTGTGTATAGGGAATTATTATATTTTTCCTAAGATCAATTTCTTAGTATAGTATAATTTTATACAACTAATGTGACAATATTGTGTCATACTCATATATTCTTCTTATTTATTTTTGGATTTTTGATTAACATTTTTATTGGATGTAGTCTTAGAGTTATTGTGCTGTAACTTGTCCTTATTAGTTGAATTATTTTTATCTATTGGAGCTTTGGATACTTTATTATTTGCTTTAAATGAATCAAGTATCTTTAATTTTTGAGACTGTGTTATAACTTTTCCTTTTGTTAATGTATCCAATTGTGCTTCAAAATTTTCTGATGTTATTTTTTGCTTATTAAATACATTTAATATTGCTGATTCTTGAGAAGATGTTATAGCCTTTGAAGATGCTAATTTATTTAACACCATTTTGAAATCAGAAAGATAATACTGATTTTGTTTAGCAGTATCATTCTTAATCTGATTTGATACTGACGTAGATGTTGGAGTTGAAGATTTCTTATCCTGTTTTGTAGTAACTTTAGCAGTAGAACTACTCTTACTGCTGCTGGAATCTGAGTTTTGAGCTTTTGCAAAACTGCATCCAGCAAAAGTAATACTACTTATTGATAATACTGTAATTAATGAAAGTATTCTTAGTTTAAATTTTTTATTCATTCGTACTCACCTCTATAATAGGTTACTATAGCCTTGAGCATAACTCTAA
>NZ_JAHHUY010000042.1:0-20578 GCF_019144085.1 Clostridium tyrobutyricum
TAAAAATTCCAATGCTATCGCATAAATTTTAAATCATAAATTACATATTTAATTATTCAACAAGCTAGTAATATTTAAATCTATTATTCTTGACCAACTACATACTCAGTTTTTTGTTCAGATAAAAATTTTAAATATTTGCGTCCTTTTTCATCATCATAAATTCCTTCCCATTTAGAAACAACTACAACAGCCAAAGAATTTCCAACTACGTTTACTGCAGTTCTAGCCATATCTAAAATACGATCGATGCCAGCTATAAATGCCAATCCTTCTACTGGAATGCCAACACTTCCTAATGTGGCTAAAAGTACTACAAAAGATACTCCGGGAACTCCTGCTATCCCCTTTGAGGTTATCATAAGTACTATTACAAGATTTATCTGTGCAAACAAAGATAGATGTATTCCATACATTTGTGCTATAAACAAAGCAGCAATTGCTTCATATAGTGTAGATCCATCTAAATTAAACGAATATCCTGTAGGAACTACAAAAGATGCTATAGAGGATGGGCATCCATATTTCTCCATTTTAGTCATAATTCTAGGCAAAACAGTTTCTGAACTGGATGTAGTATATGCCAATATGAGTTCATCTTTTAACACTTTAATTATATGAATTATATTATTTCCAAATAACTTTGCAACTATTCCCATAATTATAATAACAAATAAGATCATGCTTCCATAGACTGTTATGACTAATTTTCCAAGTGGAATTAAGGATTGTAATCCAAATTTAGATACAGTTACTCCAATAAGTGCAAAAACACCAATAGGTGCAGTTTTCATTATTTGATTCGTTACCCAGAACATAGCTTCTGAAATTCCTTCTGCTAATTTGAGTATAGGTTTACCTTTCTCTCCTATTGCAGCAACTCCAAGTCCGAATATTACTGCAAAAAATATTATTGGAAGCATGTCTCCATTACTAAGTGAAGTAAATAAATTGTCTGGAACTATTCCAACAATAGTATCTTTAAATCCATGATGTGATACTGTCTTTGCAGTATTTACAAAACCACTTATATTTGATTTAGAAAGTCCATTCATATTTATGCCTGTACCTGGATGAAATATATTTGCTATTAATAAACCAACTATTATTGCAATTGTACTCATTATCTCAAAATATACTATTGATTTCACTCCTAATTTTCCAAGCTGTTTCATATCTCCAACTCCAGCTACACCTACCACAAGACATGAAAAAACTATTGGAATTACTATCATCTTTATAAGTCTTAGAAATATATCTCCTATAGGCTGAAGATATGTAGATACATTAGGATTTCCATAAAATACTGCTCCAACTATAATACCAAGTACTAGTCCAATTATAATTTTAGTTGCCAATCCAAATTTAATTTTTTTCATATTACATCTCCCTCTATTCTATATAAAAATTTAAAATTGCATATTGAAATAATTTCATTCCATCATTGCATTGTAGTATGGATTTTTAATTTTGCCGTCTGCTTATATTTTGAAAGTTTTTCAAATCATTTATTCAAATAGCTATATTTAGAAACCATACAATCTAATATTACTATTTAAACTATTGAAAACTACAAAATACTACTAAAAATTATAAATATATTTTTTGGTGTTCATATATTTAATCAAATTATTGTTAATACATAATTTTCTGATAAATCATTAAATAGAATTAAACATATTTATTCATTTTTAATTTGAGATATTCATCTATTAAATCAAAAATAAAGTATCATCAATATACATATTACATATAGTAGAGGATTTCTTTAAATCCTCTACTTGACATGAATTTAAAAATTACATATAATGGAAATATAAAAAATTAAGCTATAATTATTTTGTATGGAGGTGTAAGTATATGTTAGCAGAAAAAATGTATATGAACAAAAAAAATGATTGTAGTTGTTGTATGTGTTGTTGTAAATTTGTCATTTAACTGTAGTAATATTTATATTTTTTATGAATATAAATGTTGCTTCAGTTTTTTATATTTGAATTAAAACGGCTGACTAGAAAAACTAGAGGCTTAACTATATAAAAAGTATGATATTATCAACTAGAGAAACTAGAGATAGCCTACTGGATATACCAGAGGTAATTATATTTTAATCTATGAATAAATAACATAAAAGTATAATATTACATTAACTAGATATGCTAGAGGTAACTTGTACTTAAGGAGAAATCAAATAATCATGGAATGAAAATGATATGTATGACTAAGGATGAAACTGCTGTTGCAATGATACAAAAATGCTGTGATTGTATGATGAACATGATGGAATGCGGTTGTACTGCTGTAATATGTATGAACAATACTCCAGTTTGCTGTTGTTGCTAATAACATAGATGATTTTTTAATTATTCAATAAAGAAATCCCTCAATTTCTTTATTCAGTAAAGGCAAGGCACTTACCTCTAGGTGCTTTGCCTTTTAATTTAACAAAATACTACAATAGCAAACTTCATTAATAAGAATCTCTGTCTCTCTTGATAAGTTATTCAATTGTGAACCAATCATATAACAATTAAACATTATGTCAATTAAATTTCAGAAATGAATAACTTCATAAAACATAGCCAGAAATCTTCAATCATCCAATATACTCACCTATTATAAATTTGTATATATGTATTATCATATAATATTATTAGTACATACTGTAATCCTCCGCAGACATCCTTAGTACATCTTTTTACGTAATCTAATTTCAATTCAAATTTATTATCTTTTTGAATTGAATCTATTATAATACCTATATCGTTTTTTATAGAATACAGCTTTATCATAAAACAACAATTTAGTTGATTTACTTTCTATATTTATACTTATACTTTTATTCTCAAAATACTTCAAATATTGTTCTAGCTGCTTTCTAATTAAGTTATCTTTTTCTAAAAAGCCTGGCATATTCTTTCTCCTTTATTATAATTTATGTGTAAATTTTATAAAGTCCAATCAAATAAGCAAATCACTATAAAATTTTAATATTGACATTCTGATTAATTTCAACTATCATGTAGGTATATAATAGTTGACTAGAGAAACTAGAGACTAAATTTTATTAGTATATAAAATTTAGTCTCTTTAATGTATATAAATTATATATAACATTATTTAATGGAGGGATGTTAAAATGAAAAGAATAACTATAGTACTTTACTCAAAAAATAACATAATCATCCCTGAATTACAAAATTGCTGTTGTTATATGTATATATCAAATACTATGTTAAATATTTAAAAACATATTACTGCAGTATAGTTTGTAATTATATATTATGGACAATACTGCAGTTTGTTGTTATATAATCTATTTATATTGCTGACTAGACATACTAGAGGCAGTGTAATAACAACTAGATATACTAGAAGTAACTGACTGGATATACCAGAGGTTGAGTTTTTTATTTGAAATGGAATCAAGATTATTTTAGGTTAAGCTTGTTTCCATTTCTTTTTTAAAATTTTCAATCAAGAATATATAATATCACTGCTCAATTCTTTTTTAATTTCATCAACTTTGTCAAGCTTCTCCCAAGGAAGATCTATGTCAGTTCTTCCAAAGTGTCCATATGCGGCAGTACTCTTATATATGGGTCTTCTCAAATCAAGATCCCTTATAATTGCAGCCGGTCTCAAATCAAATATCTTGTTTATGGTTTCTACTATTTTTTCATCACTTGTCTTGCTTGTGCCAAAAGTATCTATACTTATGGATACTGGTCTTGCTACTCCTATTGCATATGCTATTTCAACTTCAATTTTATCTGCTATTCCTGCTGCTACTAAATTCTTTGCCACCCATCTTGCTGCATAGGCTCCTGATCTGTCAACCTTAGTTGGATCTTTCCCTGAAAATGCTCCTCCTCCATGTCTGCCATATCCCCCATAAGTGTCGACTATTATTTTTCTTCCTGTAAGTCCCGAATCAGCTTCAGGTCCTCCTTTTACAAATCTTCCCGTTGGATTGACAATATACTTTGTATCAGAATTTATAAATTTTTCGGGTAATGTTGCCTTAATAACTTTATCTATTATGTCCTTTTCAATTTTATCATGGCTTATTCCATCTTCATGCTGTGAAGATATAAGTACAGTATCTACTCTTACGGGTTTATTTTCTTCATATTCTACTGTTACCTGAGTCTTTCCGTCCGGTCCAAGATACGGTATAGATCCATTTTTTCTTACTTCTGCAAGTTTTCTTGAAAGTTTATGTGCCAGAGCTATTGGTAGCGGCAGATATTCTTCTGTTTCATTGGTTGCAAATCCAAATACCATTCCTTGATCTCCTGCTCCTATTGCTTCAATATTGTCCTTTTCGCCTGTTTTGGATTCAAGTGATTCATCAACTCCTAGTGCAATATCTGAAGACTGTTCATCTATTGATGTTATTACTGCACAATTGGATGCATCAAAACCAAATCTTGAATGATTATATCCTATATCGCTTATTGTTTTTCTCACTATTTTTGGTATATCTACATAAGCTTTAGTTGATATCTCCCCTACCAAAAGTACAAGTCCCGTATTTACAACTGTCTCACATGCCACCCTGCCATTTTTATCCTGTTCAAGAATAGCATCCAGTACTGCATCTGATATCTGGTCACAAATCTTGTCAGGATGTCCCTCTGTAACTGATTCTGATGTGAATAACTTACTCATTTTATCCATCTCCTTTTCATACTTATTAAACAGATTTTGTTAATAAACTTCCTGTATAAAATCAAATCACAGGAAGTTTATTTTAATACCCCTATCCCCTATCTAACAGCTTTTATTTAATGAAACTGGCATATTTAATATTGTCAAATTTTTGCAAGAGCCTGATCCAAATCGTATATAATGTCATCAATATTCTCTATACCTATGGAAAGCCTTATAAGATCAGGAGTTACTCCCGCCTCTTTTTGTTCTTCAGGTGTAAGTTCTGCATGTGTAGTACTTGCCGGATGTATTACAAGAGACTTTGCATCTGCCACATTTGCAAGCAAAGAAAATAGTTTAACACTGTTTATAAATTTCTTTCCAGCTTCAAGTCCGCCTTTTATTCCAAAAGTAAATATTGAACCTGCTCCCTTTGGTAAATATTTTTTTGACAGTTCTCTATATGGGCTTGATTCTAATTCAGGATAGTTTACCCATGAAACCTTAGGATGTTTACTTAAAAATTCAACTACCTTTCTTGCATTTTCTACATGTCTCTCAACCCTAAGTGACAGTGATTCCAGTCCCTGCAAGAAATAAAATGCACTTTGTGGACTGAGAGTTGCCCCGGTATTTCTCAAAAGTTGAACTCTTGCCTTTGCTGCAAATGAAGTCGGCGCAAGGTCTGCATATACAAGTCCGCCGTAACTTTTATCAGGTGTTGTAAAATCGGGAAATTTACCACTTCCTGCCCAATCAAACTTTCCACCGTCTACTATAATTCCACCGAGCGTTGTTCCATGTCCACCTATAAACTTAGTTGCAGAGTGTACAACTACATCTGCACCATATTCTATTGGTCTTACCAAATATGGAGTTCCAAAAGTATTATCTATTATGAGAGGTATTTTGTTTTCGTGTGCAATATTTGCTACTTTTTCTATGTCAAGTACATTTATTTTTGGATTTCCTATTGTTTCAGCATACACTGCTTTTGTTTTGTCAGTTATAGCCTTTCTTATATTTTCAGGATCATCTGGATCTACAAAAGTTACACTTATACCTAATTTTTTCAGTGTTACTGAAAACAATTCATATGTTCCACCGTAAAGAGTACTTACCGATACTATATTGTCTCCTGCACTTGCCACATTGAGTATTGAATAAAATATTGCTGCAAGTCCTGAAGCAGTAGCCAGTCCTGCAACTCCCCCTTCAAGTTCTGCAACTCTTTTTTCAAAAACATCTTCAGTGGGGTTCATTATTCTTCCATATACATTTCCTGGTCTCTTTAATTGGAAAAAGTCAGCTGCCTCATCTGCATCCTTAAAAACATAAGAAGTAGTCTGGTATATTGGAACTGCTCTTGCTCCTGTTACCGGATCAGGAACCTGTCCTGCATGTACCTGTAATGTTTCAAATGACAATTTTCTCTCTTCACTCATGATTAATCTCTCCTTCATTTAATTAATATTTATATGACCTAATTTAAATTACTTTATATAATAAGCACTTAACAACTTTTAAATACTGTTTTCATCACAATCACATCCAATCTTCATTTGACGTAACAACTTTAAAATATGCATTTTTGGCAACATTTTATGTATTCTGACATATATAATTCTCCTTCCTCAATTTATAAAATAATTAAGCTTATAATTTATTAAAGAAATATAAAAAACTTCCTACAGAGAAACTGTAGGAAGCAATATCCTATTGTCTCTCATCTACCAGGTTTTATTACCTGCTGGAATTGGCACCGTTGAATACAATAAACATATATTCAGGTTGCCGGGCATCATTGGGCCAGTCCCTCTGCCTCTCTCGATAAGAACTTTCATATTTAATTTATGATTACACTATACAACCTTTTATTTATTATGTCAATATAATTTTTATAATATTTTTAATTATCAGTATATTGTATATTAATATCTATAATTTTTAAAATTTATACTAATCTGATTTTTTCCTTTGTTTCTATCTGAACTAATTTTCCATCTTGAATTACCATAGTTATAGAACCATATTTTATTTCCCCGAGTATAGCAAGCAATTCACTGACATTTTTTTTTAAAATACTAGAGCGTAAGTTTTTTTTGTCTTCCAATTTCATGATCCCCCTTATTATTCCAATTTTACATATTTAAAGAAATATAAAAACCTTTATGTAGACGAGTACAAAAAGGTTTAAACTTTTTCTCATCTCTCAGATTTCAACTGCTGGAATTGGCACCATTGAATACAATAAACATATATTCAGGTTGCCGGGCATCATTGGGCCAGTCCCTCTACCTCTCTTGATAAGATTTTCCGTATTTAATTTATAATCACTATACTGTTTTTGAATTTATTTGTCAATAAAAAATTTTAAAATATTTTATCTTCACATATTTTTTTCATAGGAATATTATAAATTAAGTGTTTACTATTAAATAAAAAAATTATTAAATTATGCTTGATTAAATGATTTTTTTATAGTATTATGAATATTAATTAATTACAGTAAATATTAATTATTGCGATGACAGGAAGAGTAAATTAGCATTTGACTACAAGCGAGGATTTCCCTTGGGTGAAAGGATATCTTAGTCAATACTGATTGAAGTGCATCCTTGAGTACTGAATTGAAGTTTAGTAGACTTCAGCGGGTATGCCCGTTAAAGCATTGAGGTATGATTGTACCAAAATAAGAGTTTTAATATATTCATGTTAATTAATTTCATATTATCATGTTATATATTGTAAACAGAGTGGAACCGCGGAAGTAACCTTCTGCCTCTGAATTGAGGCAGAAGGTTTTTTGGTTTTTGGAATCCGGAATCTAAGGACCATTTTTATTATTAAAGTTTAAAATCATTTAAATTAGGAGGAATAGTTATGAATTCTATAGGATATTTTGATTCAATTGCAGATAAATGGAATGTAATACGAGAAGAGTATTTTGAAGATAAGTTAAAATATATAGCTCTTTCACAGTTTGATATAAAAGATAAAATTTGTGCCGATTTAGGATGCGGTACTGGATTCATTTCCCTTGCACTTTCTACAGATGCAAAGCTTGTATTCTCTATAGATAATTCAAAGAACATGTTGAGACAGCTCCACGATTCTGCTGTCAATAGAGAGATTAAAAATATATATCCAATAAAAGGATCTATATCAAATCTACCACTTTTTGATGAATCAATAGATGCTCTATTCATAAATATGGCACTTCACCATGTAGTAGATGCAGAAGGTGCTTTTAAAGAACTCTACAGAGTTTTAAAAAAGAATGGTACTTTTGTTATATGTGATGTTGAACAACACAATGGAGAGTGGGCAAAAATTGAAATGCATGATGAATGGCTCGGTTTCTCCAATGAACAAATAAATAGCTGGGCAAAAAAAGCTGGATTTTCAGACATAATCATAAAAAGTACTGGATTAAAATGCAAAGGATATTCAAGTAAGGGAGAATATACAGAAACAGGAATATTTATGACAAGAGGTATACGAAAGGAGATATAAAATGAATATTGAATCATTGTTAATACACGGAGGAATAGATGGAGATAAACAGACAGGAGCAGTTAGCGTACCCATATATCAAACATCTACCTATAGACAAAATGGTTTGGGAGAAAATAATGGTTATGAATACTCAAGAACTGGAAATCCAACTAGAGAAGCATTGGAAAAATTAATATCAGATATTGAAGCTGGATACAGTGGTCTTGCCTTTGCATCAGGTATGGCAGCTATAACAGCAGTACTAACATTATTTAAAAGTGGAGATAAAATAATACTGTCAGATAATGTTTATGGTGGAACTTATAGAGTACTGGCCAAAATATTTAAAAATTTTAATTTAAATTTTGAATTAGTTGATACTAGCAATATAAAAAGTGTGGAGGATAGTATTACAGATGATGTAAAAGCAATATATATTGAAACACCAACCAATCCCCTCATGACAATAACCGATATAAAAAAAGTATCCGAGATTGCCAGAAAAAATAAACTTCTTACAATTGTAGACAATACTTTCATGACTCCTTATCTTCAAAGGCCTATAGAACTTGGTGCAGATATAGTAATTCACAGTGCCACTAAATATTTAGGAGGACACAGTGATCTAGTGGCAGGACTTGTTGTAGTAAATAATGAAGATTTATCAGAAAGACTTCACTTTATACAGAATTCCACAGGTGGAATATTAAATCCATTCGACAGCTGGCTTTTAATACGAGGAATCAAAACTTTATCTGTTAGAATGGACAGACATGAAGAAAATGCCCAATATATAGCAAAATTTTTAAATGAAAATCCATTTGTAGAGAAAGTATATTATCCAGGACTTGAAAGTCATATAGGACATGATATACAAAAGAAACAGGCAAAAGGATATGGTGCAATAATTTCATTTGTATTAAAAGACACTATCAATATAAATGATTTTTTCAAAAAATTAAAACTTATAACATTTGGTGAAAGTCTTGGTGGGGTAGAATCATTAATGTGCCATCCTGCTAGTATGACTCATGCTGCTATACCATATGAAATAAGACAGAAGGTTGGAATAGTAGATAATCTAGCTAGATTATCAGTTGGAATAGAAAATAAAGGAGACTTGTTAGAAGATTTAACGTCTGCAATTAAACTATTATAATATTATAAAAATTAAGGGGAGACTACTTTTATGGATGTTTTTAATGATATAAAAGAGATGATAGGAAATACTCCGGTATTAAAAATAAGTAGATTTAAATTAAAATCAGGGGTTAATATATATGCAAAACTTGAAAATTTTAACCCTGGAGGAAGTGTAAAAGATAGAATTGGATCATATATGATAGACCAGGCAGAAAAAAGTAACAGATTAAAAAATGGTTATACCATAGTAGAAGCTACCGCAGGAAACACGGGCCTTGGAATTGCACTCGGAGCACTAAATAAAGGTTACAAAGTTATATTTGCAGTTCCGGAAAAATTTTCTATAGAAAAACAAGTGCTTATAAAAGCTCTTGGTGCAGAAATAGTGCATACGCCAGAAAAAAAAGGAATGAGAGGAGCCATAGAAAAAGCCCAGGAACTCCTAGGGAAAATACCAAATTCTATATCTTTAGGTCAATTTCAAAATAATGACAATCCTAAGGCACACTATCTTACAACAGGTCCTGAAATATATAAACAATTAGATGGTAAAATAGATTATTTTGTAGCCGGTGCTGGTAGTGGAGGCACATTTACCGGCATAGTAAAGTATCTAAAGGAACAAAATAATACTATAAAGGCTATTTTAGCTGATCCAGAAGGTTCCACTTTAGGAGGTGGAACTGAAGAAAAATATGCAATTGAAGGTATAGGAAATGATTTTGTACCTGATACCATGAATATGAATCTGGTAGATAAAGTTATAAAGGTAAATGATGATGAGGCTTTTATTATGGTACGGGAATTAGCTAAGAGAGAAGGTCTCATAGTCGGTTCCTCCTCTGGTGCAGCATTAGCAGCAGCATTGAAATTAGCTGACACTATAGATAGTGGAAATATAGTAACTGTTTTCCCGGATAGAGGAGATAGATATTTCAGCAAGAATCTTTACTCACAGATATCTGAAAATGAAAATAAGCCTTTATCTAGAAACGTTTAATAGAATGATTATATAAACAGATTAGTATAAAATATATTGGTTTTAATTTTATATAACTGAAAATTTTGATTTTCAGTTATATTTTTTATATTTGGATAAATCAGTACTGACCATGGACTTGTACAAGAAGCAAATCCATGGTCAGTATCTTTCTAGTTATTTTTTTAGTTGTTTTCCAGCAATTTTACAGCCTTTTCTATTCCACTATTTATTTCATCATACATCTGAAATATTCGTATACCACTTTTCTTTAACCTATTTGCAGGCTCAAAGCCTGCTCTCAGTACTAGAACTGCATTACAATCCTCTATAGTCTTTATAATGTCCAATATTTTATCTTCTTGTTTTTCACAGTCTTCTATACCATTACAGTATTTACTTACACTTCTCTTTTCTTTAAATTTGATCTGTCCATTTATTACATCATATATATAAAATTCTGATGCATGTCCAAAATGTTGATCTATATTCACTCCTGTTTTACTTGAAACTGCAATTCTATAATTATTTTTATTGCTTCTAAAGTTCTTAGATATATCATTTTCTAAAGTTCCTATGGCATCTGCCCTACATTGCTTACAATGAAACATTTGTTTTAAATCCAGCTGGCACTTTTTTCTCATGTTATTTAATTCTTTTTCATCTGTAGCAGGCAAATTTTCAAATACTGTACCTGGAATTGGAATAAGAGGTATTATATTAGTCATATACGCACCACACTCTTTTACCTTTTTAACTATTTCAGGAACATGTGTATCATTAATATCTTTTATCATTACAATGTTTACTTTAGATATAATCCCTTTTTGCGAAATATATCTTAGTCCAGACAGTTGATTATTTAATATTATATTTCCAGCTTCTTCACCTGAAAATTTTTTTCCTAAGTAATTGATAAATTTATAAACTCTACCTCCTATTTTAGGATCTACTGCATTTATAGTTATAGTAACATGACTTATTCCCAATTTCACTATTTCATCAGCATAAAAAGGAAGCATCAAGCCATTAGTAGATAAACAAAAAGTAATATCAGGAGATTCTTCTTTTATTAATTCTACAGACTTTTTAACTTCTTCAAAATTGGCAAGTGGATCTCCAGGTCCTGCTATGCCAACTACAGTTAAATTCTTTACTTTTTCTTTTACTATATTAAATTTATCCCTGGCTTCTTCAGGTGTTAAAATCTGACTGGTAACTCCTGGTCTACTTTCATTTACACAATCGTATTTTCTGCTGCAGAAATTACAGCTAACATTACATTTAGGTGCTACTGGTATATGCATTCTTGCATATTTATGTGCAATACAATTGTAGCATGGATGACTTAATGTTCTCTCCTCTATACTTTTTATTGGACTTGCAATATCTATACTCATAATCTTATTTTCTCCTTCCATATATAAAAAAGGCCAAGGTAAATTAAATAAATTTACCTTAGCCTTCAGATTTCTGATCAACTAATAGTTAATTTTATTTGTAAGTTTCTAATATATTTCCATATATATCCTCAATAAGTCTCATGCCTCCGTTATATCCCAAGTATCCTCCATTTAATACCAATCTATGCATGATTGGTATAGATATATTGATTTTAAATCCATTAACCTCATCGGCTATGTCTCTATCCCATGAACTTCCTAATATTAAAGGTATATGGGTGCCAATATCGTATGCTCTTAATCTCTGATGGATCTTTCCGGAATCAACTTCGAAAAACACTTTAAAATCTCTAGTATCTGATAAGTTATTAAACTTTTCTATTATATAATCCTGATATTTTTTTGGAACATCATCTGTTATATACTGCTCTCCAGGAACAATTCCAAGTTCATTCAATAGAAATTGACTAATTCCAAGAGCATAAAATGAATCTGTTATATTAAAAAACCTGTCTGGTATACTATATCTAAATTCCAAAAAGAAATCTGCAGCTCTTTCTAAATAATAATAGAATTTATCTTCTTCTTTCTTAATATAATTTTCTACTATATCGTTGTCCAGGTTTGCGAATTCTTTAACTGATCTTAAAAATTCACTTGTTTCCTTAGCACCTATAGGAGGAACAGCATAGTGCAAATATGGAGTTCCATATTTCTGTTTTAATAATTTTGCCGTTTCCACTCCAACCCATGGTGAGACCACTATGTTAAATTCAGCATCAGGTATTGTTTGCAACTCTTCTACTCCGCCAGACTCAGGTCCAAATAATATATTAACTTCCAGGCCTATTCCTTCTAACAAATGCTTTATTATACTTAAATTTCCCGCCCAGAAGCTATCTTGAAACGGTACTGAAGCAAAAACATTCACCAAATTTTTTTTCACCTTTGGCTTTCTGTCTCCAATAAACTGATCTATAATAGCTTTCAATACCAATTCATGTCCCTTAAAATTAGTACCTTTAAATCCTCCTGTTTCTGCAAAAACTATTGGTATTCCATTTTTTTTATATTCTCCAACTATCTGCCCTATATCATCTCCAACTATGTCAGATGTGCAGCCTGTTAATACTACAAATAGATCTCCCTTTAAAACTTTAAGTGTTCCATCAATAACTTCTTTCAATCTCTTTCTACCACCAAATACTACTTCCTTTTCAGTAGAATTTGTACACGGAATCACGCCGCCTCCTGAATATCCTGTTCCCTGATATCCTGAATCAGTGCTAAGTCCTCTGAATAATTTCACACCACATCCTGGTCCAGAATGAAGTATTGGCATTGCACCTTTTATGGCAATTACAGATTGCTGAGATCCAAGAGTGCAGTAATGTCTGGGTTGCTCTATTATTTTCAGCATATTACTTTCCCTCCTTTAAAAAAGTATCTGGTCTCTGTTTAAACCACCAATCAGTATATGGGAATTTGGCATGAGCTGAAATATTCTTTACAAACTCTGGAGTTTCAAGTACATCCAAAACCTTATTTCCATAGTTTATCAATCCTTGATATCCTAATCCAAAGTGTTCATCTCCCATTAAAAATGTAGGTATTCCAAGTTTTGCACCCCATATAGACATACCACCATGACGTGCAATAAAAATATCCGGTTTCAATCTGTTAAGTGAATTAACAAGTTCATAAGCCTGTTTATCACATACACTGAAATTTTTAATATCCCCATATGTTTTAACTGCATGATCCAAACTTTTGCCTGATTCTGATCTATTATCATAGCAAGGATCATGATGAAATATTGAGGCACCCACAACTTCCAATCCCAAATCTTCTAAAAGTGCTATTAAACTATGCCCATGAGCTGCTCCAGCTGTTACATATGCTCTTTTCCCTTTTAATTTTTTTCTCAATTTTTCAAGTTCTGGATATATTCTTTCTTTTTCAGATTTAAGCAGTTCTTCAACTTCAGTTTCTTTATCAGTTATTCTACCCAGTTCTCTAAACCACTCATCTGTTCCCTTTATTCCATATGCAGGTGGAGCTTTTACTTCAGGTACTCCATATTCCTGTTCCAAAGCAGCTGCCAAATAGGTGCCAAGAGTAGGACATATTTGAACGGTAGCTGCAGCTTCAGATATCTTTTGAAGCTGCTCTATTGTAGAAAAAGGAACAATGTAATTTGGTTTTAATCCTATTCTTCCAAAAAGATCAGTAAAAATATCACTTCCCCAGAAATTAATTACATTTACTAAATCTTTTCTTTTTTTAACAGGCGGCTTTATTATCTTTCTAACTATTCCGTGATAAGCCGCATCAAAGCCAGTTGTCCATATTTTTGATTTGAAACCTTCACAAGGAATATATACTATTGGTATCTTAATCCTTTTTTCTGCTTCTTGGGCTATTGTATCTATATCATCGCCTATTATACCCGATGCACAAGAAGCTGTTACAAAAATTGCTTTAGGATTAAATCTTTCAAAAGCCTCATTTATTGTGGCTTTTAGTTTTTCACCTCCACCGTATATAGTGTCTTTTTCATCCAAATTCGTACTTAATAATCTAGCATTTTTAGGTCTCAAATTTCTCTTTCTCTGTCCAACTCTGTTTGTAAAATTAAAATCTGAAAAATCTGCTGAACATCCAAGTGGTGCATGATTTATTACAACTACATCCTGTATCATAACCAACTGACACAGTGCCTGTCCTGAGCTACATCCAAGACATTGACTGAAAGAATGCTTCCTATCACACAACCTTTTTCCTTTAGACATTTCACATAATTCAGATGCACTTCCTGAAAATCCAGTAATTGAACCAAGTCTATTTTCTCTGATTTTTACCTCTGGTGATTTTATATTAATACTCAAAATAATTACCTCCTTAATACTCAATTTACAATTTACCTTTGATAAGCAAAATAAAAAAAGACTAAGCATAAGTCACAATAACAATGACTTGCTTAGTCTCCAGTTTATCTGGTCAACTAATATAATAATATTATATATTTACACCAATCTAACTTTTTCATTTTTCTCTATCTGTATTACTCTACCATCTTGAACAACTAAGGTTATTGAACCATACTTCATTACTTTAAGCATTTCCAGTAACCTATTTAAGTCTTTTTGCGAAATACCAGTAGATAATTTTTTCTTATCCACCATTATCACTCCTCATTTCATAGATAAGGATTCAAAAAACAAAACCTTCCTGCTGATAGATGCAAAGAAGGTGATTTTCTATTCTCTCATCTTCCAGGTATATTCCTGTAGGAATTAGCACCTTGAATTAAAATTTCATTCAGGTTGCCGGGCATCACAGGGCCATTCCCTCCACCTCTCTTGATAAGACTAATATAATTTTATAATTTATATTATAATCAATAAATTTTAAGTTGTCAATATATCATTACTATCTTTTATATAATTCTACATGATTTTTTTAAAATCTACATCACTTAATTTAATTATTTTTGTCTTGAATTTTTTCTTATATATTATAAATAATAACAAAAATATAGGAAGTCCTATATAAGAAGATATTACTCCTCCCCAGTCTATTTTTGCCTGTTGAAAATATGTAATACCCTGTCCCAATATTACAACTGTACAAAGTAAAAATGCAATTATAGGTCCTAGTGGAAATAATTTTGCCTTATATTTGAGAATGCTAACATCTTTTTGCTGAGCTACACATGCTTTTCTAAACCTATAATGGCATATTGCTATTCCAAGCCATGCTATAAATCCTGAAAGTCCAGAGGCTGCTACAAGCCACACATAAACAGAATCTTCTGCATAAAGTCCTGTTAAAAAGCAAGCAGAAGCTACTACTGTAGTTAGTATAACTGCATTTACAGGAACACCTTTTGAGTTAACTTTTCCAAAAATTCCAGGAGCTTTTTTATCATTTGCCATAGAATACAGCATTCTTGTAGAAGCATATAACCCTGAATTACCACAAGATAATACAGAAGTCAATATTACTGCATTCATAAGTGAAGCTGCTCCAGCTACTCCTGCTTTTTGAAATATCATAGTAAACGGACTGGTTTGAACTCCTGCCATAGTATAGGGAATTAATGCACCAACTACAATTATGGTTCCAAGATAAAATAGTATTATTCTCCAAAATATAGTATTTATTGCCTTAGGTATGGTTTTCTCTGGATTTTCACTTTCTCCTGCAGCAATACCAATAAGTTCTGTACCCTGAAATGAAAACCCTGCAATCAAAAATACTAAAAATATGGATTTAGGACCTCCTACAAAAGGTGCTTCACCAATAGTAAAATTTTTAAGTCCTATAGGATTTCCATTAAAAATCCCAACTATCATCGCAACTCCTGTTACCAAAAATACTATAACAGTAGCTACTTTAATTCCTGCAAACCAAAATTCAGACTCACCATAAGCCCTTGCAGACAATAAATTTAATATTACTATAAGTAATAAAAATAAAACACTCCATATTACTGATGGAACAAAAGGAAACCAAAATTTCATTATTAATGCTCCTGCTACCATTTCTGCAGCTACCGTAATAGCCCAATTATACCAATAGTTCCACCCTAGAGCAAAACCTAAAGCCGGATCAACAAATTTAGTTGCATAAGTTCCAAAAGATCCTGAATCAGGCATAAAAGTTGCCATTTCTCCAAGACTTGTCATTAAAAAATAGACCATTATTCCTATGCAACAATAAGCCACTATTGCTCCACCAGGACCGGCCTGTTTTATAGTATCTCCTAAAGCCAAAAATATGCCTGTACCAATAGAACCTCCAAGGGCAATCATATTCATATGTCTGGGTTTAAGCCCTCTTTTCAGCTTGTGTGAATTATTATCTGATTCTTCCAAAGTATTTTGCATCTAACCACTCCTAATATTCCTTAATATTTTAAGACAAAATAAAAAATACCTCAAGTATAACTCTTGAGGCGCATAAAGTATAATATAATTACTTACAACATTTGATAGCTCCCCACATTTTATGTGACAGTTTTATATATATTGTATATAAAACCAACTTACAGCAGCGCAGCCTTACTATAAATTTCGGCAATATCTCCTTTCAAACGGTTTCATAGTGCTCACCTCCACCTATTTACTTATAAATATTGCACCTCTATCCAATTATATAATTACGTATACATTATGAACTATAAGATGGCATTAGTCAATATATTTTAATCAAATACAATTTTTATCATTAAAACTCTTTTTTCAATCTTTATTTCAATCTTTATTTCAACTTTTTTTAAATTTAAGAAGGAATAATCAAATTTTTATTGAATATAAAGTATTAGTTAGTAATATAAATTAACAAAATATTTTTAGGAGGTATTTTATGGGATCTTTAAAAGGTACAAAAACTGCAGAAAACTTAATGAAATCTTTTGCTGGGGAGTCACAAGCTAGAAATAGATACACTTTTTATGCTTCTCAAGCAAAAAAGGAAGGATATGTTCAAATAGCTAATATATTTTTAGAAACTGCTGAAAATGAAAAGGAACATGCAAAAAGATTTTTTAAATTTGCAAATGAAGATTTATGTGGTGAAGCAGTAGAAATAAATGCTTCTTACCCTGTAGCTCTTGGAGACACCAAATTAAACTTAAAAGCAGCTGCAGATGGTGAAAATGAAGAATGGACTCAATTATATCCTGAATTTGCCAAAGTTGCTGATCAAGAAGGATTTCCTGTTATAGCTACAGTATATAGAAAGATTGCTGAAGTTGAAAAACATCATGAAGAAAGATATAAAGCTCTTCTTAAAAATATAGAGGATGGTAAAGTATTTACCAAAGACAAAGTATATAAATGGAAATGCAGTAATTGTGGATATATATATGAAGGCACTTGTGCACCTAAAGCTTGTCCTGCCTGTGCTCATCCTCAAGCATATTTTGAATTGCTTGCAGACAACTTCTAATAAAAAACTATTATTAAAAAGTCGGGGAAATTATTTTCACCCGGCTTTTTAATATTCTGTATCTGGAATGTCTATACCTGCCATTTTCATTAGATACAGTGCATTCCTAGTTTTTGATATTCCCTTTTGAAGTTTGTAGTCAAAAAATATTTTATTATTTTTATAGTATTCCCTAAAATAATAATTTTTGATATGCTTATTATTTTCATTTTCCATATCACACAATTCTAAATCATGGGTAGATACCATACCACATGTATTTAGACTTTTTAATTCATTTATAAGTATTTTAGCACCTGTATGCCTATCTATTGAATTAGTTCCTTTAAATATTTCATCTAACAGGAAAAATATCCTTTCTCCTCTTTTAGCAGCTTCTACTATAGATTTTATTCTAATGATCTCTCCATAAAAAGATGAAATGTTTTTTTCCAAATTATCGCTTATCCTCATACATGTATATAAGTTCATTATAGAGCAGTTAAAATACTCTGCACACACACGAGTACCTAAATATGCCAACAATAAATTTACTCCTGTCGTCCTCAAAAATGTACTTTTTCCTGACATATTTGATCCTGTAATTAAAAGCACTCTAGAATTGCTGTCTATATCTAAATTATTACTTATAGCCTTTCCTCTAATAAGTGGATGTGCCATAGATTTAGCTCTAATTTTAAGTGATTCATCATAAATTTTAGGTATAGCCCAATTAGAATGATCAAAATTTATAATAGAAAGACTAGAGAGCATTTCAATTTCAGCAGCTGCATTAATCCAACTATACACATATGGACCATTTTTTCTTCTCCACTTTTCAACGGCAAACATACATTGATAATCCCATAAAAACAATATATTTAAAATTATATATGCCATATTTCTTCTATCTGAAATATTATTAGCTATTTTAGTAAGTTCAGTCATCTGTTTAAAATTACTTTTTTTGTTTGATTTCTTTTTAATATTGTCATTTTTAAAAACAGTTTTAATTTGATTTAAATATTGTGAACTAAAATTAGTGTTATATATAATATTTATCATGCTTTCATAAGCCTTAATACTTTTTTTAAGTTTAAAAACTGTATCAAGCTGTTTGAATCTATTTTTAGAACCTATAAAAAGTATTAATATAGATACCAAAATTGTACTGTATCCAATATAACTGCTAAATATTTTTAACACGAAAGTCATAACAAGAGATCCTATTATTATAACAGGAAATATCTTAAATAATGCAATTATAAATCCATTACTATAAATACTATTATCTAAAGGCTTTATAACATTAATTAAACTTTCCAACTTACTTTCATCATCTTTTGCAAAATATCCTTCTGCCTGTAATCTTTGTCTGAATTTTATTTTACTTGACAATTCATCTATAGACTCTTGTCTTTTTATTATAGTCTTTTTAGTATCTGGTTTAGATGTCAATATTTCAAACAATTTTTTCTTTCCTAGATAAGTTTCAGTAGTATTTATCCATTGAAAGATAGAATTTTTACCAAATAGATCCAAATCATAGCTATATGCATGATTTTCGTCTTTAAACTCATTTCCATCTTCTTTAAATCTGTTCCACTTTCCATCTATTCTATCACTACAAGTCTTATTTATACTACTAAGTTTTTCAGTAAACTTTAAGTTTTTATTTAATCTTTCATGTATTTTTACCAATACTATAAATAATATTAAAAATACAAAAAAACAACTTAAACTCATATAAATATAATGTCTTGTATATAAATATATAGTACCAATTACTCCTAATAAGAATATAGCTAACCTAAATCTACTGACAAGTTTAATATATTTATTTTGCCTTTTTAATAGTGAATAATAATGATTTTTTCTTCTAGTATAGATATCTTTTATATTTTTCAATTGTTTAACCTCTTCTAAAAATTTTTTGTGTTCTTTACCAACTTAGATGGTCTCAAATTGTCAAAATAGTCTTTTAATTTTAAATCCATGCCTAATATATGTTCACTTATCCATTTGTATACAAAATCTAAAAGTTTAATAACTTCTTCTTCAGGGTTTTTTTCTATATCACTTTCATCTATACTCTCAATTTTTTCGATAAATCTGTCATGAACTAATTTTTGTTGTTTATATCCAGGATATTCATATAGCTGCATCAATCTTTCCTCATCTTCAAAATGATATATAGTATATTTTCTGAGTTCATCAATAGAATCTAAAATTTCATCTATATAAAACATTTGATTATCTTCCTTTTTTATCATATTATATATCGATTGTCCAATCTCAAACAACCTTTTATGTTCATCATCTACTCTTTTTATTCCACAACTGTATTTATCTTTCCATTCGAACATAGTATCATACTCCTTATATTATAATAATCTTTAATAAATAAATTATATCATAATAATACAATATAAAAATAAAGACAATATCTAAATTATAAAATTTAAATATCGTCTTTATTTTTAATATGAACTTTTAATAGTTATATCTTAAAATTTCATTATAGCTAAAACTATTTTCTACATAACAGCACTTGGTAATATCGCATCTAATATTCCAATTATTAAAGCAGCTATTATAGCTCCAATTATAGTTACTGACATATTAGGAACTATAAATTGAGCCAAATATAATATTATGGCTGCAACAATAAATCCTTTTATTCCCTTACCAAAAGGAGATGCATCTACTCCCATAAATTTTTCTATGAGATAATCAACTACGCTTATTACTACTGCTGCTATTATATATGACCATAATCCCACTATAGAAAAACCTGGTGTTAAAAAAGATGTTATAGCCAATATTATTACAGTAAAAACTAATCTTAAAAGATATCTGGATATTGAAGATCCTTTTTGCCCATTATTATTAGTATTATTATTAGTATCGTTCATACTAATCACTCCTCACTATATGTTATAATAGCCTTGAGCATAACTCTAAG
>NZ_JAHHUY010000043.1:0-19819 GCF_019144085.1 Clostridium tyrobutyricum
ATTGACTTTTACTAGCTGGTCTATTTTTATTAGCATAGGACTTATAAGCTCTATGCTAATTTAATTTTTATGCTATAACCTTCATAGAATTATTTACTGTCTTAGTACCATATTTTTTTCTTATCTCCTGCATACTCATATTACTTCTTCTTTTCTTTCTGTCCTCTTTACTGTGCCAATACCACATCTTTTTTTTATTAGCCCACCAAAGACCTGCTAATTTCAATTCCTTCCTGTATGGTTTTGTATCACCAGATACCCATATCCAACTACCACATATCTCAATTTTTATATTTAGATTTATGATTTTATTAATTACTTCTTTGAATCCATCATCAAATGTACTTTCTTGATTTTCTTCTTTTAGCTTTTTAAATAAAACATCATATTGATTATTTATTTCTGCCATTTCTTCATTAGTTCCACCCATATCAGGGTGATATTTTAAAGCTAAATTTCTATATTTTTCCTTTAATTCCTCAACTGTTTTTATGCTTTCAAAATAATTTTCCATTTTCAAGACCTCCTAATTTTCATTTTTTAAAATTCTAAATTTAAAAATCAGCCATATTATAAAAGTTAGAAAAAACGTATCTTTTATTTTAATGTGGATTGTGATAAAATTTATGTAGAAGGTACAAAGTACGGTCAATACTTCGTATCCACTACAGTTTTAAGACTTTGATTTAAAATTAAAAACTATTTTTGGGATGGCTCTGAGATTTTTCTTGGGGCTTTTTAGTTTTTTAATTTCTAATAAAATCTTATATATATCACTTTTGCACCTCCTTTCTTACTATACTTATATTGTACTCCGTATGTACTCCATTGTCAATAGTATTTACCTATTTTCATGAAAAAATTATACAAAATTCAAATGTAAATTTATAAAATTCTTTTTTTATATTGCTTTTACATTCTATAAGCAGTATGAGCCTATTACAGCAACTTTTAATATTAAAGGTGTAATTATATTTATTTAGTTTCTAAATGTCCTTAAAGTCTTGATTTAATCCTTATCTTTTTTATGAAAATCAAAAGTTATATATCTTATATATATTTATACCTTTTTCCCTTAAATACTAAAAATCAAAGACAAAGGAAAATTGTCAAGGGCGAATAAGGAACTTTTTAAGTGTTCTTTCTTAAAAAATTTCTTATTCGGCGGAGCGTAACCTTGACTATTTTCCTGCTTTGATAAAATTTGTAATTAGGGAAAAGGTTATTTGATTATAATAATTGAATATTATTTCTTTTTTCTATCGTTCAGTAATTTTACTATACGATTATAAATATCTTCATTGATAAATTCATTTTCAACATTTTTACGATTTAATAAGATGAATCTTACAGAACTTTTTGACCAGTTACCACCAAGTTTAGTTTTAATTCCTGAACCATTTAATATATCTGAGATTTCTTTAAGACTATTACCCTGTATATATAACTCATATATCCTTTTTATTGCATTTAAATTATCAAAAGCTTTTCTTCCTGCTCCACGTTCATTTTTAACAGTTTTATTATTAATTACTGTACTATTTTTTCTAAGTTCATCATATCTAATTCTTAAATCATCATAAAGTCTTTTGTAGTTATCTCTCATATCTTTCATATTATTATAATCTTCAAGTAATAAATTATATTCATCTATTGAAATAACATTTTTACCTTCTACTAAATTTTTTAACCTTTCATTTTCTTCAAGTTCCTGTTTATACAGAAATTCCATGTTTTTTAAGTCAGTTTCAAGCTTTTTTATTGTCTTTCGTGCCAACTTAATCACCTCGTTTATTAATTAATTACTATACTAGTATAACATATCTTTATTTATGTTTTAATAATTAATTTATATATTGTATGAATATAAAAATAGAGAAGCCTTTTATGTGGACACTAACTGGAGGAATGGAAGGTGTCAACAGAGGTACGAAGTTGACAAGGTGTTCATTCTGTAAGGCGGTAGACTAGGGTTTTAGGGAGTGTAGCTCCCTATTATATTTATTCTTAATTTTATAATATTATCTAAATATATATACTATATTTACTTATATCATCTTCATATATACATATAATTGCACATACTATATAATAATATTTATTGTATATTTTAATTTATAATATATAAAAACCATACTACATTGTAATATGATCTTAAATTTACTTATAATTTCAAGTTTAATTTTCAAAAAATATGTTATAATATATATAAAAGAAGCCATTGTGGTTTCAGGTTTATATGTTTGGATTAACTAAAATGCACTTATTAGCGTGGGTGCATTTTTAGTTTTTTGAGTTTTTATCTTTATCATTATCAACAGTAATTGAAATTTCATTACTCTTGTCTTTTGAACTATTCTTATATCTAAAAATAGCATTATCCTTAAAGTATGCAAGTATAGCAAAAATACATACTATACCAACTATCGTAACACACACTATAGATGTAATAACAATATCAGAACTCATTTTGTCACCCCCAATGCTGTCAAATTAACCACAATGACCTCTTTGCAAGAGATAAAAAACCAGGGAGTGACTAATCCAAAATACTTTATTCTCTCGTATATATTATATCATATAAAATGGTTATTATATAGAAATTTGAGTACCTGCAAGCCATGTATTTACAAGCTTTGTACGTCTTTTCCCTATTATTTTTATTACGGTAGAGTTAAGCTTGTCCCCTTTAAATAATTTAATGCTTTCATATTTTGACCAGTATCTAATATACTCTTTAGCTTCATCTTCTTTTATTCTTCTTGACCAATATCCGTCACATACATTTATTATCTCTCTAGCTAGACCCTTTACCGTTTTAGGATTCGTTATAATATTAATATCTAACATATTTTATACCTCTTTTACACTTTTAATACTTTTATTATACCATATTTACACTATAATGAATATTTTTCCATTAATTTTCATCAATTTCTTTAGCTTTTATATATTCATTTATCATCACATCTAATCTTTGACTTTCAGTAACTATTTTAAGATCAGATAAATTTTCTACTTGCTTTATATGCTGTTCTAATAATGCTCTTTGTTCCTCTATTCTCTTAATCATTAGTTTAACTCTATCCATAAGAATTCCTCCTTATTTACAATACTATACTAAAATAGTGTTGTATTGTAAATGATAAAAAAATAGGGGATTAGATTAGTAATCCCTTTAAAATTACCTTTTCATTATAAATCTTTGTGCTAACAAACGCATAAATCCTCTGCTTGTACCTGTACCATACCACATTCTTTTTAATAGATCAGGTCCCTTTATAATCAAATAGCAGAAACCAATTAGAAGCATAGAATTATACCATGTTGCTTTATGAACAAAGATTTCCGTTACACCTACTATTAAAGCTGTCTGCATTAGAATAGATACAATCATCATAAGAAGTCCTTTCCACCATTCCATCATAATATCCATATTGTTTGAAACCATAGAAATTGCAGCCCATACAGAAGATATTTGATAAACTATTAATTCAGCATGATAAACACACATCTTAACGAAAAATACCACTACTGCAATAGTTATAAAAGCAAGTACAGCTAAAAATACAATTCCCTTACCAAGTATATCTGCTAAGACACCACTAGATAAAAAATTTATTGTTGATTCTGAAGCATTCTTTGCTACTTGACTAAACATCCAATCTCCTAGTGGATATGCCACCTGTCCAACTAAAATTTTTAATAGGACTGGTGCTATAACAATCATTGCAGAGGCTTTTACTGTCTTCATAAGTATTTCTGAAAGTGGTGTATCATTTGTGCCAGTTGAAGTTTGTAACATATACTCAACTATTCTATAAAGCACAATTATAGTTATTACTGTTGCACCCATACCTATAAATATGCTATAAAGTGTATTAAAAAAATCTGGCATAGAGCCTGGTTTGAAAAGTATATTTGAAATAGCTTTAAATGCACTATTTAAAAAATTTTTTATACTGTCACCTATATAGTTATTTATAGTATCACTTATATCAAACACTTATCTCACTCCTTAGTTTGCTTTATCTATTTTCCATCTTCCATTTTCTTGTTTCATAATTATATCTATAGAGTATTCCGCAAATCCATCATTACCTTGTAACTTATATTCAACAGTTTCATCATCTTTTTTAACTTTCGGACTATTAATCAAATATTTATTTCTAAATGATATATCTGAAATAGGTGCATTTTCAAAAATATAAAATGTTTTTCCATCTTCTAAATTTCCAGTTTCAATTTCATTATCAGTATCATTTAGAAAATCACTGGTAAAATAATTTTTGAAATTTTTATTTATATAATTCTTAACTTTTTCTTTATTAATTCCTTGACCTGTACCTTTAACAAGCACTTGCTTATTATTGTGACTACTTAGAAAAGCTTGTAAAGCCTGTTTACTATCCGTTTTTGCTTTATCTTCATTAAAACCGCAGCCTACAAATGAAAGAACCAAAATTAACATCAATCCAATACATATAAATTTACTTTTTATTTTCATCTTCAATCTCCTCCAATAAATTAAATAATTTTTAATATTTATTTAAGATCCTTTTCTTTATCCTCCAGCTCGTCAAATTCTTCTATTTCTTCATCTGTATTATTTTCACTTTCTGAAAATATTTTTTCTAAGCTTTCAATATCCTTTTTATTGTTTTTATTTGAATTTTTTATCTTTGCTCCATGTAGTTTTTCTTCCTGCTCTTTTAATTCCTGCTGCTTTTCATCAGAATTTATATATTCCTCATATTCAGCTTTTTTTGTTTCTCTAAATACCAAAACTTCATCTGCTATTCTTCTTTCATAATCCTTCTGACTTGTCCTAAATTTTTCTGTTATACCTGGAAACAGTTCAAATTGTTTTGCCTTTTTCAATTTTACAGGGTGCTTACCTGTAATTATTAAAATTGATTGTTCTGGCTCCATAGTCAATATTTCATCTGCATTAATTAAATTTCTACCTGCATAACTAAAATTTTGAGAGCTTGAAGAACTGTCATTTTTACTACTCTTTGAAGTTGACTTTGAAGATGTCTGAACCTTTACAGTTGTCTTTCCTGCAAGTTCTGAAAAATACTTTGCTGTAGTGTCATTTACATTACCTAAGCACAATTTTATGCCACAGTTACCTAGAATACTCTCTGCTTGTTCTCTACCATATCTTTCTTGAAGCTGTGTTATGTTTTGAATAATAGTGCAACAAGCTATACCATAACCCCTGCAAGTTGCTAAAAATTTCTCATAATTATCAAAACGCCCTAGATTTGGGAATTCATCAAGCAAAAAAATTACTGGCTGTGGAAGCTTTGAATTATTTTCAGCACCTAAAGTATAAAGTTCCTGAAACATCTGACTAAAGAATAGATTTATAAGTCCTTCCCATGTATCATCCATAACTGGAATTATTACATATAAGACTATTTTTCTTTTACCAACATCATTTAAAAAGAAGTCTGAATTTGAAGTAAAGTCTGCTACCTCCTGATCTACATAATCCCCTATAGTAGTTAAAAGTGAGATTATAATACTTGCCCTTGTAGCTTCCTGTGATTTTTTAAATCCCAGCTCATAGGCCCTTCTTGCAGGATGACTCTTACTCAACTTCAGGAACTGTTCATCAAGTCCTGAAACTCCACTTTCGTCTTGTTCAGGATCAAACTCCTGTAAAAAATCAAGTATTCCACTCATATTTCTCTTAACTACTGGCATTTCATATATGCTGTATAATATTAATGCCTTTAGTAAACTTAGCTGTGCATTGTACCATATGTCCTTATGTTTAGGGTCATTTTTGGCTGCAACCATTGTATTTGCAACTGTTGTTGCTTCTCTATCTTTTCTTACATAATCAAAAGGGTTGTAATGGTCACTATTGGACATATCCATAAAATTTATAACGTGTACCTCATAACCCTGCGCTTCCTTAACTTTTGCTGTCATTTCGTATAGCTCTCCCTTTGGATCTGTGGCTACTATAGAACATTCTCTTTCATTTAAAACATTAGTTACAACAAAGCTTTGAGTTTTAAAGGAACCAGGTCCACCTACAACAAAACAATTTCTGTTAGGAAGTGTAGACTTTGTTGGCTGAATTAAGGCTAAGTCATCTTTTATTCCAAGCACTATACCATTGGAATTTACTTTATTAATCATTTTCCCCATTCCTTTCATTATTGTTATTGTCGTTCTTTTGAATACTTTGGATTAAATCCTGAATTAACTGTTTTGTAAGTACTCCTACAGTTTGACCTTCAACAAAAATTTCGTTATTGTCGGAATATCTACTTGAACCATGTATTGCATAGTTAGATTCAATTTCATATTTTGACTTATTGCTTCCAGTACTTAATAGCAGCTTTAAAAATATAATTACAACTACACAAGTACCCAAAATAAATATAGGATTTTTACTCTTTGCTAAAGTTGAAATTACGCTAATAGGGTGATGTCCCAAACCTTGAAGGTTTGAAATTATCACTTTTTTATTTAAATTAGGTATCTTGTATCTCTGTGCTACAGCACCAACTTCACTTAAACATACAACTCCGACTTCCAGAAGCCCTGATATTACAATACTTCCGATTACTTTACCTTTAGATATTCTTTTAGGCATTTTTATTTTCCCCCTCTACTGCTGCCACTGTTATATGGAGCAAAACTACCCATTAAAGTTATTTTATTTACAAGGTACTTACTGCCCTGTTTTATTACCTCTGCTTCATAAATTTGGCTTACTGGTGAAGCATTAGAACCATTTACACTATAAGTTGTACTAATACTTACAAGTGCCTTTGCTGTATCTATATTTGTATCAGTTAAATAAATATTTAAGCTGTTAACCTTGTTTTGTATTTGGGTTTTAGGGGCTTCCGCCCCTCCTGCTCCTTGAAGCGATTGATATACCCCATCAGTTGTATACTTCCTAATTTCTTTAAATCTTGATACATAAGTTTGATTATTATAGTTGAATTGGACATAAAATAAATTGTGTACTACATTTTTTATGTCATAGTTATCTTGGTTACTCCCCTCACTGGATAGCCGAGATAACTTTTGATTTAACTGCTGATTTTCAGTAGTTAAACTCTGTAATTGACTTTCTTGTCTGCTTGATATTACTCCCTGGCCTGCAATACCTATAATCAAAATAATGTTCAGTACAATAGATGCTGCTAAGCCTATAAAAATCTTTTTCATATCTTTACCTCTTTTCTATTCTCTAACTCTGCCATACCCTGCTAGATGTGTTTTCCAGAAGCTGTTGTCTAAACTTTCATATCCAATTCCATGACCTCCACTTTGATACATTTTGTTGTTTCCAACATATATACCAACATGAGTTATATAATCACCTGCATTATATGTCCCCTGAAAAAATACTAAATCACCTGGCTTTACATCACTAGGAGCAACTCTACTTGTTACGTCATACTGTGCTTGGGCTGTACGTGGAAGATTTATTCCTGCCTGACCATAGACATACTGTGTAAGCCCTGAGCAATCAAAACCAGTAGAAGGATTAGAACCTCCGAATACATAAGCTTCTCCCTGAAATTTTTCTGCTGTACCCATTAATCTTTTATAAGAGTCACTTCCCAGTGGAGATTGAGAAGCACCCTCTGATACTCCTGTATCTGTTATACTTACATACCTCATAACATGGCCATAATAACTAGGATCACCATATCCACCGCCATGTGAAGCTGAAAAAGATTCTGCAAGTGCTTTTGTACCCTTTCCACCATTTGACGCTACATAATCTACATATCCCTGACCAAAATTGTAGCTCTGTATAATAGTTGCAAGATCACATTTTTTCTTATTTGCATACTGCACAATAGAGCTAAAATATTTTATTCCAACATTTAAAGATGTTTCGGGGTCTTGAATTGAGTTTGGTGGAAGTCCCTCGCTCTCCGAACTTTGCATTATATCATTTGTTCCTGTATTCCCACTTTCTTGATATACAATAGCAAGTAATACTTCGGTATAATTCCCAACTTTATATTTATTAGCAACTTCTGAAACTAAAGGTCGCCATTTCTGAACTGACGCAGGTATATTTGCCTTTCCAAAACTATTATTATCGCTGTTTTTTTGGTGTCCTAGAATAGCCACAATTATTATGAAAAACATTGCAACAACAATAATTATTATCTTCTTCATTTCGTGTTATCCTTCTGTAAATACTGTTTAGTTAAACTATCGATCTGTTTTTGAATAGCAGATTTTTTCTTAGCGTCCTTTTCCTTTGCCATACTGCTTCTTAAACTGTTTATTTTATTTGTGGCATTCTTTTCATTTATTGCTTTTGTAATATCTTCACTATGAAGCTTTGAATTTACATCTTCTGCGTCAACTATATTTCCATGTAATATAAATGCCATTGCTAATCTTTTTAACTGGTCATTGTCTGAAATAAGCTCTTTTCCTGCTAACAAATAGTTGTAATTATATGAAACTATCTGCTTTTCCGTATTTATATAACTGTTATTCTCTTTTAAATTCAAAATTTTCTTTTCCTGTCCTGATTCATACATTTCCTTAATTACTTTACCTGTAGAGTTAGGGTCTGTTTTTATCGCATTATCATATTTACCAAGTTGTAAATATATATCTGCTATCTGAGACTTTGTATATCCACTTTTTTTTAGTAAGCTAACTCCACTATTGTAATTTCCTAAGCTCAGATATTTGTAAGCATTGGCTTTGTTGTCTGCCATTTCAATTTTATTTGAGTAAACTTCTTTTACCTTATTATTTGAAATTTTACTTATTCCAATAACCAATATTAAAATAACCAATATTACAGCGCCAGTTATTATCCATGTCATAGTCTTTTTTTGTTTATTTAACCTTTTAGCAGTTTCAATATCTTTAAAATGCTGAGTTTCATCATTGTTCAATTTTTCATTAACTATGGAATGAAGTTCTTTTATTGATTGAGATTTATCAACTTTGAATAAAAAATCATCTTTTATTTTATTTAAGAGTGCATTTTTATTTATCTTAAATTTTTCAAATGGAAACTGTGAAAGCATTGACATTATAAGCAATTTATACTGTTCTAGGTCTGTATAATTATGGACATAAGGTATGAGCTTGTTACTTCTATACATGAACCTTACATTCTTTAAGTCCTTAAAAAATATATTCTGTGGGTGCAATAAGACTTTATCCTCAAAGGATTTAAGTGGATTTATAGCAAGTATTCTTTCAAGAAGTGAAAGTCTTAAAACATTTGAATAACTTTTAGCCCTTATTATAGGTTTGTATCCTTCTTCTATACTGTATTTCAAGATGTATTTTTGTCCTTCATGCTCTACAGATATAAGAGGAAAACAATATTTATTTTCTTTTTTTAATCCTTCAAGTTCCGATACATTTTCGGCTAAAGCCTTACTATCACTTATGTGTACCATATATTCATTTTTCTTTGTATATGCTGTTAAATCTTCCATAAGGATTATTTTCAAGCTGTCCACCCCCCTAAATTATTCTTTATTTCTTCCATTTCCATAGGGCTTATATAAAGTTCATTTTCATAATCTGGCTGTATATCTGGACTTTTCTCATATTTCTCTTTATACCTTTTTCTATTTTCTAGTCTTAATTCTTCCTTACTAAGCTTTATTTTCATAAAAACCCTTTTTGTTCCATATAAAAGTAGTGCTTCGCCTTGTCTTTTTGCCCTAAGTAGGGATATTTCAGGTTTAGAAAAATTTAATTGCAATTTTTCTATAACTTCATCAACCCCTCTGTTATCAAGCCCAAAGAATAACTTTGTAAAACTATTTTCAATTACTGCTGTTCCAAGACCGCCTTCGGCTCTTAGTACATCTTGTATCTGCTGTGTTACTGCTATTGCTCCCGCATGATACTTTCTGAACCTCTTATATGCCTGAACAAAGAAATCCGCACTCTCTTTATTTTTTATCAAGAAGTGAAATTCATCTATAAATAAATAAGTGTATTTATCACTTTCCTTATTTGACTTAGTTATAATATCCCAAAGATAACTAAAAGTATTTAAGTAACAAGCTCCCTGTATGTCAGCTTCGCTTTGTAGAGCTTTTAAATCAAATGAAATAATATTATTGTTCAGATCTATATTTGTATAACCATTAAACAGTGAATTTGAGCCATATACATAGCTTTTAAGTATAAAATAAAAGTCTTTGATCTTATTAAATTCTTCTTCACTTTCTTTTTTTAAATCTCCGATTTTTTTATATAAATCCTCGAATGTAGGGAAATCTTCATGTGTCATTTTACTTATATCTTTAATTTCTCTGAACCTATCATAAAGGTTAATTACAAGGCTTTCTATTATTGACATTTCAACCTGTGTCATATCACTTTTGATCGCCTTGAATAGTCCTCTTAACCTCTGGCACTTCTGCTTTATAAGATTTTCAACTCTTGAGCTATCGCTCAGATTTTTAATTGATTCATCTTCTGTAATTTCCTCTGAAAATATCTCTAGTGGATTTATTTTAGTATCAGATATACTTGATAGATGGACTACAGTACCACCAAAGTATTCAACAATTTCACTATACTCATTTTCTGGATCTATTATATAGACATTAAAACCCCTTGCTATAAGATTAAGTATTTTTCTTTTAAGGTAAGTGGTTTTTCCAACTCCTGACGTTCCAACAACAACCATATTTTGATTAAGTGTCCTTCTATCATCCAAGTAATTAATTGAAACTATAGAATTTGTGATCTTGTTTATTCCCTCAATTATCGAACTTGGGGACAAGTCACATATTTCACTATCATCAAATAGGAAAAATGAACTTGCTGCTGTTGTATTTGACATCTGATATGTGTAATCTTTAAGTTTATTTTGTTGAAGTGGTAGAGCTGACCAGTAGGCATCCCCCATACGGTAGTATGGAATTATCCCTCTCATATGAACTTTCATTAAAATCCTATTGACATTTTCTTCTAACCTATTGATTAATTCAAGACTTTCTGCTTGAATTAATATATAAGTATAAATATATAAGAAGCCAAACTTATTATTTAAAGATTCTCTTAATTGATTTTGTGCGCTTTTGATCTGTTCTTCCAGATTCATTGTGAGCCTTGGGTCTTTAGTTTTAAGTAATTCAGCTTGTTTGTTCTTTATACTTTTATTGTAATGGTCAAGCATTGTGGTATCACTGGCTTTCTCTATATATTGGGTAATCGTTACATTACCCTTTAATCTCTTTAAATCAGAAAGCCAGTTGCCCCTTGCTTGTGTAGGGTACTGAGCTACTGCAATAACCCTTACATAGTTTCCACCAAGTTCTACATTGTCTTTATTTTCCTTATATACAAAAGGATAAATGGCTTCAATAGCTGTATTATCTATAATTCCTGTCAGTTCATCTTTTTTAACTTCTTCTATCACTTCTACTTTCTCAATATCTTTAGGTTTTATATTTTTACTGTTTGATTTCTTATATTTAACTTTCAAATTAAACAATTTACTCACTCCCTATACATAAATTGAATTTTTAAAATCTATAAACCTGTGTAGTGCAATTACAATGTCTTTTGCATTTAATACAATAGTTTCTGCATCATAAGATTCAAGTAGTGTATTCAAAGAGTTCTGTACCTTTTTAACCTTATTATTCAAAGCTTTTTCTGAAATCTTGAGTTCCTCAATAGTCCTTTTCTTTACATTTTCAGTTATAACTATCAAATGCTGCTTTGTAGTCAGATCACTTGATAACTCCATATCCTGATACTCCAGGCAGTATGAGGATATAAGCTGTAATAAGTGCTTATTAATGTTATTTTTTTTAGCTTCTAAATACCTTTTTTTCCAGTAAAGATTATAATTTTTCATATCTAAAGGGATCGTCATAGAAACAATTTCAGGATTATCTTCTTTGTTCTGACCTAAAAAGGAAGCATAATCTTCAAAAAGTACACTTTGTTCGTACTGTGCTAAAAGGTCTAGGTTTATTCCCTCAACTTTAATCATTGAGAGAAGCCTATTGTCCTTTAAGTAGACAAAATCCTCATATACGCCCTCTATGGGGCTTATATCCTGTATAAACTTGTTGACTGTATTAACTTGTTTTTTATTTTTTTGCATTATCTCACTTCCTATCTTTTTTTAGGCTTTAAGAAAAATATCTTCTGTCTGCTATAAAAACTTAAAATAGTCCTTATATGCTCAACACATCTTATATTGCTTCTGTACCTGACTGGTCTTGCAATAGCCACTATAAAACCACAAGCAATAAAAAGTATTGCAAGTATCGCTTTTACAATCCATATTGCAGCTACGCTGTAAGGCGGTACAGCAATTATTAAAACTGATATAAGTAAAGGTATGGAAATATACTTTACTGCGTCCATACCTGTAAGCCCTGGTATTAAATTGTAACCACTTTCTACATTTCGTGGGAAAATGAATCTTTTACCTTCTCTTTCCTCTCCATCTTCATCAAGCATTTCTAAAAGAACTTTTTTTATGTCCTCTTTATCTACTTTCATGCTTTCACTTCCTTATTCTTATTGAAATAGTGCATAAATCCAAGGTATAAGCCATGTCAAAGCTCCTCCTGCTGCTACCGCAGCACCTACCATACCTATACCCCTCCACATTTCATTTTTCATATTAGGATCGTCAAGACTTGGCAGCTTAGATATTACTATCTTTGCAGCTGCTATAATTCCTACTATTGCAATAATAGATGTAATAACCACCTTTATAGATGTAAGTCCCTGATTTAATTTACTTTGTACCTGCCCTGCGTCTGATGCAGCACTTACTAATCCTGTACTATCAAACACTAAAACTGCTGTATAAGCTGAAACTAAGCATTTTGTTATTTTCCCTTTCATCTTTTTCCCTCCTGATTTAAGCTCAAATTTTTATTAATATTTCTTTTCTTTTGTAATTTTAAATAGTTATTTAATTCATCTAAATTTCTTATAGCTTCATCTTTCCTAAAATAAGGTGAAACCTTTGACAGCTCCCCTTTCCTGGTGCATTTATTAATTGAATATCCTTTCCTGTTGTTTATAATTTCAAAAGGCTGTTTAGTTTCATCAAGCTTTTTATTAAGCTCTATACCATAGAAACTTAGAAAACCTTCTAAAAATGCATGGCTATCATTTTTTAATTCTGTCTTAATATTATTTATTTTCTCATTATTCTGTAAATTATTGGTAATTCTTTCTTTTGCCTTATTTATGTTATCTGTAATTTTAAAATCAAGGCCTTTAGTTTCTACATTGAATTTCTTTAATGTCTTATCTATTATATTTTTTCTTACTGTAGGATTGTTTTCTAGACTTTCTAATAGAATTTTTCTTCTAGCATTATTTAATGGTATAGTATCAAGCTTTAAATCGCCTATATCAAACGAATTCAGCCTGATTTTATCTTTATTATCCTTTAGATAAATACAAGTATCTTTACCTATTGTAAAAATTGTCCTGTTTCTCATGATCTCATACTGTGAGGATTTAAATAAACTTTCCAGTGCTTCATTTTTGGTCTTAAAGTTTTTAGTAATAGCATAAGGCTCTTTTTCTTCTTCCTGATATTCCAAAAAATATTCATCACCATCTTTTTTTAAACTGACAGATGAACTATTGTCTATATTAAATTTTTTTAGTAGCTTACTTTTCCTATTAAATAGCTCTTTCTTTTCAAATTTCATTAATTCATAAATGATTTCATAATCAATTAACTTTAGCTTTGCCCTTCTTTTTTCTTCCTGCTCCAATTTTTTAGTTTCTCTTAAATCTTGTTCTAATTTATCTAATCTTCTTTTTTCATCTTCATAATTCTTTAGATATTTTTGTCTTTTCTGATATAGTCTTATTTTTTTAAGATTTTTTTCCATCACAAGGTAAAAATTTTCTTCACCACTTTTACTTTTATCATCTTTACATTTCATTTTAATTCCCCCTTTAAAAAGTTGATATTTTTTAATATAGTTGATATGATATAAATGTGGATTACCTTATAATATATATTATACTGCATATCTATAAAATACTCAATGAATATTCAATAAATATTTTTAATGTTTCAAAATAGATAAAGGAGCTACTACAATGGATAATGAAATAAATATTAATGATGAACTTTCAAAAGATAAAACACAAATTCAAATTAAGTTCGAGAATCAATTATTAGAAGCTATAAAACAATATCAAATAGATAGTTTAGAACCTGAACGTGTAGGTGCTATAAAAACATTAATTAGATTTGCCCTACATGAAAAAGGATATTTAAAGAATTTCTAAATAAAAGCCTTATTTGAATTAAGGCTTTTATTTTTATAAACCTATATTTCTTCTTCTCTTTCTTTTCCTCTTTAATTTTAATTCTTTTTCTCTTTCTAATTGATTTCTATTTCTTGCTGCTACTTGATTTATCAAACTTCTTAAACTATCAAATAACAAATTTCCATGTTTAGGACTACTAATATTTTCTTTGTATTCCTGTATAGACTTATCAAACTTATCAAATTCATCACTGTAATTATTTTTATTATTAGTTCTATAAACATTAAAATCTTTCAAATAATTATCTCTGTCAAAGTATTCATTTATTCTCTCTCTACTTTTACTATCTAGTTCATCAGCATGAGAAGCACATTCAGCATAGAACATGTAAACAAATCCTTTATTACTTAATTTAAAATCAGTATATTTTTGTTTCAAAGTTTTTCTGTCATTTTTAAGTAAACCCAATATTTCGGTTTGTTGATCTTTATTATATTTTCTTGGTGAAATTTTAAAATCATCTGCTTTTAATTTTCTTCTATAATAGTCCTTAGCCATTATAAAAACTTCTTTTTCTTCTATAGTTAAGTTAACTCTATTTTCCCAATTAGGATACATTTCTTCTAACTGATTATCATAAATTTTATTCATAATTGTAAGTGATTCTTTCAATTGCTTTCTAGTAAGTGTAATTCTTTTTAAATCTCTTAATATACTCTTAGGAGCATTTTTCACACTCTCTATATCTTCAAGTGAAATATTATATTTATCTTCTACCTCATTAAACAAATTCTCTAAATGATTGATATTGTTTTTTATGGAAATTGAAAATCTAATTCTATTATTCAATATGTCTTTCAAATAATTTTCAAGAATATCATTTTGGGCATATCTCTTAACCCGTTCAATTTCTTTTTCATCAAGTATTTTGTTTTCTCTTAAAGTTGTATCAACTAAATATATCCTTTCATATTTAGTTAGATTACCTATATCTAAATTTTTATAATATTTACTTATAAATTTATCTGCTCTATTTTCCAGAATATTTTCGGCAGTAGAGAGAACAGCTTCTTCTTTTTCTATTCTATTTAAGGCTTTAATTTTATCTGCAGTATCATCTTTAAATTTTAAAGACTTATTCCAATTTTTAAGTTGTTCTTTTCTTCTCTCAATAGTATCAATATTTATATAAGTTTTTAGATATTTTGCGATTTTACATAAATTTTTAACTTCATCTTTAGTCAAACAAGAATAGAATTTTTTATTATTTAAATTTCTTTCTCTTTCTTGCTTATACTTTTTCAACTCTATTACAGTTCTGTTATACTCTCTCACTCTCTTATTGCTATTTACTCTGTCAGATATTTTTCCTTTCTTAACCATATTTCTTGCTGCATATCCTTCATGTATTGTAGGTTTAACTTCTTTTCCTAACTCTCTGTTACTTTTAGAACTTATAGATATTCCTTTACCCTTTAAAGCACGATTTGAAAAATCTTCCCATGACTTACGCCATTCCTTCATCTTATTTTTATCGTTCCAATCTACGGTATTTATTCTCATAGATTTTTTTCTACCTGTCTTTTTATCTGTAACTATTTCTTTTCTACATTTAGCTTTCCATTTTCCATTTTCATCAAATGGTCTTATAGTAAGCATTACATGGAAATGAGGATTATCTTTGTTATCTCTATGAATAGCAATATCAGCTACCATACCATTATCAACAAAATTCTTTTTACAAAAATCATAAGTAAGCTTTTCTTGTTCTTCATTACTCAATTCTTTTGGAAGTGCAATATTAAACTCTCTTGCTAGTTGTGAATTGTACTGCTTTTCCTTTTTCTCCACTTCATTCCATAATCTTTCTCTACTACTAACCCATGAAGGAGCGTTTTTGGGTACTAATATCATTGTCACAGGTTGGACTTTTCTTTTATAAAACTTATCGCTTTGACTTCTTTCATCATGTAGCTTTTCTCCACTTCTATAAGCAGCACAGGCAACAGCCGAGCGTTGTCTACCTTGTTTATTTGATCTGCTTATTATCTGGCCTGAAAAATGATATATTGCCATAACGCCCCTCCTTTCATTGCATTAATTTATTAATGCTCAAAACGCAAAAGCGTTTTGCTTTTATTTTAATAAATTTTTTAAAAAAAATTTCGCACACACCATTTATGGTGTATAAGTGCGCCCTTCATAAACTCGGGATAACTAAAACCTTACAAATTAATTATATCACTACCATATTTACCATTCAATATGAATGTTTGATTTTTTTGTCATAAATGCTATAATTAATTACAATAGATATAATATTGGAGGTTTTATTATGGCTAAAAATAAGATAGATGATATAGAAGCTCAAATTGAAAAATTGAAAAAGAAAAAGGCTGACTTAATTGCAAAAAGAGAAAAGGAAGTAGGAGCATATCTCATAAAATCTTGGGGGCTATCTGATTATTCTACTAAGGATATTTTAGGATTAATAGATGAGTATAATCCTAATAAAGATAATAAATCTAATAATGTAAATTCTAATTCAGCAGTTTAATATGAATAACATTGAAAAATTAGATTTAAAAATTAAATATTTAGAGGATAAAAAGAAAGCCCTAAGTAAATCAGTTAATTATGAAGAACGTAAAAAAAGGACAAGACGTCTAATACAGACTGGTGCATTAGCAGAAAAGTATTTTAATATAGAACACCTATCTATAGAAGATAGAGAAGCTATATTTTCTATGTTTGCGGAATATATAAAAACTAATGCTCCTAAAAAGTATAATTTAAAGAAGGAATAAATCAAAATGAGTAATGAAAGAGAACAACTACAAAAATTACTAGTAGAAGCACTTGAAAAGTTATATAGTAAGGATCTATATTTAATTAAAATGCCTAAACATAATTGTACATCTTCAAAAAATACTAATGAACCTGTATATAATTATACAGGTGAAAGAGAAATTGTATTTCGTTTAGGAATATATCTTTATGAAATTATGAACAAAAAATTAATGAGTATTTTAAAATTAGAAAAAGATGTAAAATTAAATTTAGATTGTGAATATAATAGAAATTTATGTTTTTCAAAAAAAGTTAATAATATTAAAAGATATCCTGATCTTATACTTCATAATAGAGGATCTAATGATAATAATATACTGGTAATTGAAGCTAAGACATGGTGGAACCCTAATACCGAAAATGATGAGGAAAAATTAGAACTTCTTACAAGTCAAAAAGGAGAATATAAATATAAATATGGTTTATCTATTAAATTTAATACATCTAATGTAAATCTAGTATGGTTTGAAGATGGAATAAAGTGCACTTCTAATAAAATCGAAATACTATTGAAAAAATAAAGGAAGAAGGATTAAATTTAATCCTTCTTCCTTTATTTTTTTCCACCCATGTTCAATATATTTGAAATTATATTTTTACTTTCTTTATCCTCACTACTTATTTTTTTTGTGTCTTTTATATCTTTTTCTACTGCCATTTCATCAACTTTTAAACTTTTATTTTCTAAAATTTTTGCAATATTATTTATGGCATTTACAATATCAGATGTATTTTCATCTTTGTGCATTTCCTTGTATAATAATTCTTTCACATATGCACTAAAACTTTCTCCTAAGTTATCACAATAATTTAAAATATCACAGTCCTTTTTATTCTTTAGATTAAAAGAAACTGGCTTAATCTTCCTATCATCCGTTTTACTTTTCATTTGCAACAGCACTCATTTCTAATACTTTATCATATATTTTTGAATTTATAAATTGACTATCATCAATCAATTCAACTCCGTCATTATATATTGCTTTCCAATATTTAAAAGTAGGTAATGCTCCACCACCCATTAACTTAATTTTAGATACATTAGAAATATCAAAATAGCTTTCTATTTCAGAAGCTAATTCAGTAACGTGTTTTTCTATAATCTTATGTGTATCTCTAATGTCAACTTTTTTCTGATTAATTATTATTTCATCTTCTCCTAAATGTTTTTCTATATATTCACTTGATACACTTCCTCTACCTGTATCTCTTAAATGTTTTGCAATCTTAGAATATAAATTATAAAAAGATTTATCTTTTGTATCAAATTTAACAGGTTCTTGATTTTCCCATTGAATTATATTTACTGTTCCTGCTCCTATATCTATAGTTAAAATAGATTGATTATCTTTAGTTAAAACAACCAATGCACCCTCAACAAATACTACAGCACTTTTTATATTTATTATCTTTTCTTCACCATTAATTTTTACTTTTTCTACATTTAAATTATTTAGGTATTTTTCAAATTTATCTTTAACTTCACTCATATATTTTATAATAGGAAGTCCTACACAAATATTTATATCTATCACAGGATCTTTACTGCTTAAAGCAGCAGCAGTTAATAAACATATTTTATAATCATCTGTGAAATATCTATTACCAGTAGTAAAATATTCTCCATCTCCTACTACATAATCAATACCATTATAATTTACTTGGTATATGTCCTCTCTCTTTTTACCGAAATTGGCTACTCTACCTAACTTAATTCTACTTGCAAATTTTTTACCTCTAAACTTAACATATCCATTTCCCAAATCCACACCCAAATTTACCATTTTTAATATTCCTTCTTTCTTTTAATTAGTAATACTTTTTATATAAATTTTATATACATAGCTTTTTTGTAATACTTTTTATATACTAATTATATAATTTTTTCTTGTATAAGTCAATATCTTGTAATACTTTTTATATAAAAAGTATTACAAGACTGTATTTTTTTAAATTTTATATAACTTTTATATAAAAAATATATCATTTATATTTTTCCATAAATTCCAGTAAGGCTACTGCTACTAAATCTCTTTGCTTTTCTATTCTATTAGAACAAAATTCTACAAAATCATCTAAAACTTTTTTGTACGTTTTAAATGATTTACTGAATAGTTCCCCCTGCAATTCTGGTCTATGTATATCTACTTTTTTATTTGATTTTTCAATAAAATTTATATTGTTTTTTTTATATAAACTAATAATTTTTAGTATTTCAGGATACTCATTTTCAATAACTTTTTTAATTTTTCGTGTAGTAATTTCAGATAAATTATCATCATTACTTTGATTGAAAAATTTTTTATAATTATTAGTAGATAATGATAATTTATTTTTATCTACTATGGATTTATTGCCATTTATTTCTTTAGGAATATCATACATATGAGTTCTTGGATTATATTTTATAGAAATACCTTGTATCATCTTTGAAAATCTTTTTCTACTAATTTTAAATTTTGTCATTATAAATTTGTCTGTATTTATTTTTTCTTCTTTATTTCTTTTTTTATTTTCAATAGTATTATGATTTATACTCTTTGCTATATTAACAAGATAATTAATATTTATATCATCATCCATTCTTATCACTCCTATAAATTATGATAATTAATTATAGTTTATATTCTACATGAGCCAAAAATTTCCTTTAAATAATAAAAAATAATTACTTATATAAGCTAAATTATCATAATTTATGATAATT
>NZ_JAHHUY010000044.1:0-19252 GCF_019144085.1 Clostridium tyrobutyricum
GCTATCTTTCGATTGGAACAAATCTTGAATTCCTATCGCCTTATATACTTGACGATTTTGCAATACTTCACTTCTGTTATCCATATGAATCTTTTCCTAGCTGTAGTTGCGGCTGTAGTTGCGGCTGTAGCTACCGTACTTACTTCATTGTCTCGATCTGCTTAGAACCCAAAACTTACGTTAAACGCCCCGACGATAGGAATACCCCAAAATGAAAGGGTAATGCTTACGCATAATCCAGATGACCCCTCTAAGGTCGCACATCAACATAATATCCTCTACACCAAAAATGCCTATTTCCATATTTATATTTTAAATTTGAGAATCTTTCAAATATCATTAAACTGCTCTTTCCTTTTAAAAATCCCATAAAACCGGATACACTTATCTTTGGTGGTATTGATAAAAGCATATGTATATTATCTTCACATGCATTTGCTTCTAGTATCTCTACTCCCTTCCAATTATATAGCTCCCTCAATATTTTCCCTATCTCTTTTCTTCTTTCTCCATATATTTCTTTCCTTCTATACTTTGGTGCAAATACTACATGATATTTACATCTCCACTTAGTATGTGCTAAACTGTTCTTGTCCATTTATGGCAAACCTCCTTTGATTTATAGATTTGGCTGACGAGACCACTTATATTTTATCAAAGTGAGGTTTTTTGTTCATCGCTTAAGCTCTTCTGAACTCACCTGCACAGCAGGTGGTTTTCTTTTGGACAATAAAAATACTGATTGTAATTTTTTATAATACAATCAGTACTCCACTTAGTTAATATAAAATTTTAATTCAATAAATGTTTAACATAAATATCAAATATTTACATACCACTTAGTTCTTATAAAAATATTAAGTCTACTGTAAATTAACATTAACCTATATAATAAATTTTTTCAATAATAATTTCTTACTTTATCAATTTCCTCTTTAATTATTTTTTTAAGTTCTGGTGGATCCTTAACTTTTACACTGCTTCCCATACTTAATATCCAGCTTACTATTTCTGTTTTTCCAGTCATAGACGCCTCAAATATTATAGATTCATCGTCATTCCATGTAATTTTTTGATTTTCAACCCATATCTTTTCACTTATTATATAAGACATAGGTTTATAAATACGCAATTTAACATTTAGCCTATCGTCCCTATAGATTCCAAAACTATCTTTCATATATTTTTTTAAATCAAAATTTTTATCAAGTTTAAATTTAAAGTCAAAAATACTATATTTCTTGATTCTAGATATTTTAAAATCCCTTATTTCATTTCTTTTTTCACAAAATGCTATTATATAAAGAGCCCCTTTGTAACTTATAATTACATATGGATGTATCACTCTATCACCCAATCCGGAACTCAAAGAAAAATATTCAATATGCACTTTCCTTCTTGTTATTATGGCATAATTTATATCAAGTGTTTTCTTTTTATTTTTATCATCCATATTTTCTTTTGCTGATTTTTCAAAGTATTGCACAATTACATTATCATTAGATTTATTAAAAATATTTATTTTATCCATTAAGCGATTAAATTCTTTATAGTAAAAAAAGCCCATACTTTTCAGCTGAATGTTGGCTAAATTAAGTACTGACAATTCTTCTTCACTTATATTCATATTTAATAAATAGTCATATCCATTTATACTATATCCACCGTCAATACCTGATGTTGAATTTATATTCACTCCAGCTAATTCAAGATCCTGTTTGTATTTTCTTACCTGTCTCTCATCTACCTCAAGTTCCTCTGCTATATCTTTACATTTCATCTTTCCTCTACTTTTTAAAAGAATTATCATGTCCAATAAATTAGAAAATTTACTCATACTAAATCTCCTCAAATTTTATTTACTTAATACTTAATATTTTATTATTTTATATAAAACTTAAATTTCCTTTAATGTTATTTTTATATAATATAAAACCTTTACTTAGTGAAATATAGTAACTTTCGTCATCATATCCTTTATTTTATCACTATAACAATACTTGCATTGAGTCATTTTGAGTCGTAGTATAAACAGTATTAAAATTCTTAGCTCTATATAATAATATTGCTTCTAACAATATTAATAAAAATCTACTTGGATATTAGATATTTTATATCTATTTTATTGACTTAAATCCACAATTTAAAGATTATTTACATACCACATAGTTCTTATAAAACCTTCTTTGAAATGTATTACTTAATATTTTTAATATCTTCAGTATTTAATCAAGATTTACTTGATGCTATCCTTAAACAGAACATAAAGCATTTTTGTACATTTATCAGTATAAATATCTCTATCTTCGAATTCAGAATCATAAACTATTTTATGACACAAGTTATCCATCAACATATATAAATAATATATAAAAGTATCCATATCCTTAACACTTTTATACGAATACGGCAGCACATTTAAAGTCTGTCTTATAATTTCTATTCTTCGTCCATATAATTTGAATTTAAGGTTTTTTATGTCCTCATCCAGAAGTTTAAGAGCTTCCATATCATTATTGTATGTATTTGAGAAATTATGATATCGAATCATAAGCTTTAAAAATTGATTAATAAGTGTCTTGAATACATCATAATCAGTCAAATCTTTTTTGTTGTTTTTTGTCCAGAAAGTTTTAGTTGGATAATCAAAGCTTGCATCGATTTTTTTAACAACCTGCATAAAAATATCCTTTTTATCTTCAAAATAAGAGTAGACTGAACCCGTAGCAACATTGGCCTCTTTTGCAATATCAGCTGTTGTTGTATTGTAATAACCCTTTTCGTTAAAAAGCTTGAAAGCGGATTCAATAATTTTATTATATTTTTCAAGTGACCTTTTCTGTGTTGGTTTTCTTATTTTTCTATTCATATCATTCACCTGCTTCAATAATACTTCAGCTGTATATTAAAGTCAATAATATGAAACTCATTTCATACTATTGACTTTTAAAATGTCAATGATAAAATATGAATATGAAATATATTTCATATTTTGAATTCAGAGGTGTAGTTTATGAATAAAACTCAAAAAGTACTGGCAGGCATATCAATCGTCATAGCATGTTTCTTAACTGTGTTGGATACTACTATAGTCAATGTATCGATGCCCTCAATGGCATCTTATTTTAAAACAAATATAACAGGTGTATCCTGGGTGAGCACAGCCTATTTGATAGTATTTTCCTCACTACTCATCAACTTTTCCAAGATAGCTGACATTTATGGCAGGAAAAAGCTCTTTTTAATTGGACTTGTTGTTTTCTGTATAGCCTCCATTTGCTGTGGACTTTCCACTTCATTGACTATGCTTGTAGTTTTTAGAATTATACAAGGTATAGGTGCTGCCATATTGACTCCTCTTTCAATACCACTTGGTATAGATGTTTTTGGAAAAAATGCAATGAATAAACTGGCAATACTTGTAGGAATGGTAATATCCATTTCAGCTGCATCAGGGCCTGTAATAGGCGGTCTTCTAAATGAGGCCTTAAGTTTCAGGGCAATATTTTACATAAATGTTCCATTTGTAATAATAGCTTTAATTTTTGGACTTAAATATCTGAATGAATCCTGTGATGAAACAATTGAAAAGAAATTTGACATGCTTGGAACTGTACTTTTAGTATATGGACTTGGCGCACTAACCTTTTTCCTTTCAAAAGGAAATGATTATGGATGGGGCAGTGTAAAAATAGTTACTTTAATAGTAACATCAATCCTGTCAATTTTGGCATTTTTGATATATGAGAGCAGAATTCAAAATCCTATAATAGAATTTAAGTTGTTCAAGGTTAGGACTTATGCTGCTTCAGTCATATTGATTTCCATAAATTTCTTTGCATATATGCCACTATCCTATTTAATGAATTTTTATCTTCAAAATCAGCTCCAATATTCAGTTTTAAAAGCTGGATTGACAATAGGAATAGGAAGTCTGGTGTCATTCTTTGCATCACCTATAATGGGATTAATTTTAAAAAAGACCTCTGGAAGAGTAACATCTTTCATTGCAATTATATGTATAGCTTGGGGAGATTTTCTATTTGTATTTATGAACAGTTCAAACAATATTAAAATAATTCATATTGCATTTATTATAGCAGGGCTGGGAATTGGAGCAACTTCTTCTCTATATCAAACAGCATTTGAAAATATTCCAAAGAACAAAAATGGAATTGCATCTGGAATACTGAATAGTGCAAGACAGGTTGTAGCATGTGTTGCCATTGCTTTTGTTTCAACATTAAGCAGTCATTTTGCTGCTGCAGCGACAAACAATACAAAAACTCAAATTTTAAACAAGGTAAATTCAAGTGTTGTGCTGTCCCAAAATATAAAAACTACTATTACCAACCATATAAATACTTCAAAATTGAATAGTACAAGTACTTTTTCAAAAGATCAGCTGGCAAAATCTCTTGAAAATAATGAAAGACAAGTATTAAAAAGTGTTCCAGAAAATATGCAGAGCACTGTAAAGGAAAAATTTAGCACACAGAAAAATGAAATTTACAAAATTATTGATTATGCAAAAACTACAAAAGACAATGAAACTATTAAAGTTTACAACAAGTGCTTTTTAATTATTGGCATAATTACTGCATTTGGGTTAATTGTAGTACCATTCAATTGTAAAAGAGAAGAGAATGCTGATGTTGAAGATAATCTAAAGCAAAATGCATAATTTACAAAATTTATTTTATAAAAAGTTCTTCCCAATTATATAGCATTTTAATCATATAATCACGAAGAACTTTTTTCTCAAAATTATTTAAAATTCAATTAAAAACAATGACTAAATTGCATTATCTTTTATATACAAATTTTCCATATGTTTTATTGATAAAAATGAAGTCAATATTCCCAAAGCTGCAAGCGACAATGGTATTATCGTTATGGAATTTAGTGAAAATCCATTGTTATATGAGCATACAATACAAACTAAAATAATAGATACTAAGGTTGTTACAAAAATTGATTTTGTAATTATACCAAAATACATGGATATTAGGTTCATGATAGATGATGTAATTGCGTACATAAGAATAGCTAAAGTATTTATTGTTATGAAATTTAAATTTAACTTATCAGGTACCAAATTAAAAACTTTATTTAAAAAATAGAAACCAACTTCCAGAAAAATATTTGACAACATTATAGTTAAGAAAGTGAACATAACAACAATAATAATTTTAGCCATAATTGTATTTCTTCCATCTATTGTATTTGAAAATAATGCATCCATTTTTCCATTCTTTAATTCCCTGATAATAATATTCCAAATAAGTATACTGGATAAAATCATAAATATAGCTCTAACTATACTGTCTATCATGGTAAAAAAAGTTGAATATCTTGATAGTGAATCTATCTTTAAGCCTTTTATTGGATCACTTGTAAAAATAAAAAATACACATAAAAGAAAAATCAGGATTATAATATCAGCTGCAATCGCACTCTTTATATATTTATTGAAATTAAACTTTTCTAATTCAATTTTAATTGATTCAATCATTTCACAGCCCCCTATTAATAATTTTCAGCAAACTTGTAATTATAGAATCACTTCTTACTTTCTTTATTTTTTATTTATACTATATTGCTCTATTTACAATTCAAATTTATCTTTGGAAAATACAAGTAATTTTTCCATTTTAAATTATATCAATATATAATATGTACTTCAATGCTCGTGTGTTGATTATTGTAAATCATTAGGAGTAAAATATATACTTGTAAGAAACAAAATATTACTTCTCTAGGAAAGGATACACAATTTATGTCCAGAAAATTCAAATCAGATATATTGCTCTTATGCATAACAATAGTTTGGGGATCCACTTTTATTTTAATGAAAAATGTACTGGATTCAATGTCAACATTTCAATTCTTATCATTGAGATTTTTAACAGCAACTGCAGTATTATTGTTAATTTTTCATAAAAGAATTAAATTCTTAAATTTAGAAATTATAAAATACGGATGTCTAATAGGATTAATGTTATCTGGATCATTGGTATTTCAGGTATTAGGTCTTAACTTTACTACAGCATCCAATTCATCATTTATAACCAGCTTAAATGTATTGATGGTTCCTATTTTTCTTGCTATATTTTTCAAAAGAAAGACAAGCCTGTCATCAGTTATTGGAGTTATACTGGCATTCCTGGGGATGTTCTTTTTATCAGGAGGATTAAACTTCAAGTTTACATTTGGAGAATTTCTCACATTGTTATGTGCTATATGCATCGCTTTTCAAATAATATTTATAGATAGATTTGTGAAAAATCAAGACCCTATTCTTATAGGAATAGTTCAAATTGCATTTTCCAGTATTATTTGTAGTATTATTTGGATTTTTACAGGATCCAAACATATGATATTCAATTACAACATATTTATTACTTTGTTTGTAACAGGGGTATTAGGAACTGCTCTGGCATTTACAGGACAAACATTTGTACAGAAATTCACATCGCCTACTCATACAGCATTGATATTCACACTTGAGCCAGTATTTGGATTATTTTTTGCTCTAATAATTCCCAGCTCAAATGGAACTGTTGAGATATTAACTTTTAGTAAAGTCATTGGATGTTCTTTGATATTAGTTGGAACAATTATATCTGAGCTAAATTTAATGAAATTTAGCAAATTTATCAAATAATTTATATCAATTCACTACATCCTATTCAATAAATATTGAAATAATAACTTTAATCGATCCTTTTCACAAATAAAATGATATATTTTATCTATGAAAAGGATATTATTGAAATAATTGTTATTTTTGTATTTACAATGCGCTCCTAATATGGTATAGTATTAAATTATAAAATAAGAGGAGAATACTATGATTAAACTTAAACTGATGATTAAAAAAATAGATGAACAAAGATCTTTACTGGAACGATATATAAAACAGATAGGAAATTTAACTAGTTCCAAAATAGTTGCTGAAAGTCAAAAATTAGACATACTATTAAATGAATATACAAAAGCTAAAAATGCATATTATAGGCCCTGTAAATAGCCAGGCTTGTAAACAGTCAATGTCTGGCTATTTATTATAAAGAATTTATTGTAGTTTTAACTTTCTACTCTCCATTTAATATAAAAGCTGCCTTTATGTTTTCCTGAAACTTTCAGCCTGTAATTGTCATTTTCATTTATATTAATTGTTTTAGTAACAGTCTTTTTAGGATTTTCAGTACTGAACAATTCTTTATTATTTCCATTGTTCAGGCTTACTTTCAAATTTCCCTGTTTAGTTGTTACCGATACATTCAAAATCAACTTATCACCTTTTTTGAGTTTTAATGAAGTATATTTATTTCCACTAAAACTATGATAGTACATCTTCATACTATTTTTAGTGTTAAGTTCAATGGCTCTAGTAATATTAAAACTACCACTACCACTTGACATATTAAAATATTTCACTGAAAATGCTATTAAAATAGCCAATACAACACATACTGGAATTACAATTTTAGTTCTAGTCTTTATCATAATGTCCATCCTCCCTTAAATGAAATTAAATTTATCTATTAACTAACATATTACAATTATACCTTATTTTGTTATATGAAAAAAGTCCCGGTAAAAAAAGAGCCCTTATTAAATCAGCTCTTCTAGGATCCTCATTATTATTCTTCAAATACTGGAAGCAATATCTCATCAATCAGTGATGCCAGACGATCCTCATCAATGTCATTTTTTCGCAGGATGTTTTCTATACGAATCAAGTCAAAGGGAAGCACTAATGTCTCATTGCTTACTTTTTTTATTCTATCACCACGTTCCTTAGCAAATTCCAACAATTTTTTCATAATCATAATATTTTTCTCTTTGGCAATTATTTTAATTTCAGCTATCTTATCATTATTTTGACTTAACTCAAATAGAAATGCACTCATAATTTCAGGGCCAACCCCCATATAAACTTTCTGATAAAGCGTAAGTAACTGTAATAAATCCTCTCTCAGACTTTCAGTTTTCTGTATTTCGTCAGATAATTCACCATCTAATACAATAGACTTTTTATATTCCTTTATCTCCCGGATTAAATCAAATTTTGTAGCCCAACGCCTGTATATTACAGTACGGCTGGTTTTTGCAGTCTTTGCAATTTGCTGAAATGTAAGATTAGCATAACCAACTTCTTTTATAACTTTTACAGTTGCATCATATATACTTTCAAGCAATACATTTCCACGTTTGCGTATATTTCTATTTGTTTCTTTCATCATCCATATATCCCCTATCTATGAAAACTTCTTAAATTATTATAACATATAAATTTTAAGATACATATTGTGCTTTAATTTACGGTGGTATATAATGAGATTAAATTAAGGTACATATTGTACTGTAAGGAGATGTTAAACTTGAAAAAAGAAAAAATTCCAAAAGGTGTAATTAGCATTTGCATGATTTTGGTGCTTGGCGCACTTCCACCAATGTTTGATTCTACCATTGTCAATATTGCAGTCAACGATTTGTCAAAATTGTTTTCAACTACATTTTCAGTCATGCAATGGGTAGTTACCGGATATACCCTTTCTCTAGGAATTGCAGTTCCATTTTCAGGATGGCTAGTGCAAAAATTTGACGGCAAAAAAATATTTATGAGTACATTAGGTCTTTTTTTGATATCATCGCTGCTTTCAGGTATGGCGTGGAATATACAAAGTCTAATAATATTTCGTATTTTTCAAGGATTCGCAGCTGGCCTCATGATTCCTACATTGACTACCATGGTAGTTAATATAGCAGGTCAAGAAAATCTTGGAAGTTTAATGTCCATTGTGGGAATCCCTATTGTTTTTGGTCCTATTGTAGGTCCCATTATAGGAGGCTTGATTTTAAAACACGTGACATGGCATTGGCTGTTTTTTGTAAATCTACCAGTTGGTATAATTGCACTAATACTAATGTACTTCAAACTTCCCAAATTTGAACCTACAAATACTAAAGCCAAAATGAATTTACCTGGAATTATTCTACTTGGTCTGACATCAGGAATGTTTATCTATGGTATTACCAAAATCAAAGGAACCGGAAATAATATAACTGGCATTTTTGCTATTGTTATAGGACTAATTTCGATAATAGTATACACGATTTATGCATGGAAAATGAAAGAAAAAGCATTGATTCCTCTAAAGCTTTTTAAATCTAAAAATTTTAGTGCTTCTTTTATAGCTTTATTTTTGGCAGGGCTTGCAACCAATGGTCCCATGCTGCTTTTCCCAATATTTTTCCAGGAAGTGAGAGGCTTAGATGTAATTACCTCGGCATTGTGGCTTATTCCACAGGGAGCGGGCATGCTGATGACACGATCCATAGTTGGTAAAATGACAGATAGAATAGGTGCCCGTTTTGTAGTACTGACTTCTATAATTATTACAATCATCGGTACACTTCCATTTGCTTTCTTTGATATGGGAACAAATCCTTGGATTATATGGGCCATTCTACTTGTGAGAGGTATAGGTATTGGAGGAGTTACAATTCCTATAATGAGTGATTCTTATATAGGACTCGAAAAAATACAAATTCCACAAGCCAGTGTTGCTACCCGAATCATCCAAAATATTGGGGCTGCATTTGGTTCAGCAGTTTTATCCACTATTGTAAGTAACCATATGATTGGAAAAAAGCTTGCAACCATCAATATTTCCAATGCTTTTCACGCAGGATTTATTACAAGCTTGATTTTTACAGCAGCTATGATTATTCCTGCATTGTTTTTGACCAATAAACTAGAGGCAAAATCTAAATCAGTGCTATCTAGTAATGCAAGTAATTAATGAAAAAGTATCTTTAATAGGTAATATTGTTTATATAATTAGATACATTGTATGAAAGAAAGGAAGGGCTATTTGCCTTTCCTTTAAGGGTTTTAATCTATGCAGTAGTTCTTAGTGCATATTTAATCTGAACTAAATTAATCTCTCAGGAATAAACCTAGAGGAAATTCTCTTTATCAATATGTAATCAAGTATCAGTATAACTCCTCCGCCTATAATCATTACAGACTTACTGATCAAAAATACGCCTGTCATTTGACCCACTAATACAAGAATAATGGGAATGACGAGAAGGCCGCTTACCTGTTGTGCTTCCTGGAATGTTTCTGATTTTGCCGATACCAACACAGTAAATATCAGGGATAGTAAATTGATCGCAGGTGAAATCCATAGTATAATTATGAGCCATTTTGCATCTGGAAAAATAAGTTTTGAAAAATAGATAAAACCTCCTATGTTAAATAGTATGCCAAAAATTATAAATGAAATCAACGTAATGATGTAAGAAGGCACAAAGACTCCTAAAATTTTAGCTCTAAGCAATCGTTCCATGGATATTGGCGTGTAAAGCAGCGACTCCATAGTTTTATGTTCCTTTTCTCCCACAAAACTACTGGCACCAATAACTCCCGAGCACATTATGGGAATTATAAGAAAATATGATGGGAATATAAGGTTCATTATTATTTTTATTAAAAGTTGCGAAGGGTTGTATGCAGCATATTCAGAAGGCAATTTTTTTATAAGAGGTGCCATTTTTGTAAATATACTTAAATCCTTTCCAATATAATTAGCGCTTATCAATATTACCAATGGTATGATTACAACCATGATAATAGGCACAATAGTCATTGGAATAATAACCCTTTTTGAAGTTATTATTTCATTTATATCTTTGTATATCAATGCTTTTTCACTTTTACTCATAATTCAATCACTCCAAACTTATAATGTTGCATTATCAGATATACCTTTTATATATTTAAAGTACAGCTCTTCCAAAGACCATTTTTTCTGTACAGCCTCATAAATTTCTCCACCACTTGCAAGTATTCCTTTTATTAAAGTATTTGCCTCTTTATCTCCTAAAATAGATTTGCTGTATACATCATCATGTTCGTTGGCAAATCCAAATTTTTCTGAAATATCCTTACCTCTAATTTTTAATCGAAGGGCCGCATTTTTCTTTGAAGCAAGTTCATCAAATGTACCTAAGCCAAGTATATTTCCATTGTTTATAAAACCATATAGTGTACAAATATCTTCAGCATATTTTAATTGATGGGTACAGAGAAAGATTGTAACCTGGTTTTCCTCTGCAAGTTCTTTTATAAGTCTTGTAACATTCAGTGCATTTTCTGGATCCAAGCCAGAAGTAGGTTCATCAAGGAATAAAATTTCAGGATTGTGAATCAGTGCTATAGCCAGATAAATTCTCTTTTTCATCCCAGTGCTGAAAGATTTCACCTTTTTATCCTTTACGTCCAGCAACTCCAGCCTTTTCAATATGTAATCAACACGTTCATCAAGTATTTTTTCCTCAATTTCGTGCATTTTTCCAAAGAATATTAGATTTTGCTCTGCAGTAAGATTTTCATAACAGCAGGAACTTTCGGTCATAACTCCACATAATCTATGAATATCAATATTATTTTTACCTATAGGTATACCTAAAATTTCAGCATGTCCTGATGTTGGTGAGAGAATTCCATTGAGAATTCTAACTGCAGTGGTTTTTCCTGAACCATTGGGGCCAAGAAAACCGAATATTTTTCCTTTTGGTATGCTTAAACTTATACCATTCAACGCATTTACCTTCCCATCATAGGATTTTTCAAGATTTTCTATATTCATTGCATTCATCTGTTTCACCCAACTTTTCTTTCAATTTTTTAACAATCAATTTATAACGTTCATCTTCTCTTAAAGGTGTAAATGCAGGATTTTCGGCAACTATACAAATAAAAGTTTTCTTGAGTGTTATCTCATCTACAGGAACATTGGTGCCAATACAATTGTTATCCTCAAACCATTTAGCTACCTGATTGAAATATTCATTTGCTTTAAAACTCAATGGAAATTGTATACTGCAAATAGTATTCACATATCTATCTAGAGCATCCATTGCCTTTTGTCTTTCTTGCTGAATCAGATATCCTTGTGCAGCAGTACTATGGATTCCAAAAACATCATTTGTCAAAATATTCGTTAACTCAAAAGACTCGATAATTTGAATACCCTGAGAATAAATCTTTTCAAATAAAACTGGTTCCTTCATGTTCAATGAAAGGTAATTGTGTAAAAGTGCCAATGTATTTATTACATTGTTATAGAGAAGTATCTGATTAACAACCTTTGCTTGAGCAGTTTCCCCCTGCATCCGATATGCATTGACCAATATGACATCATCTCCACTATACGGAGCCAATTTATTATCCAGCAAGTGGATAACTTTTGGGCTGTTTCCCAGTGCCATTTCCGCCAATGCTTCCTTTGTATTGGCATTTTTTATGTCAGAAATGTTTTCTGACTCCTCTTTCACTCTCCTGCTTAACAATATACATTGCTGAAAAATTTCTTTTTTTATTGTCTCATCTTTTATCAAACCGGAATAGTTTAATAATAATTGAACCATGGAAAGTAAAAATGGAAAACAGGAATAGTATTTTTTTATTAACTTATTACACTGTTCCATAACTTCATCAAATGTCTTTACAGTAAATTCATGTGAAAGTTTATTATAAATTTTTTTAATATCCTCCTTTGCAAGTTGTGGAGAATATCCCATTAATTCATCTACTGAAATATTAAAATATGCTGCAAGCTGAGGCAGGAGTAAAATATCAGGATAACTCAACCCAGATTCCCATTTGGAAACAGATGCTTTAGAAACTCCAATGTAATCTGCCAATTGCTGCTGAGTTATTTTTCTTTCTTTTCTCTTCTGAATAATACATTTTCCTATATTTAACTCTCTCATATCTATCACCTCTAATTAATATTTTATATGCTGACCCATTTCCTGTAAATAGATTTGCAGTTGATTTCAGTTGAAAAAGTCAACCTGTAGGAAACACAGTTCTAATGAGTTAACACCTGATGATAAAAAGAATATAAAGGCAGTTATAAATATTGATTCAATAGCACAAAAAGGTGATAATAATCCGCAGATATTTACTATAAATGGCAAGGGAAATTTTGCCGTTACATTACTAAAGACAAAGCCTAAAGTAAGCGGTGAATTACCCGGTGTTCATTTGGAAAAAATAAACAAGTTATGGACATCCGTTAGAATGATCATAGCTTGTTACTTGTCCTTTTTGCATGAGGATTGTACCCATGGATCCCAGGGTAGATATTCTTCTAAAAATTCAGGGTGTGCTTCAAATTGAACACCTGGTAGATTTTTGAACAAAAATTCAAGATAGCTGTAGGGTTCTAATCCATTAGCTTTAGCTGTTTCAATTATACTATAGTCTGCTGCACTGGCCTCAGCTCCCCTGGGACTTCCACTGAAGAGCCAGTTTTTCCTTCCTATTGTAAATGGTCTTATGCTATTTTCCGATAGATTGTTGGAAATAGCACAATTTCCATCCAGAAGATAATTCATAAATCCTTTTTTATTACCTAATGCATAATTTATTGCTTTCCCAAGTTTTGATTTAGGAAGGCAGCTGTCTTTTATGGAATTAATCCAGCTCCAAAAGGCATCTAGAATCGGTTTTTCCGTTTCAAGACGCTCTGTTTTTCGCTCATCTGGTGTAAGCTTTTCTATTAATTTTTCTTCTGCAAAAAGTCTATTGCAAAAATCAATTCCTTTTGCTGGAAGTGTAGCCTCAGGGCTATCTATGTCTTTAGGAAGTGCTTCAACAAAATATCTTCTAAGATGTGTCCAGCACAGACATCTTGTTATTCCCTTAACTTTATTGTAGCCTTTATAACAATCCGTATGCAGGAAACCTTTAAAGCCCTTTAAAAATTTCTGAGGACAATCTCCACTTCTTGAGGGCTTGTAATCAAACAGCCTTATCGGCGTTTGACTACCGGCATATGTGCTGTATACCCACATATAGGATTCTGATGTGTTTTTCCTCCCAGGTTCCATAAGTACCTGTACAGGGGTTTCATCTGCATGCAGATATTGTTCTTCCGTAAGTTTCTTACGCATAAGATTTGTAAGTGGCGTCAGCCAGTTTCTTGATGCCACCATAATCCAGTTGCTCATAGTTGCACGGCTGAGTTTTACACCTAATGACTCCCATTCTCTTTCCTGACGATATAGTGGAAGAGAATTAACATACTTCTCATACATAATGTGGGCAACTGTAGATGGCGAAGCCATTGAATGCTGAATTACAGGATATGGCATTGGTGATTTTTCTATATAAGGCAGTCCTTTTTTTCTGCACTTTCTACACTCGTAAGATTCACGGTAATAGTCTATAACACGCACCCTAGCCGGGATAAATTCTATTTCTGTACGGATAAATTCTCTGCCAATACGTTCTAAAGGTGTCCCACATTTTTCACAGAAACGCTCGTCTTCTTCAAGACTGCAAATCACTGTATCATGAGGGATATCTTTTATAAGCTCTGCTCTTTGACCTTTGAACTTCTTACGTCTATATTTTGATACTTCCTGTAAGTTTGGTTCTGGTGCAGAAGGGCTGCTTTCAATCTCTGCTTCATTGAAAAGATTTATCTGACCTGTAATTACAGATGTTTTTTCACTGCTTCTGCCAAATAACTTATGAGTTAAAAATTCAACTGTCTCATGGAGAGTCTTATTCTCCTGTTCCAGCTGAGTTATACGGTTTTTAAGCTTTAAAATTTCATGCTCAGTATACATAATGAGACAGTTCCTTTACTAGTTTTTATATCTATTATTATACCATGAAATTTTATAAAACCGCATGATTTCAGATTTCTCTGACACTACAGAGCTTTTTGTACATCTACTTTTTTTACAGCCTTTGGCTGATTCAATGAAAGGCCTTCCAGAAGCCAGCGAAATTCCCGTGGTGTTATGAGTTTTACATCCTGTGAATTTTGCGGCCATTGAAAACAACCATTTTCCAATCTTTTATATAGAAGTACAAAACCATCACCTTCCCAGTACAATGCCTTCATTCTATCTCTTTTTCGTCCGCAGAATAGAAACAAACTATTCTGAAAGGGATTCAATTCAAAATTCTGCTGTACAATCGCAGATAATCCATCAATTGACTTTCTCATATCTGTATATCCAGTTGCAATATATATTTTTTCTGCCTTTGAAATGTCACCTAACATTTTTAAGCACCTTTATAGTATTTTCAATTAAGCTAGGCGAAGCACTATTATGAATTTCCAACACGGCAGAACCTAAACGAATAACAATATCAGCTTGAGTTGTCTCTGAAGAAACATAAGTTGAATCTGTAGAATTAGATACATCCAAAGGAACTATTTGTCCTTCAGATTTTATAGAAGGAAGAGCCTTGCAGGCAGCTGCACGTATTTTTCTTAACCAATAGTAATAACTGTTTGTCTTAATTCCATTATTTCTGCACCATGAGGTTACATTTTCCCCACTATCTCGGCGCTCGCGTATAATTTTAATCCATTTGTTCATTCTATAATCTTGAGTTGTTTTTTGTATATCCATCTAAAATCTCCTTTTAAAGTTTTTCAAGTCAACTTTAAAAACTTTAAAACTTATTTTAGAAGATTATCTCACACTTTTTAAATACTTTCTATCCACTTTCTTATTTGACGTTTACAGCCTAAAGATATGAATGTAAAAAAAGCATATAAAGAATTTGGTGATTATTATATATTTAATGAAAATAAAATTCCATCATTATGTATAGGTCAATCTTATGATAAAAATTTAAAAATAAATGGACCCCAGGATACAGTTTCCATTATAGATGAATCAAAACTTAAGTTGGTTGCAGATACTATTGTAAGTTCATTGTCATCCAATTAATTCTTGAATTTGCCATTATTTATCACCGCTAAAATCATATCTGCCGCCTTTTTTGCACCACCAGCAGCTTTAAAACTTTTTGATATTTTATCTGCATTTTCTTTATACTTGTGATCATTTAATATCTGTTCAATAGCATTTTTTATATCATTAGGTTTATTCCTCTTAAGCATAAGACCTGCTCCTAGTTCCACTGTACGTTTTGCCACCAATGCCTGTTCACTATGCTGTGGAAATAACAGCATGGGAACACGATAATACAAACTTTCACTTACGCTGTTCATACCACAATGTGTCAAAAATGCATCAGCTCTTTTTAGTACTTTAATTTGATCTACCCTAGCTTTTACTTGAAAGTTAATTGGTATTTCTCCTAAATCGGAAATCTCTGTTTTTTCACCCACAGACATAATTACATCTACGTCACATTCCTTTAATGCCTGGATGCAATTTTTATAAAAGCTATAATTTTTATTTAATATAGTCCCTAGGGAAATATAAACCGTTCTGCGTTCATACCTAAGCTCTTTTGATTCTACATCCATTACAGATGGACCTACAAACACATATTTGTCCGAGAATGTTTCAGACATAGGCTGAAATTCCTTTGATGTGTACACTATAGTATTGGTAGCATTATCATTTTGTATGAGAGAAATAAAATTTTTTACATTATAGCCGTTTATTTTTAAAAGTTTCATCTTTTTATTGACGCGAGGAATTCCTATAATAGTACGAATAATTTCTCCAATGCCGCGCTTCATCATTTTTGCTGTGTATTGATTAAATGCAAATGTTGTAGTTGAACATATATATTGAATATTTAATTTCATTGCAAGAAGTTTTCCCCAAATGCATATAGAATCTGATACAATACAATCTGGATTAAATTCTTGTAACTCACTGCACACCTTTTTATCTAAACTAATTGTTGTATCAACTACCATTTCAATTAATGCAGCAAAATCTTTTCCTACTTTTTTCTCATCTTTGGAACGCAATTCCGGCAAATATTCATCACAACTAATAAACTTTGCTCCCACAGATTCGATTTTTTCCTTAAACATGTTAAAAGAATAGTACCATACTTCATGTCCTCTCTTAGTCAATTCATTAACTACGGGTATTGTTGGATTTGTGTGGCCATATGCAGGAATACAAAAAAACACTATTTTTTTCATATTGACCTCCTAAATTAATTTTTTATTAGGTAATCCCAAATAACAAGTGCCGAGTTTTTCTTGCCATCTATGGAATTCAAAATATTTTTTAATAATTTTATATTTTCTTTATAAGCTGGTTATGATTTATAGTTTATGACTAATGTAAATATCAATCAAACTCATTAATTGCTTCTATTTCAATCCCAGCTAATTTCATTAAATATACAGCATTTCTTGTAGACGAAATTCCAAGTTTCAATTTATAATCAAAATAAATCTTATTTTCTGTATAATATTCAGAGAAATGATAATTTTTAATTTTTGAATTTTTATAATCTGCCATTTTACCTAACTCTAAATCATGAGTGGAAACAATCCCTAAATTTCCATTTCTACTCAATTGACTTATTAAAATCATAGCCCCAGTATGCCTATCTATTGAATTTGTTCCTTTAAAAATTTCGTCTAATAAAAATAATACATTTTTTCTTTCTTTTGAAGCCTTGACAATATTTTTGATTTTTAATATTTCTGCATAAAAAGAAGATATATTCTGTGCCAGATTATCATCTATTCGCATACAAGTATAGAGATCAATAATAGTACAGCAAAATTGTTCTGCACATACAGGAGCTCCTGTATATGCTAATATAATGTTAACTCCTACAGTTCTCATAAAAGTGCTTTTACCAGACATATTAGAACCTGTTATAAGCATAACCGAATATGATTTTCCTATATTCAGACTATTACATACTCGTTTTTCTCCAAGGAGAGGATGTCCAATAGTTTTTGCTGTGATTCTTGATGAACCATTTATAATTTTAGGCATAGTCCAACAAGGATTATTATATTTAATAGTTGAAATACTACTTAATACTTCCAGTTCTCCTATTACATCAATCCACTTTTTAAAATTCTTTCCTGATTTTATTTTCCAGCTCTCAACAGAAATATTCCAATGATAGTCCAACAGTAGAATAGGATTCAAAATAGAATATAGCATATTACGTCTATTAGCTATAGATCCACAAATTCTAGAAAAAGCCTCTAACTGTTTAGAAGCACCTAGACCATCATTATTATAGAGTTTTTTATATAAATTCAATATATACTTTGATTTAAATTTATATTTTTCTATATGCTTAAGCATACCTTTATACATTTTTATATTATAATTATATTTTTCAGCAACAACTAAATTTTTTAATCTATCTTTTCTTTTTATTCTTAGAATAATACATTGAATTGAGACCAAAAAAATGGGAACATAATAAGGAATAACATAAAATATTTTCGGTAAACTTCGGTCAGTATCAATAAAAATATTTAACAAATAATTAATTACTCTAATTGCCAACATTAAACTAGTTATTGCAGTTACCATTGAAAGGATTTTTAAAATCCAGGTTACCTGTTTTTTTAATCTACAATTTTCACTTGCCCCTATCCATGAAAAAAGTTTCTTAGGATCTTGCTCATTATTATAAATTATTTTTCCTTCTGCCTCAAGCCTTTGCCTAAAATATACTTTCGGTCCAAGTTCCATAATTGCAGATTGTCTATCATATATATTATGTTCATTCTGAGGTTTTTCTGTTAATATTTCCTTTAACTTTAACCTGCCAACATAAGTGTGAGCTGTATTCATCCACTGAAATAAAGAATTGTTTCCAAAAATATCAAGATCATATGAATATTTATGATGTTTATCTATAAACTCTTCGCCATTATCATTAAATATCTTCCATCTTCCATTTAGTCGTTTTGTTGAAATTTCATTCACTTCATATAATGCAGCTAATAATTTCTTTTTATTTGTTATATTTTTCTGTATATATGCTAAATAAAAAAGTAAAATAAGCATATCTAATAATATAGAATCAAACAAAAAATATTTTTTTAATAAGTACATTATTATTAAAGCTATAATTCCTAATATAAAGACAGCTAATCTTAAATTACTTATGTTATTTTTATATTTATGCTCCTTTTTAAGCAATGAGTTGTACTTAAATTTCCTCTTTTCATATTCTTTTAGTGGTGATATCACCCCATATTCCTCCCTACATCTATAAAACTTGATTTCCCCCTTCAATTACTAATATGAATATTTAAAAACCACAACACCATGTATAAGTTTAATAACAACAATATCTTCCTAGCTATGAGAACCCTATAAATCTAATATACAATAATATTATTATAATAAATGTTAATTTTTATAAATATTATATAAAATTAGTATTTACTGCTGTGTTTTATTATTTTTTATAATGTGTTCTACATTGAGCTATTTCAAT
>NZ_JAHHUY010000045.1:0-16686 GCF_019144085.1 Clostridium tyrobutyricum
CGATTTCCATGTATAAAAAAGTCCCTTATACCCTTTAATCATTCTGTTAATGTGTCTAACAGTACAATTAATCTGTATGGCAGCTCTTTTCTTGTTACCATTACTCTCTACTAATTTTTTGATTATGTTATACTTTGCATTCTCATTCATTGTTAAAATCACCTTTCTGATTTTGTCCACCTCATTTCTTAGTCATGAGGTTTTATTATAATATAAACTTGTTTATTTGGGACATAATCAAATGCGGTATACTAAGACATTATCACAATTCAATCATATAAAACTCCTGACTATAATTAATATTTGTTGACAAAAAAGAAGTATAAGAATATAATTACAAACGTAATAATTATTAATTGAATATTTTATTTGTTAGGTGAGGCTCCTATATGAGATATATGCTGCTACCCAAAAATATCGAGAGATGCCAATGGGTTAACAGGTATTGCCGAATTAAGGTTCTACTTAATGTAGCTGAGTTATAACTCAACGCCATATAGTGCCAAAACTCCACGAAGAATTTTGTATCTAGTCTTAATATCTTTGCGTTTTTTGGAGCCTTTTTATAGGGCTTTTTTTATTTTAAGAAAATATTTTAAAAGATGCATGATATTCTATAGGCTAAATAGGAGGTTTAATGATGCATATTAAAAAGACTATAGTCAGTAGAAAATTTGGAGTTGTGGATATAATCATACTGTTAGCAATAGCTTCAATACTCTATTTGATTATTTCAGCAGGAAACTTATCTGAGGGAAGTGGAGATGCACTTGCAATTTCAACAGATATAAGTGATCTACCGGGATATGTTTTGAAATCAGTAGGGAGGATGACTGCAGCATATATTTTGTCTTTTATATTTACCATTATATATGGTTATACAGCAGCTCATAATAAAAATGCAGAGAAAGTAATGATACCACTTTTAGACATACTTCAGTCTCTACCTGTATTGTCATTTTTGCCTGCTGTAGTTTTAGGATTGATAAAATTATTTCCACATAGTAATTTTGGGCTTGAACTATCTTGTGTAGTACTTATATTTACAGGACAAGCATGGAATATGACTTTTAGTTTTTATCATTCAATAAAATCAATCCCAAAAGATTTTAACTATGCTGCTAAAATCTTCGGACTAAACAAGTGGCAGAATTTCAAAAAGATACAGATGCCAGTTTCTGTTATAGGTTTGGTATTCAACAGTATTATGTCATGGGCTGGAGGATGGTTTTTCCTTATGGTATGTGAGATGTTTACACTGAGAGGAAAAGATTTTAGATTGCCAGGGATAGGATCATTTCTACAGACCGCAGCCAATGAGCAAAATTATAGGGCACTTATGTGGGGTATAGCCGCACTCGTATTTGTTATTGTGCTTATGTATGTATTGATATGGAGACCTATAACTGTATGGTCAGATAAATTTAAGATGGAACTTACACAATCAGGAGAAGAGCAGCACTCATTTGTACTTACTTTTTTCAGAAGATCTGTTATAGTAGAATTTTTTATAGATAAAATATTAAAAGTAGTATTTGAAAAAGTTAACTCTGAAATAGACAAGTTTTTTATCAAACATTATAGAAAACCAAGAAGTAGGAACAAAATAGGAAATGGAATAGGAAAGTGGATATTTAGAATAATAATTTTTGCAATAATAGTTTATTGTATAGCAAATGCAGTATTACTTTTAAAAAATCTTTCAATGAATGAATTACTTGAAGTTGTTCCAGCAGCAGTATATACATTTTTAAGAGTAATTTCAGCTCAGGTTATAGCTCTTATATGGACAGTACCATTGGGAGTAGTCATAGGCATGAACAAGAAAGCTGCCAGTATACTTCAACCTATTATACAGGTTGTGGCTTCTATTCCTGCAACTGCACTTTTTCCTGTTATATTGATATTCTTTGTAAATAAATTGGGTGGACTTAGTATAGCTTCAATAGTTTTAATGCTTATGGGTACACAATGGTATATATTATTTAATGTAATTGCAGGAGCATCGTCAATACCTGAGGATTTGAAAGAGGCTTCTACTATATATGGTATTAAAGGATGGAAAAAATGGAAAACGCTAATAATACCTTCTATTTTCCCATATCTTGTAACTGGCATGGTTACAGCTGCAGGTGGATGCTGGAATGCAAGTATTGTATCTGAATATGTGAATTTCGGTGGAAAGATTCTTACAACAAAAGGATTGGGATCATTAATATCGACAGCTACAGAAAGAGGAAATTATCCAATGCTTCTTCTTGGCACTATTGTTATGTGTATTTTTGTAGTTGGTATCAACAATATTGTATGGAAGAGATTATATGCTCTATCGGATGATAAATTCAAAATAGAATTGTAGGAGGTATATATGATGAACAATAAAAAAGAGTTTATAAAAATTTCAAGTGTAGCCAAATGCTTTGGAAATTTTGAAAAGCCTATATTAAAAGATATAAACTTGACTATAAATGAAGGGGAATTTTTAGCTATATTAGGACCATCGGGATCTGGAAAATCTACTCTATTGAGAATAATGACAGGACTTATGAAACCAGATGAAGGACATGTTACGTTTTACAAAAAAGAGGTTAACGGTGTTAATCCTGATACGGCCATTGTATTTCAAACATTTGCACTATATCCATGGCTTACAGTCCAGCAGAATGTTGAAATAGGACTGGAGGCAAATGGATTCCCAAAACAGTATAGAAATAGAAAAGCTGAGGAATTGATAGATTTAATAGGACTTGATGGATTTGAAGAAGCTTATCCAAAGGAACTCTCAGGTGGAATGAAACAAAGAGTTGGTCTTGCCAGGGCTCTTTCTGTAGAGCCAAAATTATTATGTCTTGATGAACCATTTTCCGCACTGGATTTTCTGACGGCTGAAAATTTAAGAACTGAAATTGTAGAGCTTTGGCAGGAAAAGAGAATGCCTATAAAAAGTATAGTTATGATAACACATGGTATAGAAGAGGCTGTGCTTATGGCGGATAGGATAATAATGCTTAGCAAAAATCCAGCTACTATAGTAGAAGAAGTTGATATAAATTTACCACATCCTAGAAATAGAAAATCACTTGAATTTGAAAAAATAGTAGATGAAGTCTATAAATTACTTACCAATGGTAAAACTAAAAAATTAGATGAAGAAATTGAAAATATGGATCTGAACAAAAGTAAAAATATAAAATTTGTACAAATACCAATTGCACAAATTGGAGTTATGGTAGGACTTTTAGAACTTATAGATGACAATGGGGGTAAAATGGACATATACCAGCTTGGAAGGGATTTAATGATGGAAACTGATGATATATTTCCTAATATAGAAGGGCTGTCTATACTTGAATTGTCAGAGGTAAAAGAAGGAGACATATTTATAACTAATCTGGGAAAAAAGTTTGTAGATATGGATAAGGAAGATAAGAAAATTTTATTTAAAGATCAAATAGAAAAGATATCTACATTTCGTCTAATTACAAATGTATTGAACAATAAGAAGAATCACACTATGAAAGAAGAATTTTTCAAGGAATTATTTAAAAAATATTTTCCACAGGGTGAAATTGAAGACATTATGGATACTATAATAGATTGGGGAAGATATGCAGAAATTTTCAATTATGATGGAGATTCCGAGGAATTTTATCTTGAAGAAGAGCAAATAGTATAGATGAAACTTTTTTTGATATACTAGTATAATATAAAAAGAGAATATTTGATTATATGATAAATGTTATTGTATAATATTGATTTTTATAATTTCATGTGCTATTATGAATTAAATAAAAATATTGCATGATTATATAAAGTTTTAGTAGGAGATGATATCATGAGTAAAGTTGATATATTTACAAGTAGCACTTGTCAATACTGTCACGCAGCCAAGGAATTTTTTAAGGAAAACAATGTGGATTTTGTAGAGCATAATATAACTACAGATGCAGAAGCAAGAAAAGATTTGATGAAAAAAGGTTATAGAGGTGTTCCGGTTATAGTAATAGACGGTGAGTATATTTTAGGATTTGACCAGAATAAAGTATCAGATATTTTAGGAATATAGTTTGTATTTTAGAATCAGATATAATAAATGCGACCACTACTAAGCTGGTCGCATTTATTATATCTGATTTGTTCTTTGGGATGTAAAGTGCTGAATACTTTTTATAAGATTTTCTTTTGTTCCTATGGAATGTTTTATATCATGAATTTCAATATCCAGTTTCCTTGTTTTTTGATCTATGGATTTTAGTCTTTTGTTCAAGGTATTTATTTTAGAAGTTTTATTTTCCAGTATGTCTTTGTACATAGAATCAATAGTCTTTTTATCATTGAAGAATTTTCCTAAATAATTTATACTTGAAAACAGGGAGCTTTTTATATTGTATATACTTTTTATCATTAATGTATAAAATTTACTCATAATATCACCTGTATATATTTTATATGAATTGTTACAGTATTTCAACTTTAAGGGGAATTTTAGATATGGATGAAACTCAAAATATATTTTTAAAAATGATAAAAAATTATGACAGAAAGATAAAAAATAGGATAAAATATTTAGATAAAAAGATAAACAATCTACAATCTCAAATAAAAGAGGGGGAAGAAAGATACTGTAGTATATTTGCAATAAAACAAAAACTTGAACAGCATAACTTTGAAATTGATAAAAAGTATAATTATCTTTTAAATATATTAAAATCGCGAGGTATAATATTTCAAATTTCAGTTGTAAATACAAATATTAATGAATGGGATAACTTATATATAAAAATTTCAAAAAATATATATCAGTTTGTAGATAAAAATAATGAAATAATATATGAAATTGATAATAAATATTTTAGTGCTGTAAAATACATTATAAAAAATCATAAATATAGTATAGTGGTTATAAGGAAAGATGCTTATTTGATAACATTACAGCTTAGAATACTTGATTCAATACATAATTAATGAGTGTTATAATAAATATAAAATTAGTTCAGGAGGTGTATGATTTAGTGTCTGATAGTGCATTGAAAATTTTGCAAAAATATTATGGATACATGAGTTTTAGAAGTTCACAGGAAGATATAATAAACAATATATTAAACAAAAACGATACTTTGGCAATAATGCCTACAGGAGGAGGAAAATCTGTATGCTACCAGGTTCCTGCTCTAATATTTGATGGTATTACACTTGTAATTTCACCTCTGATTTCTTTAATGAAGGATCAAGTGGACGGCATAAAGAGTTTGGGAATAGGTGCGGACTATATAAACAGTTCTTTAAATCAGCATGAAATGCTGTCAATAATATCAAGACTGAGGGAGGCTTCAATAAAAATACTTTATATTGCTCCTGAAAGATTGGAATCCATAGAATTTTGCAATATTATAAAAAATATATCCATATCCCAGGTAGCTATTGATGAAGCTCATTGTGTATCTCAGTGGGGACATGATTTTAGAAGCAGTTATAGATATATATGTAAATTTATAAATACTCTTGATACAAGACCTGTAGTTACAGCCTTTACAGCGACTGCAACAGAAGAAGTAAGAAAAGATATAATAGATCAGCTAAAATTAAAATCTCCAAAAGTATTCATATCAGGATTTGACAGGGAAAATTTAAAGATAAGCTGTCTTAAAATAGGTGATAGGTTTACTTATTTACTTAATTACATAAATGAAAATATCCAGCAGGCAGGTATAATATATGCATCAACTAGAAGAGAAGTAGACAATATATATGATAAGCTTTATAGAAATAATATTTCTGTTACTAGATATCATGCCGGGTTGTCTGATAATGAACGAAAAAAGAATCAGGAAGATTTTGTATATGACAGGGTAAATGTCATAGTAGCTACAAATGCCTTTGGCATGGGTATAGATAAATCCAATGTAAGGTATGTAATTCACTATAATATGCCGCGAAATATAGAGAGTTATTATCAGGAAATAGGTAGAGCGGGACGTGATGGAGAATCAAGTGAATGTATATTGATGTTCTCACCACAGGATATAATCACACAGAAGTATTTAATTGAAAACAGTATACAATCGGAAAATAGAAAATTAAATGAATATAAAAAATTACAGCAAATGGTTGATTTTGTACACTACAATGGCTGTCTTAGAAAATATATTTTAAATTATTTTGGAGAAGAAGTAGAATATGAGGAATGTGGAAATTGCAGTAATTGCATAACTGAAGGTGAATATGTTGATAAGACAATAGATGCACAGAAAGTGTTGTCCTGTGTATATAGAATGAAGAAAGATTTTGGAGTTAACATGATAATAGATGTTTTGAGAGGTTCCATGCAAAAAAAAGTTATGTATAACAGGTTTAATCTACTTTCCACATATGGAATAATGAAAGAGTATTCTAAGCAAAATCTCTCTAATTTTATAAATACTCTTATAGCACATGGATATATATCATTAAAAGAAGGGGAATATCCTACAGTAATTTTAAATGAAGAATCAGTAAAGATATTGAAGGGAATAGATAAAGTTATACTAAAAGAGAGATTTAAAGCTAAAAAGATAAGTGTGAACAATAAGTTGTTTGAAGCTCTTAGAGTGCTTAGAATGAATATGGCAAGAGAAGAAAGTGTACCACCATATCTGATTTTTTCAGATAGTACTCTAAAAGAACTTAGCAGCAGGTATCCATGTACAGAAGAACAGATGCTGGACATATCAGGAGTAGGAGAACTTAAATTAAAAAAATATGGTTCTGGATTTTTGGATGAAATCAGAAATTATGTTAAAGAAAACAATATAGATGTAAAATGGAATTTTAAAAAAGAGAATAGGGATAACAGTTCACATGAAAATAATATAAATAGAAAATTAAAAACTTATGAAATAACCATGAATATGGTTAAAGAGAATATGGGAATAGGAGAAATTGCTAAAAAGAGGCAACTTACAATATCAACTATATTGAATCATCTTACCAAATATTTGGAGGAAGATAATAAAGAAAACTTTAATATAAACTTTAATGATGTATTTACTGAGAAAGAAGAAAATCAGATAATATCAATAATAAAAAAAGTTGGATGTGAAAGACTTCATCCAATTAAGGAATTACTCCCGGAAGATATAGGTTATGATAAAATAAAGGCTGTAATTATTAAGAATTATGCACTTTAAATTTAAAAAGGAGGTTATTTAATATGAGTGAAATTGCTAGAAGATTGAATCAATGCAGAAAACCATCAGGTGAGACTGGAAAGATGGTGGCAGATGATATGAATGAAAGACATTTTGCACTAACGGGATGGGGATTGGATAAAATTAATATTGATGAAAATCTTAAAATTATAGATACAGGATGCGGTGGTGGAAGGACTGTAAATAGATTGGCATCTATGTCCAAAACAGGAAAAGTAATAGGCATTGATTATTCTAAGGACTGTGTTAAGTGGTCAAAAGAATTTAATAAACAATTGATTGAGGAGGGAAGAGTAGAAATTTATAATGCCAGTGTAGAAAAACTGCCTTTTAAAGATAGTGAATTTGATATGGCTACAGCTGTTGAAACCATATACTTTTGGCCAAATATAGTAGAAAGTTTCAAAGAGATAAAAAGAATTTTAAAACCTACTGGAAAATTCATAGTGATAAATGAAATGTACATGGATGAAAAACATAGAGAAGAATATAGTCAATACGAAGATAAAATGAATGTATATACACCAGATGAATTAAAACAAATTTTCTTGGATGCAGGTTATTCCCATATAGATCTTGGAGTAGAGGAAGATAAAAATTGGATGTACTGTATAGGCAAAGCTTAGATTCTATTAAATAGGAGGTGTAATTGTGAAATTTGTTACTTATTTAAAAGATGGTTTGGAAAATATAGGTATACTAAAAGAGAATGATGTAGTAAATCTTCAATATATATTTAAAAGTATTGGAGAAGGAAATCCACCTAAAACAATGGTAGAACTTATAGAAAGTTCATCTAATGATATGATTCATAAAATAGGAGAGCTGTTAAAAAATGAAAAAGTACCTACTATATTATTGGATGAAATAAAATTAATTGCACCAATTCCATATCCAAGAAGAAATGTTTTTTGTCTCGGAAAGAATTATGTAGATCATGTAAAAGAAGTAAAGATAACTAGAATAACTGGAAATGACATACCTGAGAATCCAATATATTTTACAAAAGCGGCAAGTCCGGCTATAGGACAGAATGATAGTATAAAATTTTCTACAAAAGTTACTAAACAGGTTGATTATGAAGCAGAACTTGCAGTAATAATAGGAAAGGATGGAAAGAATATAAGAAAAGAAGATGTAGAAGATTATATATTTGGGTATACAATAATAAATGATGTGTCTGCTAGAGATTTACAAGGCAGACACAGTCAATGGTTTAAAGGAAAAAGCCTTGATAGTTTCTGTCCTATGGGACCTGCTATACTTCATAAGAGCAAGGCTCCTTTTCCTGTAGAGCTTGATATAAAATGCACAGTAAATGGTGAATTGAGACAAAATTCCAATACTAAGAATCTTATTTTTGATATACCATATATAATAAGCAATCTATCAAATGGACTTACTTTAAAAGCAGGAGACATAATATCTACAGGTACACCAAGTGGAGTAGGTATGGGATTTGATCCTATAAAAGTTCTTAAAGATGGAGATATTGTGGAATGTTCTATTGAAGATATAGGAACTCTTAAAAATATAGTTGTAGAGTTTTAAAACATTATTAGAGTAGAAGGTGAATTGATTGCCAAGAGTTTATTTTAAACCAGTAAAATCCCATTCAGGAGTTGAAGTAGTTAATGGAGCCTCACGAGAAGTGTTGACTAAATTGATAGAAGAAGAAAATATATCTTTGGAAAAATTTATACCACTTAAAGTTCATATGGGAGAAAAGGGCAATAGAACCTATATTAAACCTGAAAATTTTAATAGTATAATAGATTACATGGAAGAGAAAAAAATAAATAGTTCTTTCATAGAGACAAATGTACTTTATAGAGGTCAGAGAATGACAAGAGAAGCTCATGTTAAGACTGGAAAAGAGCATGGTTTTACACGAATACCAATTGTAATAGCAGATGGAGAAAATGGAGAAGATTTTAAAAATGTAATTATAAATAAAAAACATTTTAAAAAATGCAAGATAGCAAAAAAAATTGCAGACGTAAATCAGCTTATAGTTTTAAGTCACTTTAAAGGACATATTCTTGCAGGATTTGGTGGAGCCGTAAAACAGTTGGCCATGGGGTGTGCCGCAAGGGGAGGTAAATTGGATCAGCATGCTAATTCAAAACCTATAATTATACCATTTATGTGTAGAACTTGCGGTGTTTGCAGGACCCATTGTCCAGTAGATGCCATAACAATAAAAAAATGGGCTAAAATTGATAAAGACATATGTATAGGATGTTCTTCCTGCCAGGCAGTTTGTCCACATAATGCAATTACCAGCAATTGGTTTCAAACTTTTTCCATGTCATTTAATGAAAGATTGGCTGAATATGCATTGGCTGCTGCAAAAGATAAAAATAATATTTATGTGTCTTTTGCACTTGATATTACAGCTGGATGCGATTGTGAAGGACATCCTATGATTCCCATAAACGGAGACATAGGCATATTTGCATCTACAGACCCCATAGCTATTGACAAAGCTTGTTTAGATAAATTGAGACCGGACGTAAAATTACTTTTTTGGAGAGGAATAAGAACTCTTACATACGGCGAAAAGATAGGACTTGGAAGTAAAAATTATGATTTGGTTAATTTGTAGTAAAAATAGTACGAATAAATATACAGTCATTGTTTCATAATACATAATGTATAATATTGCTTGAGAGACAAGGAGTCAATAAAATCCTATCTCTTTTTTATTGTATATATTTTATAAAATATACTAATTAATATACGTAAATATTATTTGTAAAATACTATAAAACAGAGCTATATACTCCTATAAATTATAGTATAATCAATACTAGGAGCATATAAAAAATTATAAAAACATATTGAATTTTTATTAATATAAATGTATAATTATAATACGATGATGCTGAGAAAATAAAATATGAAGTATGATGTTGGAGGAAAATATTATGATAGACTTAAAAGGAAAAAGTTTTTTAACTTTAAAAGATTTTACAATGGAAGAGATAGAATATCTTTTAGACTTATCTAAGAGATTAAAAATAGAGAAACGAAATGGCAATCAGAAAAAAAGACTTGAAAATAAAAACATTGCACTAATATTTGAAAAAGAATCACTGAGAACAAGATGCTCTTTTGAAGTAAGTGCTCATGACATGGGAGCAAATGTAACTTACATAAATTCTTCAGAAAGTCATATAGGAAGTGGGGAATCATTAAAGGATTCAGCTAGAGTATTGGGAAGAATGTTCGATGGTATAGAGTATAGGGGATTTTCACAGAGAAATGTTGAAATATTAGCTGAATATTCTAAACTGCCTGTTTGGAACGGACTCACAGATGAGGATCACCCAACACAGGTTCTGGCTGATTTTCTCACTGCCAAAGAATATGTAAACAAACCATTTAATGAAATGAATTTCGTATATATAGGTGATGGAAGAAATAATGTGGCAAATGCACTTATGATAGGTGCATCAAAAGTAGGTATGAATTTTAAGATAATTACTCCTAAATCACTTTTCCCTGACAATAATTTAGTTGAACAGTGTAAAAAGTATACTGAAATATCTGGCGGAAGCATAACTGTTAGTGATAATATAAGTGAAAATGTTAATGGAGCAGATATTGTATACACTGATGTGTGGCTTTCGATGGGAGAAAAAGAAGAACTATGGAAGGATAGAATAGATATACTTATTCCATATCAGGTAAATAAACAATTAATAGATCTTTGTAATAACAATGAAGTTAAGTTTATGCACTGTCTACCTTCCTTCCACAATTTAGATACTAGTATAGCTAGAAAAATACATGATAAACTTGGACTTGAAGCCCTTGAGGTGACAGATGAGGTATTTGAAAGTGAAAATTCTATAGTATTTGATGAAGCAGAAAACAGACTTCATACTATAAAGGCAGTTATGGTAGCAACTTTAGGTAATCAGGATATTTAGAAAGAAGGTATATTATGAATTCTATTTTGTATTTGGAAGATGGAACCGTATTTATGGGCAGTTCTATAGGAAAACAGGGTATTGCTGTTGGCGAGCTTGTTTTTAATACTTCAATGACAGGTTATCAGGAAATACTTACTGATCCATCTTATGCAGGTCAAATTATAAATATGTGTTATCCCCATATAGGAAATTATGGAATTGACTATTCTGTAAGCCAATCAGAAAAAGTTCAGGCAAAGGGAATAATAGTCAAGAATCGATATAACAATACATCCCATTATTTAAGTCAAGATAGTTTTGAAAAATTTCTTTTGAAAAATGAAGTGGTTGGTATAAGTGGGGTTGATACTAGAAGTATAACTAAAAAAATAAGATCTCATGGAACTATGAAATGTGTAATATGCAGTGAAAATGAATCTATTTATGAAATAAAAAATATACTTAAATCTTACGAATACAAGAATCTTGTTGACGAGGTAAGTATAAAAACAATAAAGCATATTGCAGGAAATGGTCCAAGAGTTGCAGTTCTTGATTTTGGAGCAAAGAAAAACATAATAAATAATTTAATTGATAGAAAATGCGATATAGTTGTTTTTCCTTATAATACTTCTTATGACAAGATAATGAGTATAAGTCCTGAGGGAATATTAATTGCAAATGGACCTGGAGATCCTAAAGAATTAGAAAATATTATTCCAACTATTAAGAAGATAATAGAAAGCGGAGTTCCGACTTTTGGAATATGTCTTGGACATCAATTAATGTGTCTTGCACTAGGTGGAGATACATACAAAATGAAATTCGGACATAGAGGTGGAAATCATGGGGTTTATGATAAAGATATTCAAAAAGGTTTTATAACCTCTCAAAATCATGGCTATGCAGTTAGAGAAAATAGTTTGGACAAGAATAAAATTGTGGTGACCCATGTAAATTTAAATGACAATACTGTAGAAGGAATGAGACATAAAACTTTGCCCATATTTTCAGTCCAATTCCATCCTGAAGGTTCACCGGGACCAACTGAATCATCTTATCTATTTGATAAATTTTTAAAATCTATGACTTTAGTAAAGTAAACAAGGAGAAGTGATAAAATGCCATTAAGAAAGAGCTTGAAAAAGGTTTTGATTATAGGATCAGGGCCTATAATAATAGGTCAAGCTGCGGAATTTGATTATTCAGGGACACAGGCTTGTGAGGCTATTAGAAGTGAAGGAATAGAAACTATACTTATAAATAGTAATCCGGCAACTATAATGACTGATAAAAATATTGCAGATAAAACGTATATAGAACCATTAACAGTTGAAGCTGTAGAAAAGATAATTGAAAGGGAAAGACCAGACGGCATTTTAGCAGGGTTCGGAGGACAGACAGCATTGAATTTGGCGATGGATTTAGACAAGCATGGTGTGCTTGATAAATACAATGTAGAATTATTGGGAATAAAAGTTGAATCAATAAAAAATGCTGAAGATCGAGAGAGCTTTAAGAATTTAATGGAAACTATAGATGAGCCTATAGCTGTAGGAACAATTGCCACGAATTCAGAACAATGCAAAGAATTTCTAAACAAAGTAAAACTTCCCATAATAATAAGACCGGCTTATACTTTGGGTGGAACTGGCGGAGGCATTGCACACAACTATCAAGAATATATGGAAATATGTGAAAACGGACTTGATGCCAGTCCTATAACACAGATTTTACTTGAAGAAAGTCTTTCCGGATGGAAAGAACTTGAATATGAAATAATGAGAGATAAAAAAGACAACTGCATGATAGTTTGTAATATGGAAAATATTGATCCTGTTGGAATACATACAGGTGATAGCATAGTGGTGGCACCATCTCAAACACTTACAGACAGGGAATATCAGATGCTTAGAAGGTCAGCCATAAAGATTATAAGTGACCTCAAAATAGAAGGCGGATGTAATATACAATTTGCATTGGATCCTGACAGCAATACTTACAGGGTCATAGAAGTAAATCCAAGAGTTAGTAGATCAAGTGCACTTGCATCCAAGGCTGCAGGATATCCTATAGCTAAAATTGCTGCCAAAATAGCAATTGGCTATTCATTGGATGAACTTAAAAACTATGTAACTGGAAATTCAAGTGCATTATTTGAACCGGCTCTTGATTATTGCGTAGTTAAAATACCAAAATGGCCTTTTGATAAATTTAAAAAGGCGGATAGAAAGTTAAAGACTCAGATGAAGGCTACTGGAGAGGTTATGTCAATAGATAGAAACTTTGAAAGTGCTCTTTTAAAAGCAGTTATAAGCCTGGAAGGCAAAATAATAGGTCTTAAATTGGATAAATTCAATGATATGAGTATAAATGAAATATTAGATAAAATAAAGCTGCAGGATGATGAGAGACTATTTGCCATTGCTGAGGCTTTTAGAAAAGGTATGAGTATAGATGAAATTCATGGAATCACCAAGATAGATAGATGGTTTCTATTTGGTATAAATAATATAGTTGATATGGAAAATAAGCTTATAGAAAATGTTCCAAATGTAGATACTATACATCAAGCTGAAATTATGGGATTTACAGATGAATACATATGTAAGTTGATTGGTATGAAACTGGAAGATTTGAAAAAAATGCGTGAAATAAATGGAATAAAATCTGTATATAAAATGGTAGATACATGCAGTGGTGAGTTTGAGGCGAAGACATCATACTATTATTCATGTTATGATCTTGAAAGTGATAATGTAGTTTCCAATAATGAAAAAATACTGGTAATAGGTTCTGGCCCTATTAGAATTGGACAGGGAATAGAATTTGATTATTGTTGTGTAAATGGTGTGTGGGCCATAAAAGATGCAGGAAAAGAAGCTATTATAATAAACAACAATCCTGAAACTGTAAGTACGGATTTTGATACTTCTGACAAATTGTATTTTGATCCACTTTATATAGACGATGTAATGAATGTAATAAATGAAGAGGAAGTTGATGGAGTTATAGTTCAGTTTGGAGGACAGACAGCTCTTAATCTGGCAAAAAAACTAGATGATAGAGGTATAAATCTTTTAGGTACCTCTTTCCAATCAATAGATTTGGCAGAAGATAGGGAAAAGTTTAGAGTACTTCTTGAAAAATTAAATATAAATTCACCTATAGGAGGTTCTGTAACAAGTCTTGAAGAAGCAGACGAACTTGTGGGGAAGATTGGATATCCTGTTATTGTAAGACCTTCTTATGTAATAGGTGGAAGAGCCATGAAAGTTGTGTACAATGACCGTGAACTTTCTAAATATCTTAAAGAGGCGGTAAATTTATCTAAAGATTACCCTGTACTTGTAGATAAATATATAACAGGAAAAGAAATTGAAGTTGATGCAATATCAGACGGAAAAGATCTTATAATTCCTGGTATAATGGAACATGTGGAAAAAGCTGGAGTTCACTCTGGGGATAGTATAGCTATTTATCCTACATTTGATCTTCGTGAAAATGTACTTGGAAAAATAGAAGAATATACTTCTAAAATTGCAAAAGCATTGAATGTAAAGGGTCTTTTAAATGTTCAATATGCTTTTGACGGTGAAAAAGTATATGTAATTGAAGTAAATCCCAGAGCTTCTAGGACAGTTCCTATTTTAAGCAAGGTTACAGATATACCTATGATAAAGATTGCAGTAGATATTATGCTTGGAGGCAATATAAAGGATTTTGGATACAAGCAGGATATGTATAAATACAATAAAATGATTGCAGTTAAAATGCCGGTATTTTCGAATAAAAAATTGCCGGGAGTTGATATTGCATTAGGACCTGAAATGAAATCCACAGGAGAAGTTCTTGGAGTGGATTTTGATAAAGACAAGGCTGTATATAAAGCATTCAGGGCATCGGGAATTGAAATATATAAAAGTGGAAGTGTATATATTTCAGTAAATGATGTAGATAAAAAAGAGGCAGTTTATGTTGCAACAAAATATCAAAATTTAGGATTTAGCATTTTTGCCTCTGAAGGTACCTATAAATTTTTGAGCAACAATGGAATAAAATGTACAGCATTGAGCATAAGTGATGCAATACATGCACTTAAACAAAAGAAACTTGACATAGTAATAAATACTGCTACCGTAGGATATGAGAGTGGTACACCTGGATTTGAATTAAGACACACTGCTCTTGCACATGATGTAATTATATTTACATGTTTGAATACTGCGGATATTTATACATCATCTGTTAAAATAGTACAAAACAATGAAAATATAGATTATAGATCAATGGAAGAGTATATTAAATAAGCTTTTAGATTAAATATAATGACACTCACTGTGTTTATTTAATGTGAGTGTCATTTTTGTTTTTGCCCAGCAGATATTTAATTGCAAAATATCTATAGCTTGTATTATAATTTGAAATTATATTTTTACATATGTAAGAGAATAAATCAGATTTACCTCTCAGCAATTTAAAAATGGCCCTCTTTGATAATTTTCTATTGAAGACTATCTTATTTAGAAAATTTCCATCTTCAATTTTTTTATGTATTATCTTTATTTTTTGATTGTATATAATATCAGTGTCCATATAGTTGTTATGCTTTGTACACATAATGGAGTCTTTTGCCAGTTGAGCAGATTTAAGTGCAAAATAAATTCCCTCGCCAGTTATTGGATCTACAAGTCCTGCAGCATCACCTAAAAGTAATATGTTATTTTTAGCAGGAGTTTTTACATATTTTCCGTATGAAATAAAAGCTCCTCTTTTACTTGAAAGACTATAAGGAACATTATCAGAAATAAATTCATCAAATCGCTCTACAATATTTTGATTTCTATCTAGAGGTTCTCCAACTCCTACAGTACAAGAATTTCCCTTTGGAAAAATCCAGGTATACCCTGAATTATTTAAATTAAAAAATAAATTTATTTTATTTTTTAATCTGGTATTTTGGAAAGTAGACTCAATACAAAATCCATTGGGTCTGTATTTGCTGTTGATTAATTTTCTTGTCCAACTGTTTGCTCCATCAGCACCAACCAACATTTTGAAATTTATTTTTTCACCATTGTTGGTTTCAATAATCTGTTTATTTATATCAATTTTATGAATATAAGATTTTTCCATCAGAGTGCCACCTGATTTTTTATATTTATCTATCAAGTATTTGTCAAAGTCCATTCTTTCCACTAAAGCAAAAGTTGACTTTGTGTCAGTGTCTATGATTTTTGATGAATCCATGTAGACTGCCACATCAGATATTTTTTGCTTGAAATTTTGAAATGGTTCATTATAAATGTCTTCAATAAGTTCAACAGTTTTTTCTGTTAACAATCCACCACATAATTTAAAACGTGGGAAAGTTTCTTTTTCTATAATGCAAACCGATACTCCAGAAGTAATTAACATATATCCTAAAGATGAACCGGAAGGTCCTCCGCCAATAATTACTACATCAAAATTTTTCATAAAATTACCTCCAGTGTTTCAAATATAATCTAGTTTTATCATAAAAAATGTTTTTGGTAAAGCCTTTTGAATTATTCCTGTCAACTAATTTTGAAAATGTC
>NZ_JAHHUY010000046.1:0-16306 GCF_019144085.1 Clostridium tyrobutyricum
GACATTTTCAAAATTAGTTGACATAACTTTTTAATAATATATAAATTTATTTTTTTCTATATATTTTTTAATATATTTTGAATATTATTCAATAAAATATCTTTTATTTTACTAACACGCTTACCTAATTTTTCAGTTCCAATAGGTTGTAAACTTCCTGCAAGTCCTATTCCTATAAATATTTTTGCACCACAAGCAATTAATTGTTCTAGCGTACTCACAGCTGATGGTGCACCTACAGGAAGTTTCACAAATGTAACCTGTATACCATTATTTTTATAATTGCATATCTCACTATTATTTGTCCAATACGGTACTGGGCTCAATTTAAATTCTTTCCTCCATTATGAATTACACTCCTTATATCAGTTAAAATTTCTAATCAATGTGGCTATATCTTCAAGTAAAGTGGCTGCACCTTTATATCCGACATATGTTTTATCTAAAATCACACTATCCCATATAGGGAAAGAAATATGTTGAACCGGTACATTAATTTCATCGGATATTTTATTTTCCAGAGAACTTCCAAGTATCAATTCAGCTTCACTATTTTTAATGATTTCATTGATTTTTTCTAAATCTTCTTCAAAATATAAATTCACTCGATTTAAAGGTAATAGAGCATGTAATTTTTTCTCTAAGTATTCCCCATAATTATCTTCTGAAACATCCGTAATAATAATAATTTTAGGTATGAATCCTATTTCCACCAGAAATTCAGTTATTCCCAACGTATAGCCTATTTCAGAAACAATTGCAAATTCTTTCTGTAAGTTATATTCATAATAAAAATCTGCTATATTTTCCAAGTAATAATTAAGCTTGCTTTCTTCATTTTTTATAAATTCATTTATTTTGTTTTCATCTATACTAAGTTGGTTGCCGACTTTTTCTATAAATGAAGATGTGCTGCTGAGACCTACAGGTAAACTTTCAAAATTTAAATAAGGTATATTGTATTTATCCTTTAAATATTTTGCTGCTTTTATTCCCCAAGGTGAAAACACCAAGTTCAACTCGGCATTAGGGACTTGTCTCCAGTTCTCAATATTTTGTCCAAAACCAAATAAAGTATTTACTTTTAATCCTATGGACTCCAGAATTCTTTTCAACTCAAATAAGTTTCCCTGCCAAAATACATCCTGGTTTGGAATAACCCCAAATACATTTACAAGCCCTTTTACTCTTTCAGAAATCACTTCATAAATTTTAGGTAACTGCTCAATTAAAGTCCTTAATGTGACTTCATATCCGTAGTGTATATCTCCTTTAAATCCTGGAGTTTGTATATTTATAACAGGATACCTTTGTTCCTGGGCTTCCTTCGTCATAGCCGGTATATCATCACCTACCAATTCAGTAGCACATCCACTTAAAACTACGTATAAATCAGCATCCATAACCTTAATTGTATTTTTTATTTGTTCTCTTAATCTAGATGTTCCTCCAAAAATAATTTGTTTTTCAATTACATTACTAGAAGATGCTTGAACACCTCCAGCATAACCAGATCCCTTATTTCCGCTTACTTTATTTACTCCCAAATACTGTTGAATTGTACAACCTGCAGTTGAATGCACAATGGGTACAACTTTTTCTATGCTTTCAACTACCTGAAGTGCTCCAGAAAATGCACAGCTATTTCTAGAGACTTCAACTATACTAGTATTATTTATATTCATACTATTTTACCTCCTGTTTTATATACCAGTTAGTACTTTTGTTATACCAATTTTTTTTATATGGTAGTCTATCTTTTTTAGAAAGTATTTCTAAAAATTTTCTATTATTAAGTGTCTTATAAACAGCTTTTATAAAATTCTTAACACCATTAAATCCTAATATATCCAAATTATCAATAGCAACAGAAGGAATTCCTAACCTTGCAGCCAAGGTACTATGATGGCTTAATCCTATATACAAATCAGGTTTTAATCTGTTTAAAATATTTTCCTCTTCAAAAGGCTGACCATCTGCCACATGTAATTTTATGCTTTCATCTAAATTAAAATAGATTCTGTTAAATATAAAAACTTTTCTAAATAGATGCTGGACCTTCTACAATTCTAGAATCAAATTTATATATTTTATCACCCCATTCCCTGGCCCAGTCTCTAAGCTCATTCACACTCAATGGATTAGGTACACTTAAATCTTCATCTTCTGCTATAAATTTTGCTAGATTTCTATATATATTGGCATGTTCAGATTTTGGATTAGCTTCAATTACAGTTTTTCCATATAATTCACTTTGAGATACTATTAGTGATCTTGGAACATATCCTGCTACTTTAGTACCTGTCTTTTTAGCAAAATCATCAACTATTGATTTAGAATAATTTGCACTCAAACCATTTCCGATTATTCCTCCAAGTTTTGCACCTCCAGTTGGAGCATATTTGTTTATAGCTTTAAAGAGATTATTAGCAGCATAGATTGCCATAAAATCTGATGAAGTTACAACATATGCTCTATCTGTAATACCATCTCTTATAGGAACTGCAAAACCTCCACATACAACATCTCCTAAAACATCATACAATACATAATCTGCTTTATATTTTTCAAACAAGTCTAGTTCTTGAAGAACAGAAACTGCTGCATTAATTCCTCTACCTGCACAACCAACCCCTGGAACAGGTCCACCTGCTTCAATACATAAAACTCCTCCAAACCCCTCTTCAGAAATATCTTTCAATTTAACATTATTGCTTTCTCTTAAACTGTCCAAAACTGTTGGTAGATAATTTCCTCCTCTTAATGTATTGGTAGAATCACTCTTAGGATCACATCCAATCTGTATTACTTTATATCCTGATTCAGCAAGAGCAGCACTTATATTAGATGTAGTTGTAGACTTTCCTATACCTCCTTTTCCATAAATAGCTATATGTTTTGTCTTCTTACTCATAGTAATTTTCCTTTCACAATAAAATTATTTATTCTAATATTTTTAATATATAGTATATTCGTTTATTTAAATATATTCTGACATTATTGTTTAAAAGATAGTACTTTTTTCTATTTTAGTAAAAAGCGCATAATTTTTAAGTTGATTTTTATATAATTATAGATAATTTTATCATTTACATACTCCCCTTTCTTAATTTATATTTTATGGAATAATAAAAAGATCAAATTTCATTCATTAAAAATTTATATAAATGAAACTTGACCTCTAGTTTTCTAGTCAATCAAATAAAATATTAAATTAACAATAAAAAGCTTCCTATGGAGAAACCATAGGAAATTATATCCTCTCGTCTCTCATCTTTCAGGGTATTTCTGCTGGAATTAGCACCATTAAATGTATATATACATTTAGGTTGCCGGGCTTCATAGGGCCAGTCCCTCTGCCTCTCTCGATAAGAATTATATTTAACTATTTTTATATTTGGCTTGTATTTATATTATAACCTTTGAAATATTTTGTCAATACATAATTTTAAAATTATTTCTATTTTTATGAAAATTACATCTAATTTTCAATACAACTTTCAATTACCAATGCTGCAGTTCCTATGGAAATTGCATTTTCTTTAAAATATCCTCCTCTTTTGAGAACAATTTCTCTATTAATATAATCCACACAAGTTTTGTAAAACAAATCCAAATTAGTCAAAGGACCATTTAATATAACACATTTCAAATCCAATAAATCAGCATACAGCTTTATACTTTTGGCAAAAGCATTTGCAAAGTTCAGTATGATACTTTTAGATAAAGTTTCATTTTTTTGGATATCAATAAATATTCTCTTTAAATTCATACTTTCCTTTTTTAAGGAAAGCATATTTTCAAAAACATATTCACTGTCATTTACACTTCTTACAATTTGTCCATGCAAAATTGTACCCTCTCTTATTCTTGGACCACAATCAAAATAGGCTAAATTATTAAATTGCTTTCCTGAACCATAAAGATGTTCTGCAATAGCTGCTGAATTTGCACCATTTTCAATTATTATATTGCAATTTAAACGCTTCTCAAGCATTTTTTTTACAGAAACATTACTCCACAAACCTGTTTCAATTGCAACACCTATTCCAATAAGTTTAAGCATATCAAGCCTTAATTCTACATAAGCATTATTTATAATATTTTGTATTCTATCTATTAGATAATCAACAGAATTTGAAATATCAATACTGGAGATTTTTTTATAAAAAATTTCCATTCTCAAATTAACTATAGAAACTTGTACATACATTTTAGAAATATCTATTCCTATAATATAAAACCCACAAACATTTACGTCATATAATATTGGTCTTCTACCACCTGTAGACTCTCCTATACACTTCTGAACTATAATCCCATCTTTTTCAATTGGATTCATAATACGATTTAATGTAGTTAATTTCATGCCTGTCCTATTAAGGATTTCATTTTTAGTCATAGCACCATTCTTCTGTATTAAATTAAATATTTTCTTTCTATCATTATTTAAACTTTTAAATAATTCATAACTATCCATCATAGTGAACATACCTTTTATTGTGAATTTTTACAGACATCTATCCATTTTGCATTAACTAATTCCTGTATTTGTTTAGGGGAAATTTTAAGTGCATAGTCTTTTGAGCCTGCAGCAGGATACACATATTCAAAATCTTTTATAGAAACATCTATATATACTTTTACTTCATTTTTCAAGCCAAAAGGACATAACCCACCTATTGGATGTCCTATTTCATTTAAGACTTTATCACTATCAACCATCCTGGCTTTAACTCCAAAAAAATCTTTAAATTTTCTATTACTAACTTTAAAATCTCCTCTTACAACTATCAGTATATCCTCGTTTTTTAATTTAAAAGCTAGTGTTTTAGCTATATACTTTGGCTGAGTATGTATAGTTTCCGCTGCTTGCTCTACTGTAGCACCACTAGTATTCAATTTAAAAACAGGATTTTCTATATTTCTATCAGAAAAATATTTTATTACACTTTCTACACTCATATCAATCACCTTTCTATGCTCTTTAGTTTTATACTATCAGCAGAATAGAAAAAATAAAAAGGTCAAACTTTACCTTATAGAAATTAGCAAATTTCTTATAAGTAAAATTTGACCTCTAGTTTTTCTAGTCAATCAATTATATATAACATTTTAGTAATTAAACTTTTATACCATTTTATTATTATAAAAACTACTAAAACTTATTTTGAACTTTAAATTTTGCTTTTTCATAGGCCATTGCATATAGTTGTGCCATAGATTTAATCTCAAAATCACTTAGTCCTGAATAAAATGTTTTTGGGCAAATTGCAAAAGCTTCGTCATTTTGTTGTTTGGGAAAATTATAATTCATTATATCTAAAAATCTACTTTGTATATCATTCATATTAAATTCCTCCATTTTATTATTTTAATCAAAAAGCTTACTATACTATATAGTATTATAAATAGAAAAGCTATTTCTCTATATAAGAAAAATAGCTTTTATTAACACATACTTTATAAAACAACTACATTTCTTATCTTCCAGAATATAATATTTACTCTGTAGGAATTGACACCGATACATATAAAATAAATGCCGGTTGTCGGGTTTCAAAGGGCCAGTCCCTCCACCACTCTTGATAAGAGTAACAACTATTAAATTATTTATATTAGTATAACATTATCTATATTATAATACAATGCTTGAATGAAGTTTTTTATAATAAGTTTATATAAAAGCTAGTATTAAAATATATTTTGAAATGTAATAAACTTATTTGGCTAAACGATCTAAATGAATTAAAAGTGGATGTTTTTTTTCTTCTAATTTTTTTCTATAAGAATATGTCTCATTTCTAACTTCTTCAGGTTCTATTATCCATACAGTAGACAAATCCCCGTCTTCAATTCTCTCTCTAATAATTTTGTAATATTTTCTAAATATATGTCCACTTATATAAGCTTTTACTGGAATACCTTTTATCTGATAACTCTCATTATCTTTTGATTTTATAGTTATTGATACTTTTTTCTTAAACCATATACTATTTACCATATTACTATTTGTCATAGATGATTCAATTAATTCCATATATAATATATTACCATTATTATCTACATTTAAAAAATTTTTAAATGTAGAATGTGGTATATTATCTTTGTCCACAGTAGATAAAACCTTTACTGTATCTTCATCATTTATCAATTTTATAATTTTATTTTCTAATTTTATAGACAACTCTAATTCCCCCTTATATAACTCTAGATAAATCAGTATCTGGATGATTACCACATCTTCTGTAATTATCCATATCTATATTCAAACCATATTTTCTTCTAATATCATCAAGAGATTTGGATAATTTCACATAATACTCAAGAGAAGGGTTTTCCTGATTTTGAAATACAGATCCAGGATATGGAGTCCATACACATTGAACTATACTTACTCCTTTTTCAGCAAACTTTTCAGCCTCTTCTAATATTACTCTAAGAGCTTCATCTTCATCTTTAAATCCATAAGGTTTAGCAAGTTCAACTCCTCCAACAATTCCAGAATTCACATTTCCTCTTCCAAATATATCTACTGCCGCAATTATTCTTCTTTTCCATTCCTTATATCCTATCAATTTATCTTTACCTGGACAAATCCATTTAAATTTTTTCTCATCAAGCACTTCAATATCTGAAGTAAAGGACATAATACCTGTATTTTCATATATTTTTTGAAGCTGTTTTTCATTAAATGCAGATGATATCATCTGACTTGGAAATCTTTTAGTCTTAAAATTTTCTCCTATAGCTTGAAGTATATCTATATATAAGTTAACTTCATCATCAAAAATTTCATCTCCGCTCAGTATTGAACCTGCTGTTAAAAAAATACTTTCTAGTCTTCCCGGTTCCTTCAAAGCCTCCTTTACAGTTTCATATACATCTTGAGGATCTAATCTTGCTGGTTTGTTATTTTGTGTTTTGTTCCTGTTAAAGTTTGATCCTATATTGCAATACTTGCATCCTTTACCATTATCCCAAAAATGACAATAGCTATACGGATCTATATCTATACGTTGAGGCCTTGAAGTTGCAATATGCCACATTGGAGTTCCTCTACTTGTAAATTTTTCATAATAATCAGGTTTTGTCCAATATTCAACTTCTTCTACTATTTCTCCATGATCTGTAATGTAAAACTTACCATCAATATAATCTACAACATATGGATTTTTAACTGTTGGAAGGGGGCCTGTCATAATGGAAGTACCATCCCTGAGTAACAAAGATACTGGAAAATAGTCTTCTTTTTCACCTATTGAAAAAAATATTCCTCTAGACTGGAGCTGATGTACATTCTTATCAGCAGCTTTTATTGCTCTATCCGTATAAATTACACTTCTTCTCTGAACATCTGCTTTTATAATTACAAAAGGTGACACATCATTGTATTTATCTATAACCTCTTTTAGTGTTAATTCATTTCTTTTTGCTGACATTTCTATTACACTTCTTTCTAGTATTAATTTTAATTTACCTGCCTGTAATCAAATCGAGTATATCATTATGTAAATTTTTAAATTCCTCACTATACTTTATATCACTTAGGTTTTTGGTATTTTCATAATTAGTAAATTTGATATTAAATTCTTTAATTATTCTTCCAGGTCTTTTAGACATAACTATAACTTTTGTGCCAAGATACAATGCTTCATCAATATCATGAGTAATAAATAAAACGGTTTTTTTATTTTCATTCCATATATGCCTTAATAAATTTTGCATCTGCTCTCTCGTAAGTGCATCCAATGCACCAAAAGGTTCATCCATCAGTAAAACCTTTGGATCGTTAACAAGTACACGAGCTATAGCGACACGTTGTTTCATACCTCCAGACAATTCATATGGTTTAAGTTTTCTAAATTCATCTAAACCAATTCTATCAAGAAAAAAGTTTATCCTTTGTTCAGCCTCTTTTTTAGGAATTCTCCTCATTCTTAAGCCAAATTTTACATTATCCTCTACACTAAGCCATGGATATAGTGCAGGCTGTTGAAAAACTACTCCTCTATCATGATCAGCACCATTTATTTTATTTCCATCCACTAAAGCCTTCCCTCTTGAAGGATTCATAAATCCAGCCATAATTTTCATCAAAGTACTTTTTCCACATCCTGATGGTCCTAATATACATATGAATTCCCCCTCTTTTATATCAATGTTTATATCATTTATAGCATCAACTTTTGTATTATTAGATTTATAAGTTAAGTCTACATTTTTCAAAGAAATAATATACTTATTTTTTTTACTAGTTTTCATAAAATTTTGCCTCCGAATTACCATATACATATTATTTTTTCAATGCATTTTCTATAAATTCAGGATTAATAGCTTTTTCAAATTCCGATAATTCTGGAGCAGACTTTATTTGTTTTTGTTCGACCAAAAAATCAGCAGTATCTTTAAGAGTTTTTGCAAAATTACCTTTCTTCGAACTTGTACCCAAATATTTATCAGATATTTCTTCTTTACCTGACAGCCATATTAACTCACTCATTTGATTTTGGCTATCTTTTTTACTTGTATTAATTTCTTTTGCTACAGACTGAGCCGAATCATCAATATTGTTTTTAAAATAATCATATGATTTAATTTGAAGTTTTACATATTTTTTTACTATATCTGGATGTTGCTTAGCAAATTCCTTATTGACTATCCCAATATCTCCAGTAACAATACCTCTTTGAGCCAATGTTCCACTATTGACTATTTCTTTACCATCCAAACCTATTAATTTTGCTAGTGTTGGTTCCCAGACATATGCCGCATCTATCTCTCCACGCTGCCATGCGGCATAAATATCCTGAGGCTGCATATCAAGAACAGTTACATCATTTACAGAAACATTTTCTGCCTTTAATGCATTCAACAAGCTATAGTGAGCAGTGGAACCAAAAGGTACTGCAACCTTTTTCCCTTTCAAATCTTTGATTGAATTAATATTGGCTTTATTTTTAGCTGCAAGTGCTTCATTTTTTCCTATTACATCATGAATCCAAAACACTTCATATGGGAGATTCTGTGATATTCCTATAGACGCCGGGGTTGATCCTAAAAGTGCAATATCCAAACTCTTTGATGACATAGCAGTATTTACATCTTTTCCAGAATCGAACTGAACAAATTTTACTTTTGCACCTAGTTCTTTTTCATACCAGTTTTTCGATTTAGCCAGTAATTCGTCATTGGGAATCTGCTGATATCCAATAGTCACTATATCTGGTTTTCCCCCGTCTTTTATATTGTTAGATGTTTTACTGGAACTATTTCCACAACCTGATAAGCTGCCTATTAAGCTACCTATTAAAATACCTGATAAAATTAATTTTCTAATATTTTTCATAAAATCACCCTCCTATTTCTTTAAATATTTACTTACTCCTTACCTTCCCATGGTATAAAGTTTATTTCAATTATTTTTAGTATCCTGTCAAGTAATATTCCTGTAACTCCCATTATTATGATACCAACAAAAATTATATCACTTCTCAAGAATTTACTAGCATCAAGAACCATCCAACCTATACCTGATACTGCAGCAACCATTTCTGCAGCGACCAATGTTGTATATGCAAATCCAAGTGATGTTCTAAGTCCCGTAAATATAGATGGCAAAGAAGTTGGGAGTATTACATGGAAAAAAGTTTGTATTCTGCTTGCTCCCAAAGTATATGCTCCATTAATATAATCTTCTCTAATCCCTTTAACTCCCGATACACATGATATGTATATAGGTGGAAATGCAGCTAAATAAAGTAGCATAATTTTTGATGAATTTCCTATGCCCAACCACATTATCAAAAGTGCATAATAGGCTAGTGGTGGAAGTGGTCTGAAAAAATTTACTATAGGTTCAAAAACAGCTTTGATTTTACTACTATATCCACTTAATAATCCTACCGGAATTGCACTTAAAACTGCCAGTGCAAATGCTGATAACAGCCTCACCATGCTGTCACCGAAATGTCTATAGATTGTATTTCCTTTATAGCCCTGCAAAATAACTTCCTTAAAACCCAATATAACATCATAGGGAGATGGAAGAATTGATTGAGGTAGTAATTGTAATTTTGTTACTATATACCAAATAAATAGTATTGCAGCAATTGTAATAATTGTAATAAATTTTTCAATAGTAAAAAATTTTAGAATATTAAAATTTGCTTTTTTATTTGATGTTATATGCATAAATTTACCTTGTATAATGAACATATAGTAAAAATTCATTATACTTTTCCTTTCTTAAAGATTTTTACTATAATTATTATAAGACGCCGTGGATTAATGTTTTCACCTATAGCCTGACTATTTAAACTGAAGATCTAACCACTTATCTTATACTTATCTGTTAATTAGTTAAATAACGCATAACGTTTTATATACATCAAGAATACTATAAAGGAGCTGTTCTTATGATTTATATTGGCATTGATGCAGCAAAAAATAAACACGATTGCTGCATTACAGATTCAAATAGTGCTGTTCATAACACATGTATAATGTATTTTTATCTCCTTCCATACTTGTATTTCCCTTCTTTTAAATTTTAAAATAGAAATCATATTTCCAATTTCATTATATCTACATTTTCAAAACCAGCATGTTTATATATTCTAATTGCTTCTTCACTAAATGCTAGTAATTGTATTGCAGATGCCCCTTTCGATTTAATCCATTTTATATTCAGATCAAGAAGCTTGGATGCCAAACCCCTTTTCCTAAATTTCGGTAAAATGTAAACATCAACTATCCATCCATAAAATCCAGGCTTGAATAGAAAATATGGGAAATCATCCTTTAATAAAGAGCCTGCAACACCAATTGGTTCTCTTTCTGGATTATATACAATAAAATGCTGCATCTTATCTAAGTTATATTGTTTTTTATAAAATTTCATAGTTTCTTCTTTAAAATCTTCTATATAGAAATTATCTGAAAATCCAGTTTCTCTAAACAATGAATCTCTAAATTGAAGTATTAATGATATGTCTTTTTCTGATGCTTTCTTTATTTCCATGTCACAATTCTCTTTGTGCATATGTATCATCTCCCCATATTCTACTAAGTTAATAAGCTTTTTAGTGCTTTTGTTTACCTCAAAGCAACTATAGAAAATTCCAAGTTAATGTTCTATCAGATAACTTGTCAACAAATTCTTAAAACAATAAAAAGCCCAACTTCATTTATATAAAAAGAAATAGATTAAATATCCATTCTTTAATAAATAAAACCGGGCCTCTAGATTTTCTAGTCAGTCAGCTAAGATATTAATTTTTGTACTGAATAAAACAGTGTGTTTTATTTAGTACTCATTTTAATACAAAACTCTAATGCTGTCAATACAATTACTATATTTTTATTTGACTTTTATTTTTTCATAAAGTATATTTAAAAATTCATGTGCAATGATAGAAAATCTTTTTGGGCAGTGAATATTCATACCTGCCATTACAGAAAATAGCATCTGACCTGTTGAAAAGGAGTTCAAGTTTTTTATAAATATCCCTATTTTTTTACCTTCTTCAAAATTATCAGCTAATAACTTAACACTATATTTTCTTAATTCGTCAAATGATTTTTTTATATTTAAGTTATTTTTAGAATAATAAATCATAGTAGCAAACAATAAATTAGTATATTTATTATTTGCATAGACATCAAAATATTCTATGTATTTTTCTATAAATAAAATTGGATTATACTTTTTGGATTTAATAGATCCTAATCTTGTTTTTCTATTTTTCATTTCATTGATTATACTTGCTTCAAGTAATTCCTCTTTATTTGAAAAATATCTATATATAGAAGATCTATTTATTCCAATTTTCTGGGCTATAAAATCCATGTTTATTTCATTAAAAGTATTTTTTGATAATTCTTGAATAACTACTAAAATAATTTTATCTTTTATAGATTGATACTCTAATTTATTATCAATTTCTTTGTTTAAATTTTGAATTAATTCTTTTTTTGAAGAAAAATTATTGTAAAATGTTGCCTTACTTATTTTGCACTTTTTAACAATATTATCAATATTTAGAGCTTTCAATCCATAGGCATCAACTATTTCTTTTGAACATTTTAATATTTTAACTCTATTTTTATCTAACATATTTATATATCTCCTAATAAATTATAAAATTTAACTAAAATTATATCATCAAATGTTTTTAAATCAAATTTAATACATTCATAATCTATCTTATTAGATTTCAGCTTATTTAAAAAGCATTAATTATGAATAGATAACTTAAGATACTTACTTATTAAATCAAAAAATATGTTTATCAATAAATAAGGAGATTATCCTTTTGGATAATCTCCTTATTTATTGTGTAGTATTATAAGGTTAGTCTACTAATGTTTACAACTATTAGCCGATTTGCTGCAACCAGAGCAACCGCAGCTGCAGCCGCCTCCATTTTTATGTGATTTGTAAGTTCTATATCCTGAAAATCCCACAATGCCAAATACAACTATTGCAACTATAACTGTAGACATATTATACCACCTCTTTTCTTTCCATAACAGGATCTCTAAGTTCAGTGTCAATTGTTCTAGGTTTTCTAACCATTAGATAAATCAACAATACAATAAGTAAAATAGCAACAGCTGAACCAACTCCAAAAGTTTTTCCTGTAAATAGTGCTCCTATCTGATATACAATCATTCCAATTATATATGCAAAACCTGTCTGATATCCAGCAGAGAATAATGTCCATTTTCCTGAATTCATTTCAGTTCTCACTGCACCAATTGCAGCAAAACAAGGAGCGCAAAGAAGATTGAAAATCAAGAATGAATATGCAGAAAGCATTGTAAATGAGGCATGAAGTCTTCCCCATACTTCTGCACCACTGTCCCCAACAGTTGAAAATCCGTAAAGTATTCCAAAAGTTCCTACTACACTTTCTTTTGCAATCAAACCAGTAATTGTAGCTACTGCAGCTTTCCAATTATCCCAACCTAATGGAGTAAATATAACTGCAATTACACGTCCTATACTTGCAAGCATAGAGCTTTCTATATCAACCAGTTGCATTCTCGAGTTAAATGAACTTAAGAACCATATGACTACAGTTGCAAGCAATATTACGGTTCCAGCTTTTTTCATAAATGATTTTGAACGTTCCCACATATGAACAAGTACTCCTTTTACTCCAGGAACATGATATGGTGGAAGTTCCATTACAAATGGTGCTGGTTTTCCAGAAAATAATCTGGTTTTCTTAAGAATAATACCTGAAATTATAATAGCAGCAATTCCAACAAAATATGCAGATGGTGCAACCCAAGCAGAACCTCTAAATAAAGCACCTGTAATCAAAGCTATAATTGGTAATTTTGCACTACATGGAATAAATGTAGTTACAATAATAGTCATCTTACGATCTCTTTCATTTTCAATTGTTCTAGTAGACATGATTCCAGGAACACCACAACCTGTTCCAATAAGTATAGGAATAAAAGATTTACCAGATAGTCCAAATCTTCTAAACAGTCTGTCCATAATAAATGCAATACGTGACATATAACCACAATCCTCTAATATTGCCAAGCATAAGAACAACATAGCCATTTGAGGAACAAATCCAAGTACAGCACCTACACCGGCTACAATACCATTAAGGATGAAAGAATTAAGCCAATCAGCAGTACCAATACTATTTAATATCCATTGAACATTATTTGGCACAAAATCACCAAATAAATTATCATTTATCCAGTCAGTCATCCAGCCTCCAACTGTAGAAATTGAAAAATAATAAACTAAAAACATAATACCGGCAAAAATAGGTAGTGCTAAAATACGATTAGTTATAACTCTATCAATTTTATCAGAAATTGATACTTCAACTTTATTCGACTTATGTACAGCTTGTTTTATAATCTTGCTTATATACTCATATCTTTCATTAGTTATAATACTTTCACCATCATCATCAAATTTACTTTCACAATCTGAGATTATCTCTTCAATTTCACTTTTCGTATTTCCATCAAGAGTTATTTGATCTTTAATTTTTTCATCTCTTTCAAACAACTTTATAGCAAACCAACGTAAATTTAAATCATTAAGACTACCTCTTATAATGTCCTCAATTTTAGATAATGCTTTTTCTACAGCATCCGAAAAAATATTATGTGATACTGAATTAGTCCTAGATTTAGCAAGTTCTACTGCTTTTTGTGCTGCATCTTTTGAGCCTATCCCTTTTAAAGCAGATGTTTCTATAACCTCACAACCAAGCATTTCTCCCAATTTTTTAGTATTGATGATATCCCCATTTTTACGAATTAAGTCTATCATATTCAAGGCCATTACAACCGGTACGCCAATTTCTATAAGTTGCGTAGTAAGATATAAATTTCTTTCTATATTTGTAGCATCAACAATATTTATAATTGAATCCGGTTTCTCATTAATCAGATAATTTCTTGAAACAACTTCTTCTAAAGTATATGGGGAAAGAGAATATATTCCAGGTAAATCCTGGATAATAATATCTTTGTTTCCCTTTAATTTGCCCTCCTTTTTCTCTACAGTAACGCCTGGCCAGTTTCCTACATACTGAGAACTTCCAGTTAAATCATTAAACATAGTCGTCTTACCGCAATTTGGATTACCAGCAAGAGCAATTTTAATTGACATTCATATTCCTCCTATTATATAAGTCTGTTAAATCTAAATAATTTCTACTATTGCTGCTTCTTCTTTACGTAAACTAAGTTCATATCCCCTTACTTTAACCTCTACTGGATCCCCTAATGGAGCAACTTTACGTATATAGATTTCAGTCCCTTTAGTCAAACCCATATCCATAAATCTTCGTTTAATAGCCCCCTTGCCATGAACTTTTACTACAGTAACCGTTTCACCACATTTAGTATCTTTTAATGTTTTCATATCTTTATCTCCCTTCCCTACGCAAACTATAAATAGAATTATACAACAATTCTATTCGCCATTGACTTACTCAAAGCAATTCGAGCATTTTTAACTTTTACAATCAAATTTCCTGCTATTTCTGCCACTACAGTTACACTCTCCCCAAGAACAAATCCAAGATGTTCTAGATGACGTCTAATATCATCATTACCGCGAATACCTTTAATGTTTCCTGATTCACCTACTTTTACCATTGTGATCGGCATAACTCTACCCCCAATCAATATAATATTTTTGAATAAAATAATACATTTATTACGTAAATATAATTAAAGCTTGTACCATTTATTTAGAATATAATGTTATAATCATATATCAATTATGTCTATATACAAATACATTGATTATAATTAATATTAAATAATGATATTCATTATCACTGTTCATTTTTATTATAGTACACAAACTTTATTTTGTAAATATATTTGCTGAAATTGTTGACACAAAATGCTATTTAATTAAAAAATAAATAAAATCAGAATCTAAAAGTTTAGATTCTGATTTTATCAATCACTTTATTGATTTATATACATTAACTCTTTTTAGGTGATAAAACCATAATCATATTATTACCTTCTAATTTAGGTCTTTTCTCTATTATTACTGTATCACCCATTTTTTCTAAAAAAGTATCAAATACTTTTCTACCTGCCGAAGTATAGTTATTTTGTCTTCCTCTAAACCTTATTGATACTTTTACTTTATTTTCTTTTGATATAAACTTTTTAGCATTATTTGCTTTTATAGTTATATCATTATCCTCAATTGTAGCACTGAGTCTAATTTCTTTTAATTCTACAATTTTTTGTTTTTTTCTAGCTTCTTTTTCTTTTTTAGATTTATCATAAAGGAATTTTTTATAATCCATTATTTTACAAACGGGGGGCTTAGCTGCAGGTGACACCATAACTAAATCCAAACCTTTTTCTCTTGCCAAATCCAATGCATCTTTAGTTGTTATGATTCTACTATCATTATCATCTACTAATCTTACCTCTTTTACTCTGATTTTCTCATTTAAATTATTAAAATTTTTGTTATTAATATAAAACACCTCTCACAATTTATTTATATGATTAATATATTCTTAGATATTATCTTGTTGCATTTTTGTATAATTTTACTAAAATTATTAAGACCAAGAATCCTACTTTATATATTATATCAAAAAACTAATACTTTTAAAATGTTTATTCAAATTCAATACATCTTTTTTCACAACAGCTTTGTTTTATCATCACAATTATGTTTACTGCATTTCGTATTTTCTATAAATTTCTTTATAGTATCTACTAATATCTAGTATATTAAAAAATCAAACCTTAGTTAGCTTGTTGAATAATTAAATAT
>NZ_JAHHUY010000047.1:0-11066 GCF_019144085.1 Clostridium tyrobutyricum
CTACATTTTTATACTAGCACCACAATCTATTAAACTTAGTTAATATTCAATATACTTGTATTGTAGTAAAACAGTTTTATATTTTGATTTTGTAAATAGGTTTATAGGAAGTGATTACAATAAAAAATTTAAAAAAACATGAAATAATAGTTTACCTAATTATGACTTTTCTATTTACTTGGATATTTTGGATAATTGCATTTACTTCAACCAGTTTGAGTTTGAATGGACTTTTCCGTATAGTAGGCTCATTTATACCAAGTATTATGTCTATAATTTTTGCTGGCTATTATTATGGAGTTAATGGCATAAAAAAACTGTTAAAAAAGTTAACTATATGGAGAATTAATCCACTTTTTTATGCTTTTGTATTTTTATATACAGCACTGTCAATATATGTACCATCATTTATTTGTAGTATCATTGGAATAAACTATAAAATTCAAATTAATAATAATATTTCAAGTTTTCAACTTACTTCACCTTTTACGATAGTAATTTGTTTTTTTGTTGTTATGATTTTTGGTGGCCCAGTTGGAGAAGAACTTGGTTGGAGAGGATTTGTATTGCCTAAACTTCAAAAAAAGCTTAATCCTCTTATATCAAGCATAATATTAGGAACTATTTGGGCAAGTTGGCATATACCTATGTTTTATTTCCGTGTTCCAGGTTATGATATAAGTTTCATTAGTTATCTTTTAGAAACTATTTGGTTAACAATTCTGTTTACATGGTTATACAATAATACAAAAAGTAGTCTATTAATTATAATCTTGTATCATAGTTTTGATAATTTTGTCATGGCAATTTGCTTTAATGATTTTATGAAGAATCTCAACATCTACTCAGTTATTTTTTGGATAATAAGACTAATAGTTTTATTATGTATTTCTTTTGACATGCTTAGAAAGCCATTAAAACAATTAGAATATGAAACTTATAGTAATACTTAATATTTTACATTTTTGTACCTAGTCAGCTGAATAAGCGTGAAGTTAATGTTAAAATTACAGAAACAGGAAAACAGATTATCAGAGAATGTAGTGAAAATTCAATAAAGTTTCCTGCGGATATTTCGAAACATTTTTCAACTGAAGAAATGGAAATGTTATGGACTTTATTAAAGAAATTATATAGGTTTGATGGTGAAGAGCAGAATAGTTTTGAAGAAGAAGTTGACTATAAAATTGGTGAAATCGAAAATGATTCCACAATAAGAGAATTAAACAAATTTGAAAGACTAAGAAACAAGAGTAAATAAACATTAATAATTTTTTTGTGATAAAAGGAGATTTAAAATTATGAAAAATAAATCTAACAGATTGATTTATTTTGAAGAATATATACATATAAATGGTATAGATCAATATCTGTTTCATTCTGGTACGAAATATGATAACCCAGTAATGTTGTTTTTACATGGTGGGCCAGGTTTCGCAGAATCAACGCTTTCTCATATTTTTCAGGAAAAATGGGAGAAAATTTTTACTATAGTCCACTAGGATCAACGTGGTGCCGGAAAAACATTTACTAAAAATCCAGATAAATGTCCTACAATTGATTTAATGTTAAAGGATTTATTTGAAATTGTTCAATACTTAAAAATAAAATATAATAAGCAAAAAATAATTTTATTTGGGCATTCCTGGGGAACTATTTTAGGAAGTATATTTATAAAAAAACATCCGGAAGAAGTAGCCTATTATATTGGAGTTGGACAGGTTATTAGTATGTTTCAAAATGAGCGTGTTGGCTATGAAAAAGTTAAAGAATTAGCTTGGCAGTCCAATGATAAAAAATCTCTAAAAGAGCTTGAAGCTTTAGGTGATTATCCAGGAAACAATCATGGTACTAATTTTAAGAAAAAATCTGAAAAACTACGTAAAGTTCAAGCTAAATATGGCTTAGCTGTTAATAGCAATTTTTCTGCAATTATGGGTCTAATTAGAAGTCCTATTTTTAGATTGTCAGATATTTTTGCGTTGATGAAAATGGATAAAGTAAATAAAGAAATACTGGAATTTTGGAGTAAATTTGATATAAAATCAGAATCAGCAGAATATAAAGTGCCAATTTATTATATTCTAGGTGAAAATGATTGGCAAACCCCTTATGTTATTGCCGAAGAATACTTTAAAAAAATTAATGCCCCTCATAAAAGATTATATCTAATACCTGGTGCTGGACATATGACAATGATAGACAAACCTAACTTATTTTTTGACACTTTATCAGATATTGGTATTATAGAGAAAAACTAAATTAGATTTATAGAGGAAAAGTTTAAAATAAGGAAGGAAATTAGATTATTTTATGTTGTTGTTGTTGTTGTAAAACAATATTAGAATTTAGCGATTTTAAAAAATAAGTTGAAATACATTTTAAAGCATTATATGATGAATTTAGGCATCGATGTACTATATTTAAAAAGAAGGTAAGTTGTGGATACTAAAATTGAGATGATACCATCATATAAAGTTGCTTATATACGAAGGACAGGATCTTACGGTTCAGAGAATGTACAAATAATGGAACAATTAAAAAATTGGGCTAGAGAGAAAAACTTATTAAATGAAAGTTCAATAATATTAGGAATAACCCAAGATAACCCTAAATTCACAGAATCTAAAGATTGTCGTTATGATGTATGTTTAGTTATTTTAGATGAATTTAAGGATGATAATAAATACATTAATTTTGGAGAAACCATTAGTGGAAAATATTGTGTGTTTAAAATAAGTCATACGGCAGCTGCTGTGCAAAAAGCATGGATGGAGATATTTCAACAGTTATCAAAAAGGAATTATGAAATTGATGATAGAAAACCTATTCTTGAACGCTATGCAATGCAGATGATAAATAAACACTACTGTGAAATTTGTATACCAATATTATAAAAAATATTAAGATAAATAGTAAATTTATAGAGCTGATTAAAAAAATTACATTTGAAAGGGATGATTAATATGAGATTTTGGACAACTCAAACTGAAGATGTGATTAATATTATTTTAAGTAGAGGATTATATAAACCCGATTTTAATTTATCTAATGGATTTGGCGGAAATAAAATGAAACCTGCGTATGATGAAATTTTAAATGTATACTGCTACAGAAACAATATAGATTGCAAAGGATTGGTTTTTGGCATAACACAATTAAACGATATAGCTGTTAAAAATATTGAACAGTACAAATTATATTTTAGTAAAAATAAGATGTTTTGGAATTCTGTTTCCAATTCAGGTGAAAAATATGCCATATTGGAGCTTGAAGTTCCAGATGAAATTGATACAATTCCAATTTATTTTCAAGATTTTATAGTATTATGTATGAGAAATATTAGAAGCTATGAATTCCAAAATTATGTAAAGCCACAATTAAAAAACATTGAATTCCAAGATTTTAGAGATGATTTGAATATTGCTCAATCTATAGGGTGGACAGATGACACGGAATTTGATTTCGATGTTCCAGTTCTTAATAGAATTGTACAAGCCCATATTCATCAAATACCAATAGAATATATAAAGGGTGTATATGGAACATTTGATTTTGAAACAGAAAAAGAATATTCATTAGGTGAGAAAGCATTACAATTACATGAACACATAAATTCCAGATAGTTATTAAACAAATTCCAATTATGCACCCAGCAAAGGGTGATTAAGCTAGCAGGTGGAAATCTTCTGAGTAAGGTAAGTCTTGAAGTTGTCATCAGTAATGGCTGGAGCGGAGCTAAGCGTAGGCAGCGAGAAAGTAGAGTTGAAGTGTTATTGAGCCTCGAAATTTTGCATATCAAAGAGCTGACTTCTTAATTGGCGAGGAAAGCAGTATCACGTAGGTCATAATAGCAAGAACTATGTGGCATTGCGAGGTCAAAGGGTCAATTATGTTTTATATTGTGGGGGAAGAGCCTGTTGTTTCTTAGTAATAAGTATGATAAACAACAATAAAGCGTAGAATGTCAGATGAATGACAGGCAGTCGGATAGCCTCATAGTACCATCGCGACTAGGTAATGCCAGTGTACATATATAACAATCTTTCTAAGAACACGTCATCTGACTCAGGGACAGGAGAAATGATGTAGGCGAAGCGATAAGAAAAGCTACAGTTGAAGTGGATATATAGAAATGTTGTAATATTATTCTTTAGCAAAACCAAAGAAATTAAATGTGAATGTTATTATGAGAAAGCAGCACGTACGGATTCTATGAGGGGCTTACCATTGATAGGTGTAAGTCTCTCGACTATCTAATTGAATGATAAAGTAACTAACAAATAATATTATTTTAATCATTATGCTAAAATGTCTCTATAATCTTGTCTGTTTTTATAAATATAGTATTTTGTGGAATATTGTGAGTTAAAGCTAATTAAAGGAGTTGAAGAATATATTTAAATTATATAAAAAGTCGCCGGTAGTACATGCTGCAATTTGGATTTTTATTTATCTTAATATTGCAACTGCGGGATGTACTTTGCAGAAAATTGTTAGGGTTAATAATTTAGGAGACGGAATCGCATTATTAATATTATCAATTGTGCTTTTTTTCTATATTAAGAAAAATGAGAAATTCTCTTATTATGGGTTTAAGAAGCCAAATTATAAAAATGTCAAAAAAACTTTCTTTTATATACCACTTTTATTATTAATTATCTTAAATGGAATTACAGGTTTTAATTCTAAATTAAAAGTTATAGATATCATGGGTAGTGTTTTACTTGCAATATGTATAGGATTTTTAGAAGAATTAATTTTTAGGGGCTTTTTATATAAGGCTATTTTAGCAAATATAGTTGTTATAAAATCAATTTTTATTTCAGGTTTTATTTTTGGGCTAACTCATATTTTAAATTTTTTTAGTGGGGAATCAATACAAGAGTTAGTTATGCAAATTATTATTGCTATTGGCATAGGTATAGTACTAACAGTTGTATTTGAGATTACAAGCAGTATTATACCTGGAATAATATTTCACTCTCTATTTGATTTTGTTGCCTTTGTATCAAAATATCCAGTTTTGAAAATAGATATAATATCTTCATGTCTGATGTTTCTTATATTAGGGATATATATTATATATTTATTTAGATTTATCACTTGTAATGATACAAAACAGATCCAATAATGATAGTGTGAATTGTTTTAATAAAAACTAAATATACAATGTTGAATCAAAAGCAAAGGATTGATGCTAGAATAAAAATAGTACAAAATAAATTGAGAAAGTTCCCATTAGAGATTAAAATAAATATAAGAGATGGGGGAACTTATCATGAGAAAACAACATGACAAACAGTTTAAAGAAGATTCTGTAAGATATTATATGGATCATAAGGAACTTGGAATAAGAGGCTGTGCCCTAAACCTTGACATAGGTGCCAGTACTTTATCAAAATGGATTAAGGATTGCAAAAGCGAAAATGGTATTCAAGTCCGGGGTTCTGGTAATTATTCCAGTGATGAACAAAAAGAGATTGCACGATTAAATCGTGAACTTCGTAACACAAAGGATGCTCTTGATGTATTAAAAAAAGCCATAGGCATTTTGGGAAAATGACAGAAGCAATCTATCTTGAAGTTCTGAATAAACATGAAGAACTCAAGGGGGAACGCCGGGTTTCTATCAGCGGAATGCTTAGTATATTAGGCGTTTCACGTTCAGGGTATAATTCGTGGCTGCACCGCCTGCCTTCCGGTAGACAAAAGAGAAAGAAAGCTGTAAAAGAAGAAATCAAAAAAATTTATGATAAATCACATCAAAATTATGGTGCTCCTAAAATTACAAAAGAAATACGAAAAACCGGTAAAAAAATATCAGAACGCACTGTGGGAAAATATATGAAGGAACTTGGAATTAGAGCTCAATATGTAAAGCCATACACTATTACTACAAAGGATTCTGATTTCAGCAGTAAGCTGGAAAACATTCTAAATGGACAGTTTAACCCTATTGCACCAAATGCAGTATGGTGTACAGATATTACATATCTTTGGACTGATGCAGGTTTTGTATACCTTGCAAGTATTATGGATTTATACTCACGAAAAATTATAGCCTGGACACTTTCAAAAACTTTGGAGGTTTCTTGTGTTATTGATACTATTAATAAAGCTAAGAAAAACAGAAAGCTTGTGAATCCAGTCATCATACACAGCGACAGGGGCAAGCAGTATGTGTCAAAAGAATATAGAAAAACTGCTTCAAAAATGGTACTTAGTTATTCTAAAAAAGCATATCCATGGGATAATGCCTGTATTGAATCCTTCCACGCAATTATAAAACGTGAGTGGATAAATCGCTTTAGAATTAAAAATTACCACCATGCATATATTATTGTATTTGAATACATTGAAACATTTTATAATACTGTAAGGATTCACAGCCATTGCAATTATATGTCACCAAACGAGTTTGAAAAAGCATATAAAAAGGCTGCAAAATTTAATGAATCAATTGCAAGTTAAAGTTTATAGGCTTATTTAGAATTTTCCCATTTTAATTTGTGCTTTTTCTTGACATAGTACCAGATGATAAATAATATGAATACAGAAAATAAAGCTCTTAGTGATGCAATAACTGCATATAATAAAATAAGTGATTTAAAAGAAAAATTTGGAGTTTTTTATAAAAGTGTTTTTCATATTCATACACCAGCATCACATGATTTTAAATTATTATATAAATTCAAAGATAATGATAAAAAATATAAATTATTAAGTGATATAGATATTTATAAATTATGTATTAAAAATCATGTATTTTTTAACGTTCCAATAGAAACTTTTAATGATAGTAAATTTTCAATATATAAAGATAGAAAAGAATGTCTTAGTTATTTGCTTTATGCAAATCAGATAATTAATAACAACATATCAATTGTAGTTGTTACGGATCATAATACTATAGATGGATATGATAAACTGGTAGCTGCAATTGACAAGCTTTCATATTTTAAAAAGGGTACAATGTATCCTGAGGTTATATTAGGAATTGAAATAAGTTGTGCTGACAAGAATCATATCGTTGGCATATTTGATAATAATACCTTGCTAAAGGAAGCTATAAATAACTGGTTAAAAGATATTCTTTTGAACGAAAAAGATGGTTCCTATCTTACCAGCATTGATGTATTATCTAAAATTAATGAATTAGGTGGTATTGGTTACATAGCACATATTAACTCATCATATATGTTTAATGAAAAAAAGAAGTATTTAAGTGGTGCTTTTAAAAATAAATTATTTAACTTACCATTCTTAAATATAATAGGAATAACTGACAAAGAACAGAAATCAATTATTGAATCTAAAATATTGAACTATACTAATAGAAAGATGAAGTATGTTATTGATAATGATGCACACTCAATTGAAGAATTAAAACATAAATACTTCTGGATAAAGGGAAGTAAAAGAAAATTTCATATGCTTAGAGAGTCATTAGCAGATTATAATATTTCAGTTTCTTTTAATACACCTATTCTTCCTAATACGTATATAAAAGGTATATTTATAGAAAATAATAATGATGCATTTTTAACAGGAAAAAATAGTGAAGGTTTTTGCTTAACCTTTTCTGAGGCATTAAATTGTCTTATTGGCGGGCGAGGTACAGGGAAAAGTACTATACTACAAATTCTTGAATTTGCATTGAATCAAAATTGCACAGGGGTTCAATCTCTTGACTTTCTATGCAAACATGGACCAATTTGGATCCTGTATGTCTATAAGCAGCAAGAATATTTGATTAAATTAAATCTTCCCCATAAAGTTAGAGATGATGAAAATATTCTTAGATATTTTGGACAAAATCCAGAAAACAAATATCATTATACATATCATTTTAATTCTGCAGAAATATCTAAATATATAAGAAACAAGTGTCTTGATATTAATAAAGTAATATTAAAAGATAATGTTCTTTATTTAGAATCCGTAAAAAATAAAACTTCTATGCTGAATGAATTTTTCGATACCCGCTATTCTGTAAATGAATTGGTGCAAACAGCAAGTGGTGATGAAATCAACAAGTTTATATTCAATACTATGTTTAAGAATAAGACATTATCAAAACCAGGTAACATAATACATGTTAGAAGTAAATCAGGATTAAATAGTCTGCTAGAGAGTGTGGAAGAATTTCTTTCAAAAAGAAAAGAAGAAGTTAGTAAAGTAATTGATCCATTCAATAATAATCAAAAAGGAATACTTAGGATTATATACTCCCAATCAGGACAAGCTGAAAAGATGGATTATGAAAATTTAATATTTGGTAAGTCTATCAATAAAAAGAATATTTCAATAAGTGGAATATTACAAATGAAAACATAATTGACTATGTTTTTGCATTAGATGATAAGATGGGAGTTAGAGATCTACTATTGCATGCTTTTAATGTCAGATATGAAGATATGAATAAAAAAATACCTATTAAAGGTTTTCAAAATCCATTAACAAATGATCTTATTGATATGGGAATTAAACAAATGACAAGTGAAGATGAAATAAGATTAATAGAAATAATCTTGAAAAAGCTTACTACAAATAAAAATATTAAAAAAATAATAAGGTATTTAAAAACATATGTATCGGAAATCGAAAGTTTTTCTTTAGAATTCAACCTAAATAATAAAGAATCTAATGAAGTAAGAAATCCATTATACAAGGATATAAGAATACTTTCGTTAGGACAAAAAGTTGTTGCTATGCTGTCCTTTATTCTTGGCTATAGTGAATATTCAGAAGATTTTAGGCCGCTTCTGATTGATCAGCCTGAAGACAATTTAGATAATAGATATATATATAAGAACCTGGTGCATCAGCTAAAAGCTATAAAAGCAAGGAGACAAGTTATTATTGCTACTCATAATGCTACTATTGTTACAAACGCTAAAGCGGATCAGGTTGTTGTGATGGAATCAGATAATAAACATGGATGGATAAGAACAACAGGTTATCCCGCTGAAGATAGTATAAAAATACAAATTATCAATCATTTAGAGGGAGGAATGGATTCATTTAAACATAAATACAGTATTTATAAAGATGTCCTTTGGTAAAAAAGAAATAAGCGTAGATTTGATTAAAAACAAATTCACGCTTATTTTTTATCTGGATTTATTATTAATATCAATCATTTCATTTATTAAATGTATAGATATTGGTGCTATGTCAAGAAAAAGTACAAATTAAAATGAGAAAATCCTAGCTTATTTCCATATTTTAACTTGCTGTTAGCATACTAATTCTTTGGGATCTTTCATATGCTTTTTCAAATTGATTTGGTGACATATAGTTACAATGACTATGAATTCTTGTAGTATTATAAAATGTTTCAATATATTCAAATACAAGAATATAAGCATGACGGTAATTTTTAATTCTAAAACGATTTATCCATTCACGCTTAATAATTGCGTGGAAAGATTCAATACATGCATTTTCCCACGGAAAAGCTTTTTTGGAATAGCTAAGTATCATTTTTGAAGTAGTTTTTCTATATTCTTTTGACACATACTCACTACCCCTGTCACTATGTATGATAACCGGTTTAACAAGCTCTCTATTTTTCTTAGCTTTATTAATTGTATTAGTAACGCAGGAAACATTTAAAGTTTCTGAAAGCGTCCAAGCTATAATTTTTCGAGAGTATAAATCCATGATACTTGTAAGATATACAAAACCTGAATTAGTCCACAGATATGTAATATCTGTGCACCATACTGCATTTGGCTCAGATGGATTAAATTGCTCATTTAAGATATTTTCAAGTTTACTGCTGAAATCAGAATTCTTTGTAGTAATGATATATGGTTTTATATATTGAGCTTTAATTCCAAGTTCCTTCATATACTTTCCAACAGTACGTTCAGATATTTTTTCACCAGCTTTCTGTATTTCTTTTGCAATTTTAGGAGCACCATAGTTTTGATGTGATTTGTCATAGATTTCCCTGATTTTTTTCTTTACAATCTTTTCTCTCTTCTGCTGATTTGAGGGTAATCGATGCAGCCATGAATTGTACCCTGAACGTGAAACGCCTAATATATGAAGCATTCCATTGACAGAAACCCGGCGCTTCTCCTTGATGTCTTCACATTTATTTTGGACTTCAAGATAAATTGCTTCTGTCACTTTCCCAGAATGCTTATAGCTTTTTTTAATACATCAAGAGCATCGTTTGTATCACGAAGTTCACGTTTTAATCGTGCAATCTCCTTCTGTTCATCACTGGAGTAATTACCTGAACCGCGAACCTGAATACCATTTTCGCTTTTAGAATCTCTAATTCACTTTGACAGGGTACTTCCACCTATATCAAGGTTTTGAGCACAACCTCTTACTCCAAGTTCTTTATGATCCATATAATATTTTATAGCATCTTCTTTAAACTGTTTGTCATGTTGTTTTCTCATGATTAAGTTCCTCCATCTTTTATATTTATTCTAATACTTGTCAGGAACTTTCTCAATTTCACTTGTATTATTTTTATTCTAGCATCATATTACTTTCCAATAATGTAAGGATACTTGTAAAAAGTTTGCTTAATTATTTTTTAATTTGTAAACTATAATACCTTTTGAATTGATATATTCAAAATTAATTTTATCTGTACTTACCAATGCTAAATCATTTGAAAATAGTTGGGCATATTTTAAATTAGGTTTAAATATGTAATTCCCATCTTTATTTATATATTCGTATTGAGGATCATTACCGTTATCTTTTCTTACTAATGCTAATCCATTTGAAAAAGGAGATGATATAAATGTAAATTGAGGTTTAATAACCATATTACCTTTTGTATCAATAAATCCCCATTTGTTGTTTACTTCAACTCCTGCCAAATTTTCATTGAAAACTGATAAATTTCCTGTTGAATTTTCATTGAAATAGGCTACATTATTATATTGAAATTTGGTGACCATAGTACCTTTTGTATTAATAAATCCCCATTTATTGTTTATTTCAACTCCTGCTAAATTTTCACTAAAAGGTAATATAGTATCAAATTGAGGTTTAATAATCATATCTCCTTTTGTATTAATAAATCCCCA
>NZ_JAHHUY010000047.1:11166-13608 GCF_019144085.1 Clostridium tyrobutyricum
TTTATTATTTACTTCAACTCCTGCTAGTCCATTTGAAAATGAAGATACATTTTCAAATTGAGGTTTAATTATTATATTACCTTTTATGTTAATGAAACCATATTTATTGTATACTTTTACTGCAGCTAAATTTTCACTAAAAGATGATATATAATCATATTGGGGTTTAACAATCATTTTACCATTTAAATTTATAAATCCATATTTATTATCTTTAGCAACCACTATCATTTTATTATGAAGATAACTAACCATAGTATATTCGGGTTTTACTATAAATTTACCAGTTTTATTAATATAAGCAGCTTTATTATTAATAGCAACTTCAGCTGCACCATTCTTAAACGAAAAAGCTTGTTCAAATTGAGGATTAATAATTATGGTGCCATCAGAATTTATATAGCCATATTTTCCATTTCGTGCTATAACAGCTAGTCCTTCACTTGAATTCACTGCTTTATCGTATTTTGGTTTAATAATAACTTTTCCAGTTTCATCAATAAACCCCCATTTTATTTTATTACTGTAAGAATGAGCTGTATAATATTTACTACTAGATGGAAAGGCTATCAAATTTTTATCTGAATTTATTTTACTGTAACTATTAGTACATCCATTAAGAGTAAATAAGCTTATTGTAAAAAATAGTATAGATATTAGTAATTTATTTTTTACCATATTATCACTCTTGTATAATGAATATGTAGTAAAAATTCATTATACTTTTCCTTTCTTAAAGATTTTTACTATAATTATCATAAGATGCTGTGGATTAGTATTTTCACCTATAGCTGGACTCTTTTAATCAAGGGTCTAACCACTTGACTTATGCTTATCAGTTAATTAGTTAGATAACGCATGACGTTTTATATATAGCAAGTATACATTTATTTGGCATAAGATTTGTGGAACATAGCGTACTAATACTATAAAGGAACTATTCTTATGATTTATATTGGTATTGATGTTGCAAAGAACAAATACGATTGCTGCATTATAGATTCAGATGGTGCTTTTTATAACAATTCTTTATGTATATCCAAGTCCCATGAAGGTTTTGAATTACTTTATTCTTCAATACTTTCCATCTTGCCTCTATAATGTAAATATTAAAATTTAATATATATTATTCTATAATAATACTATTATACCAGATATTATCTTTTTATAAATACTGTGTAAAATATTAATTACATGCAATAGAATCCTCTATCTTGTATATAAAGCAAGCACATGTTTAAATAAATCAGCAAATAATTTTATTGATATTTCTAAAAAATCAAATCCTAATCATTCAGATTATTAAGTTTTTATAAAAAAGTGGACATTTATTCTTTCATATTTAAACTATACCCTATTTTAAACTGTTTAATAATGGTTGTTATTTAAAGTAAAAATACTAAATTTATAGTTAGCAGTTAAATTTAAATTTAACTTTTTATAAATTTTACAAATTAATACATATACTATTTTATAATATTATCTTTTTTATTAATTTATATAAATGCAGGTTACATATACAGACAATTTACCCTTTTTATAGGTTAAAAGCTAAAAAGGGGGGATTATTTTGGATGAATTAAAAATTATAGTAGAAAAAGCACAAGACGGTAATAAAAACTGTATGTTAATTATTATTGAAAAATTTAGACCTTTAATTAATAAGTACAGTAAAAAATTAAATTATTCTGGTGCCAACAGTGACTTAATAATATGTTTAATAGAGGTTATAAGTGATATACCTATAGCTAAAAATCCGAAATTTAAGGAGGATAAATACATAATTGGATATATTCATATATCTATTAAGCGTAAATATTTTCAATTATATAAAGAACATCTAAATTTAATTAGAAGAGAGACAGAATTAAATTTAAATATTATTTCTGATTACTATTTAGATAAAAGCTGGAATCTAATAGATAATCGTATATTTATTTCAAGTTTAATGAACAAGCTATCTCAGTATCAAAAATATATTATTAAAAAGATATTTGTATATGATTTTTCAGTATCTGAGTTAGCTAATGAATTAAATATTTCAAGACAATCTGTAAATAGAGCTAAAAACAGGGCATTAAATAATTTAAGAAAATATGCAGTTGAATAATTAGAAAATTAAATATTATTTCCAATATATTTGTAATTTTTAACATGAGGAGATGTTTATGACAAATAAAAACTGTAAGGATTGTATATATGTATTAGATTTAAAAGACGATTTAGAAGAGCTTAAAATTAATGCAAAAGAGTTTGAAAAAAAGGTTAATAAAATTGAAATAATTTCCGCTGAAAGAAAACAACAGATGATAACAATATTTGAGTCATTAAAGAAAATAGAAAATACTATGGGATCTATTGAGCAAAATTCAGACAACTGCCAATTCAAATTAACTATGAGACAAACTACTTTAATATTATTAATATCATTAATTTTAATAA
>NZ_JAHHUY010000048.1:0-12590 GCF_019144085.1 Clostridium tyrobutyricum
AATTATTGTTATTCAACAAGCTATTAGTATATACTAATCTACATTTAGTTCAAAGGAGGTATATATATGAAGCAACCTAAAAACTCTTACAAAAAATTATTAGCATTCATGGGACCTGCTTATCTAGTAAGTGTAGGATATATGGATCCTGGAAATTGGGCAACTGATATTGCAGGAGGAAGTAAATTTGGTTATTCACTTATCTGGATCATACTATTGTCCAATATAATGGCGATATTTTTTCAAAGTCTATGTGCTAGACTAGGTGTAGTAACAGGTAAAGATCTAGCTCAATCCTGCAGAGACCATTATAATAGATTCATAAATTATTTTTTATGGATTCTATGTGAAATTGCAATTATAGCCACTGATATTGCAGAAGTTTTAGGTACAGCTATAGGACTTAATTTGATTTTTCATATTCCAATTATATATGGTGTACTAATTACAGGTTTTGATACTTTACTATTACTGCTACTAGATAGATTGGGTGTAAGAAAAATTGAGGCATTCATTCTTTGTCTTATTGCAATAATAGGAATTAGTTTTCTAATAGAAATAATTATTTCAAAACCTGATTATATAGGAATTATACATGGATTTGTACCAAGCATGCCAAATAGTGATGCTCTCTACATTGGAATAGGTATTATAGGAGCAACAATAATGCCACATAATCTTTATCTACACTCATCTATTGTACAAACAAGAAATATAAATAAAACTGAGGATGGATTAAAACAGGCAATTAAATTTAACAATTTAGATTCTCTATTTGCGCTAAATATTGCATTTCTAGTTAATGCCGGAATATTGATATTGGCAGCTTCCGTATTTCACAGAAGTGGCAACTATGGAGTAGATGATATACTTCAAGCTCATAAGCTTTTAGAACCTATACTCGGAAATACTCTTGCACCAATATTGTTTGGCATAGCACTTATAGCTGCTGGTCAATCCTCTACAATAACTGGAACTTATGCAGGACAAATTGTTATGGAAGGTTTTATTAATTTAAGAATTCAACCATGGGTAAGAAGACTTATAACAAGAATAATGGCTATTATTCCATCAGTATTTGTTATTATATATTTTGGTGATTCATCTACTGCAAACTTATTAATTTTAAGTCAAGTAATATTAAGTCTTCAATTATCTTTTGCAATTGTACCTTTAATACATTTCGTAAGCAGTAAAATCATCATGAAAAGATTTGTAATTTCTATCAAGACTAAAATTATAGCTTGGGTTTTATCTGCTTTAATAATTTTATTAAATATCGAGCTTGTTGTTGAAACTCTAAAAGATTGGATAACAATTGAAAAAGCAAAACCTCTAACATATATTCCAATATTTATATTATGCTTTGTTTTTGGTTTACTACTAATGTATATCATCTTTGAACCTATAATAAATGGAGTATACAATAATAGGGTTATAAATATTCATGGTAAAACACATTTTCCTGAGATAAATAAAATTACACCTTACAACAAAATAGCTTTAGCACTTGATTTTACCAAAAATGATGAAGCTGTATTATCACATGCTGTAAATTTAGCCAAACAAGATACTATTTTAATTTTGATTCATATAATAGAAAGCGCCGGTGCCAATATATATGGTACTCAAGTAAATGATAGCGAAACCCAAAACGACAGGAAAAGATTAAATTTTTACGTAGAACAATTAACCAGACTAGGTATTAAAAATTCCATATATGAAGTAGGCTATGGGAAAGCTGAAAAATCTATAGCTGAAATTGTAGAAAAGCAATCCGCTGACTTACTGATATTGGGCGCTCATGGACATAAAGGTATTACAGATATACTATTTGGAACTGTAACTGATAAAGTAAAACATAAAATTGCAATACCTATATTGATTGCAAGATAATATATTGGTAGTATTAAATGTATTCTAAGTAAACATTTGATACTACCCTATAGTATAAGTTAAACCATGTTGGAAATAACCATTTTAACAGAATTGTACAGTTATTACATAATAAACCATAATTATTTATATGTCTTTTACTACATTTCTTACTAATTTTTTAAAATTTCCACTTGCAATTTTTGATGTTTCAATTACTTCCCTATGTGCAAGAGGTTTATCAAGTATTCCAGCTGCCATATTAGTCATGCATGATATTCCAATAACTTTAATGCGACTATGGTTTGCAACTATTACTTCAGGGACTGTGGACATTCCTACCGCATCACCTCCAATAACTCTAACCATCTTTATTTCTGCAGGAGTTTCATAATTAGGTCCACTCATACAAACATATACTCCCTCTTGAATATCTATATTATTACGCTGTGCTATATTTTCTACTTTTCTTCTAAGATCTCTATCATAAGAATTTGACATATCAGGAAATCGTGTCCCAAAGCTATCCATATTTTTGCCTATAAGAGGATTATTAAAAGATAAATTTATATGGTCTTTTATGAGCATGAGCTGTCCTGGTTTATAATTCAAATTTACTGCTCCTGCAGCATTTGTAACTATTAAGTTTTTTATTCCTATTGATGCCATAACTCTAACTGGAAATGTAACTTGCTGCATACTATAGCCTTCATAATAATGAAATCTTCCTTGCATGGTCAAAATTATCTTTCCTTGAAACTTTCCTATAATTAATCTACCTTTATGTCCCTCAACGGTAGATACAGGAAAATTAGGTATATCATTGTAATCATATATTTCTTTTTCTTCTATTTCTTCTGCAATTTCACCAAGTCCCGAACCTAGTATTATTCCAATTTCAGGTTTATACTTTGTATTCTTCAATATATAATTTTTTGCTTGTTCAATCTTAATCTCAATACCCATAACATATGCTCTCCTAAATTAAATTTTACTACAACACAACAACTACCTATAATAATACCATATTAACATAGTATTTTTTTACATAGTAATAAATTTGAATTGAATAATTGAATTTATGATATATAATATACTATATATCATATTAACTAAGAAATGCGAGGTGATCACAAATTTATTGATCTTAATCAACATATTATATATTTTGTATCTTATAATAAACTATAAATAGGGGGATAAATAAAATGAAACATATCAACTTAGAATTTACGGAAAGTTTGGATAAAGCTATAAAACATTTGCGCAAACAAGGAGCCTTTTTAACAGCTAAAATTGACGATAGAGTAAATACCATGACAATAGGATGGGGAAGCGTCGGAATAGCATGGGGCAAGTCTATATTTACCTTATTTGTTAGAGAATCCAGATATACTCATGAATTTGTTGAAAAATCTGGTGAATTTACTATAAGCATACCTGTAAATGATGATTTAAAAAAGGCATTGGCTTTTTGTGGTGTAAAATCAGGTAGAGACCATGACAAGATCAAAGAATGTCATCTTAAACTAGTTCCTGGTGAAGTTGTATCAACTCCTGTTATACAGGGATGTGGTATCTATTTTGAGTGCAAAACCCTATATAAGCAGCAAATGAAAGCAGATTTTTTAGACAAAAAAATAAATAGCCAAAGCTATTCCGATGGTGACTACCATACTATTTATTACGCAGAAATAGTTAATTGCTACACATTGAATAAATAAAATGATTACAATAAAAATGCCCAGATATCATATAGTTGTATGTGGGAAAGTTCAAGGTGTTGGGTTTAGATATACCGCAAACTATTTAGCCTCTAAAATGGATTTAACAGGATGGGTTAAAAATATGGACAATGGAAATGTTTCCATAGAGCTTCAGGGACTATCAATCAATCCAAATGTATTTATAAAAGCTTTAGAGAAGGCCAATCGATTTATTAAAGTAGATAATCTGTACTATGAAAAAATAGATCTTATAGACTCGGAAAAATCATTTAAAATCAAATATTAAAATATGGCATAAGCCATGATGAGCTTATGCCATATTTTGAACTAAAATTATCAAAACTTATATTTTACCAATACTATAAAAGTGACTTATCCGGAGTAACAAGTATTTTAACCTGTTTTTTCTTTTCAGGTCCGGTCAATGTTTCAAATCCTTCTTTTATTATGTCATCAAGCGCTATTTTTTTTGTTATATATCCGTCCGTTTTTATTTCCCCATTATTTATTAATGCTATTGTTGCTGGAAATTCATGTCTATATGCAAGCGTACCTACTATTTTCTTTTCCGTAAATACCAATGAATTTGGGTTAAAGCTTGTTTCACCTTCCCAAATGCTTGTTACAACTAAAGTACCTTCATATTTTATACTCTCTATTCCAGTATTAAGTCCTATAACTGCACCAGTAGTTTCAAAAGCTGCATTTACTCCAACCCCATTTGTCAACTTTTTAACTTCTGCCGCTACATCTACTTCATTTGGATCAAGTACTACATCCGCACCAAACTCTTTTGCATAATCTTGTCTAATGGACTTTCTCTGTAAAACTGCTATAAAACTTGCTCCAGCCGCTCTTAAGCATTGAACGGTTGCAAGCCCTATTGGCCCTGCACCAAGAACTAAAGCTGTATCACCTATATTAAATTTAGCTATTCTAACTGAATGCAGTGCAACTGCTATAGGTTCAACAAGTGCAGCCTCTTCATATGACATGCTATCAGGTATCTTATGCACATATTCTTCCGGAAATACAGTATATTCTGCAAACCCGCCTCCACTTCCACATAATCCATGAAACCCAAGTGATTCACATAAATTGTATTTTCCTTCTAAACAGGCAGGACATTTACCACAAACAACCATAGGTTCAACAATAACTCTATCCCCTTCTTTAAATTTTGAAACTCCATTACCAACTTCCACTACATTTCCAGAAAATTCATGTCCTAGAACTACTGGAGCTGTAGAACCGCTCAAAGGATGAGGTTTACCTACAGGAATAAATATAGGTCCTCCAAGATATTCATGTAAATCAGAGCCACAAATTCCACACCATTTAACTTTAACCTTTACATATCCTTTTTTAACTTCAGGTTCATCTATTTCTTCTACTCTTACATCATTTCTATCATACCATAATGCAGCCTTCATAAAATCTCCTCCTTATGCCAATTATATGATTGACAAATTTAATACTAATTTCATTAATGTTAATATATTAACATTAATTTGTTAAGCAAATATCATGCCACGTATGTATAGTATAGTAAAAAGGATATCAAAATTTAAAATGTGCCATATTAATACATTAGTAAATGAGTCAATATGCTACACTTACTTAAAATGTGTCATTTTGACTCATTTACTTTTTATAATGAATAATATTGTATTTTTTTATCTTTCTATAAAGTGTAGATCTGCTTATATTTAATAGAGTTGCTGTTTTAACAAGATTTCCACTGCATTTTTCTATAGCATTCTGTATACTTTCCTTTTCCAACATTTGAATTGGTATAACTTCGCACATAATACTGTTTTTATTATATATATTATTTTTCAAATTAAAAGTTTGTTTTGTTTCTGTCAAGTAGTCACTAGAACACATTAATTCATCACTCAAATAATAGTCCCTCTCTACTACATTTCTAAGTTCTCTCACATTACCCAACCAAATGTTATTTTTCATCCTTTCTATATACGCATTTCCCACTAATTTTGATTGATGGATATTTTTTAGATTTAAACTTTTAACAAAATATCCTATTAAAAGTTCTATATCCTCTTTTCTATTTCTAAGAGCAATGGTTTGTATATTTATAACATTCAATCTATAATAGAGATCAGCTCTAAAATTTTTCTTTTTTACTTCATCTAATAGTATTCTATTAGTTGCACCTATTACTCTCACATCTAATTGTTTCTCATAATTTCCTCCAACTCTAATTATTTTATTATTGTCAAGAACTCTTAACAATTTTGATTGTATATCAAGTGGTAATTCTCCTATTTCATCAAGAAAGATTGTCCCACTATTTGCAAGTTCAAATTTGCCTGGATTTCCATCTCTAGATGCTCCTGTAAAAGCACCCTTTTCATATCCAAATAATTCACTTTCTACAAGTTCTCTTGGTATTGAACTACAATTAACAGCAACAAAAGGTCCATTTTTTCGGCTGCTATAATTATGAATTGATTGAGCCATAAGTTCTTTACCTGTTCCGCTCTCTCCTTCTATTAAAATATTGCAATCACTTTTGGAAGCTTTTTTAGCAAGTTCTATTGTTTTTTTCATATTATCATTATTTGTTATAATATCATCAAATTTATAAGAAGCTCTATATCCCATAAATTTTCCAACTAATTTATGATAATATTGAGATTCTCTAAAAGTTATAACAATACCTATGGTTTTATTTTTCATTTTTATAGGTACCGCATTTATCAAACATTTTATAGCTTTACCATTTATAAGGAAGTCGCATCCTGTATTGTTGTATGAGGTATCGCTTTTAGTCAACATAACTTTAAAATCTATATTTTTTATAATATTTCTAATATCATTGCCTTTGAAATTTATTTCATCTGCACATAATATTTGTTGTGCCTTAATATTCGTTCTAGTTATTTTTAATTTATTGTCTATTACTATCATGCCTTCTGATATAGAGTCTAAAGTTATATTCATAAGTTTATTTGACACAACAAGCTGGAATTCACGCTCTATTGCCTGAGCTGCAACTGTAACTATTCCAAGTGTATGAGAATGCGCATCATAATAATTTCCCGACATATTTATACAACCTATTATATTTCCAAATTTATCATGTATTGGTGAAGCAGAACACGTCCATGAATGTTGATTTAACATATAATGTTCTGAGCCTATAGTCTGTATTGGCTTATTTAAATATATGGCTGTTCCTATAGCATTGGTTCCTACTGATTTTTCTGTCCAAAGAGATCCTATTCTAAAATTCAATTCATTGGCCCTCTCCATTATATCCTTGTCACCAACTACATCTATTACATATCCTTGTTTATCAACTAACATAATTACAAAACCAGAACCAGCCACAGTGCTATATAAATGCTCTATAGTTGAATGAGCCACACATATTAAATCTGAATTCTCTTCTACTTTGTCTTTAGATCTTAATATGTTATCCTTTATTTCATATTCTGACATAGGATCAATACCATAATTTTTACATCTTCTCCATGAATCCGCTATTTCAGATCTAACTGCACTATTCATATATCCTTTTTTTATAAAATCAGACCAAGCTTTATGTATGAATTTTATATAATTTTCCAAAATTATCACCTTCTAAAATTTCATACTCTTTATAAATTATTTTATCATATATTATATATTTTTACATAATCATATTACTTGCATATTTAAAAAGATTGTCAATACTAGTTGAAAATTATGATTGTTATAATATATACTCTATACATTACTATTTAAAAGGGAGGAACAAAATGAATTTAACTGAACTATCTGTAAAAAAGCCAGCCGCAATAACTATGGTAATATTACTTCTTCTTGGGCTTGGTATATTTGGCTATAGAAATTTGGGCTCAAATCTCATGCCATCTATGGATATACCCATAATTTCCATATCAACACCATATATAGGTGCAAGTGCTGATGATATTAGGACAGATGTAGTAAAGCCAATTGAAGATTCAATTGCTGGCATAAGCGGCATTGACAAGATTCAGTCCACAGCAAGTGAGGGCCTTGGACAAACCATTATTACTTTTAAGATGAATACCAATATGAATACGGCATTTTTAGATGTACAAAAGGCAATAGATAATGCACAAGGCAAGCTTCCTAAAAATGCTGATAAACCTGTGCTTTTTAAAATTGATACAAATGCAATGCCAGTTTTAACTTTATCTATCTCTGGATCAACGTCTTATGATGAACTATATAACGCATCAAATAATATAACCCAGAAATTACAAAAAATTCAAGGTGTGGGAAATGTTACTCTTGAAGGTATACATAAAAAACAACTTATGATAAGATTAAATAAATCTTCCATAGATTATTATGGTGTTAATATAAATACTTTAATAAATAAACTTCAAGCAGATAATATAAACTTGCCGGCAGGACAAATAAAACAGGAAAACATGAATGAATCCGTAAGAGTTACAGGAGAATTTCAAAACATAAATGAGATAAAAAACATTTTAGTACCCACCTTGAATGGCTCTGAAATTCATCTTTCAGATATAGCTGATCTAAACTTAGAATATCCTGAAGAAAATGAACATTTAAGACTAAATGGGAAAAATACCATAGGTATAAGTATTCAAAAACAAAGTGATGCAAATGTAGTTAAAACTGTAGATAACATAAAATCAGAACTTGAAAATATAAAAAAAACACTTCCTAAAGGGATCAATCTAGTAACTGCTAATGATACAACAACATTTATAAATTCTTCACTTTCTGAAATACAACACAGTTTAATAGAGGGAATAATAACAACTGCCTTAGTTCTATTCATATTTTTAAGGAGTTGGAAGTCATCTCTTATAGTATTAGTTGCAATCCCTACTTCACTCGTATCCACTTTTTTCATCATGCATATTATGAATTTTACCCTCAACATGATGTCCCTTATGGGTCTTTCACTATGTATAGGAGTACTTGTAGATGATTCTATTGTTGTGCTTGAAAATATACAGCGGCATCTTGCTATGAAAAAAGATCCTGTAAGTGCAGCTATAGATGGACGTAATGAAATAGGACTTGCAGCCATAGCAATAACTTTATGCGATATTGTTGTATATGTTCCCGTTGCATTTATGTCAGGTATGGCAGGCGCTTTTTTCAAAGAATTTGGTTTAACTATCGCTTTTGCATCATTGTTTTCTCTATTTGTTTCATTTACAGTTACACCCATGCTGGCATCAAGATTTTACAATAAAGCTAATAATAAAAAATCTTCAGGAATTCTAGCTAGACTTAGCAAGACCAAAATGTTTAAAATATTAGACGGAATTTCAAAATCTATAGATAATTTAACAGCAATATATAGAAGAGCTCTTATATGGTCATTAAATCATAGGAAAAGAGTATTAGCTATTACTATATCCGCTCTAATAGGCTTTATTGCATTAATACCTATAGGTGGAATAGGAACAGAAGTTATGCCAGTAACGGACGAAAGTACTTTTACCATAAATATGTCCTTTGACTCTGGTACTACATTGAATCAAATGGATAATAAAGTTAAAAGGGTGGAAAATTATTTACATAATATTTCTGAAGTTAAAAGTTACTATTCTACAGTTGGTTCAAGTAGTGATGGTATAACATCCAGTAATTCAAGTTCTGGAAGTATAGTCGTAAATCTTGTTTCCAAAAAAGAGAGAAAAAAATCTCAATCTCAAATAGCATCTCAAGTAAGAAATTGGAATAAATCTTCTTTATCCGGAACAGATTTTTCTGTAAAAGAGTCCCAAACTATGAGCAGTGGAAATCCTATATCAATACAATTACTTGGAAATAATACTGAAACTTTAACTGAATTATCAGATAAAATAGAAAAAACGATAAATACTATTCCTGGAATTACAGATATTAATAATTCGACTAAAGCCAGCAAAAGTGAACTAAGAGTTCAAATAGATAGATTAGCTGCAGCACATTATGGAATATCCGCATCTGATATATCTTCCATACTTAGAACCGCAATACAGGGCTCTTCTGCTGGAGTATACAGAACAAACGGAAATGATTATGATATAATGGTAAAATTTGAAGATGGGGCTGTAAAAACGCCATCAGATATTGGATCTATAAATGTTTCAAACTCAGCTGGACAATCTGTACCAATAAATCAGATTGCATCCATTGTAAAATCTGATAGTCCACAATCCATATCTAGACAGGATAGACAAGATGTAGTCACAATTTCAGCAAATATCCAGGGGAGATCCTTAGGTGCTATAAATAAAGATATAACTCAAAAATTAAAATCATTTTCTGTTCCTGCAGGCTATGAAATCAAATATGGAGGAAGTCAGGAAGATATGACTGAAACCTTTACGTCTCTTATAGAAGCACTAATTATTTCCTTGATACTTATTTATATGATACTTGTTGTATTATATGAATCATTCTTAACTCCATTTATAAGAATGATATCATTGCCTTGTGCTTTAATAGGAGCCCTTGCAATACTGGCCATTACCGGGAAAACTTTAAATATGATGTCAATTATAGGTTTGATTATGCTTGATGGATTGGCATCCAAAAACGGCACCCTTTTAATAGACTATACAAATACACTTATGAAACGAGGGGAAAATTTAAAAAATGCTTTAATTGAGTCTGGTACTACAAGGCTAAGACCTATTATAATGACATCTGCAACAATGATTGTAGGTATGATTCCATCTGCACTTTCCATAGGTGAAGGCAGCGAATATAAATCAAGTATGTCAATGGTTGTTATAGGGGGAATGATAGCTTCTACAATCTTAACTCCCATAATACTGCCAATTGTATATACGTTAATGGACGATTTGAAAAATTATATATTTAAAAATAAAAATAAAAGCAAGCAATCAGAAATTCAGGAGGTATAAAATATTATGAAGTTCAAAAAAACTATTTGTAAAGTAATATTATGTATACTTGTAGTTCTAGCAATATCATCAATAGTACGTAACACAATTAAAAATAAAAAAGTAGTAAGTGAAAATCCTATTAAAAATGTAAGTGTAATTCAAACTAAACTTACATCTTTAAATACAAGTGTAGATTACTCTGGAAAATTAGTTATAGATAAACAGATATCAATATCTCCTAAATCACCGGGCAAAATTGATAGTTTAAACGTAAAAGAAGGTAGTGGTGTAAAAAGTGGTGAAGTGCTATTTACTCTTAATTCAGACTCACTTAAAGCCCAACTTGAACAACAGGAGGCAAACATAGCATCTGCTAATGCCAATTTAGAAAGGACAAAAAGTTCTGAAATTTCTCAGCAAATATTACAAGCTCAGCAAACTATAAAATCATCACAAATAAATTATGATGATTCTAAAAGCAACTATGATAAAATGCAAAAATTGTATTCAGCAGGCGCAGTTGCACAGCAAGATTTGGATGCATCTAAAACAAAATTGGATACTGCATCTGCCGCACTGGATTCAGCAAAACAAAATCTAAATTTAATACAGCAGAAAATTGGACCTGAATCAGTAAAAGTAGCACAAGCTCAAGTCTCTCAAGCTGAAGCCGGTATTAAATCAATTCAAACACAAATTGACGATAATACTATCAGATCACCTATTTCTGGTATTGTATCTTCATTAAATATACATCAAGGCGAAATTTCACCAACTGGTCAACCGTCTCTAGTTGTTATGGATTTAAGTTCACTAGTAGCAGAACTAACTGTCCCAGATAAAATGCTTTCCAAAATCAAAATCAATCAATCTTTATCTATAACTATTCCTGCTTTATCCAATAAAAAATTAACAGGAAAAGTAACAAATATAAGTTCTGATATAGATAGTAAAACTACGGAATATACAATTAAAATAAAAGTTAGCAGCTCGGATAATTCTTTAAAGCCAGGTATGTTCTGTAAAATATCATTACCAGATGAAAGTAAAAATAATATAATTACAGTGCCAAATCAAGCTATAAAAATTGAAAATGGAGTTTCTTACCTCTATACTGTAAAAAATAAAAAAGTACAAAAAATATCCGTGAATACAGGACTTTCAAATGATGAAATAACTGAAATCATATCCCCACAAATACACACTGGAGATAACATAATACCTGAAGGTCAGACATTTTTAAATGATGGTGATAAAGTTAAGATAATAAATTAGAAATTGTGACAATTTTATGATGATCTATATTGTCACCTATTATATATTTAGCATATTATAAATTAGGCTTTAAATATAAATTTTTATGTAAATCGTTATATTTTAAGTATTTGTTTATTTAGAAAGGGGTGAGAAAATTTGAGTAGACATCATAGAAGGCATAAAAGTAGCCGCAGCATAATACCTGAGGCATATACAGATACTAGCTATAGTGACGTTGAGAGTACTTCTGAACATGCTAATATTTCTTCTGAATTGGAAACTGATGAAAGTAAGAGTAATCTTGTAAATAATGATAACGATAGCTATCATCATCATGACTGTGATATAGATTCTATAAATTTTCGGGATAATTTAAGAAAATTTATAGGAAGACCAGTAACTGTATTTACAGGTAATTGCGGCGAAAATAGTCATACTTTTTCAGGAATACTACTTGGAGTAAATAAGTATTTTATTAGAATTGTAACTAAATTAGATCCTGCTCCAGATTTTTCTCTTGCAAATTCTTATAATCATAATACATGTGACCCATATGCTTTAGATAATCCATGTGATAATAGTTCAGACACTGATAATTTAAAATCTATAGTAGATATACCTATAAATAAGATTTCTGCTTTTATTCACAACTCACTATAGACTTCTGCTGGCACAAAATGCCAGCAGAATTTTTTTAATATGATAACTATTGACATATACAAGTAGAAATTATAAAATCATAGATATATAAATTTAAATATTAAAATATTAAAATATTACTATTAATTTTTTGTCATTTTAATATAAAATAAAAGATAATTATGTTTTTTTATTATTTATGAGGGGGCAA
>NZ_JAHHUY010000049.1:0-10655 GCF_019144085.1 Clostridium tyrobutyricum
TTAACATGAGATGTATTTAAATTTTCAAGCCTTTCAGATGCTGCTAAAATGTATTATAGTTGAACCCTAACATCAGATGTAATAGATTTATTGCAGTTTTCATCACTCCTCGAAGAATACTTGTCTTCGTAGCTCTGATCATTGCCACTGTTGGTATTGAAACTAGGCAAAAATCAATTGAATAAATATGTATACAAAAAATCAAACTACAAAATCACTTCATTTATTATAAGAACTGCCTTAATAGTTAAAATATTTTTTCGCTTTAGAAAATGTTTTAACTAAGTAATTTACTTTTTTTACCATAGGGTCTGACCCCATGCATTTGCCATGCGTTTTTTTCTAACTCTTGTTCACTTCATCATAAATTATTTTAGAAAGCTGGGAAATAAATTCATCACTTTCCCCATTGGTCATAATTGATATCACATAGGGATCTTTTGAATACACGATTGCAGCATCATGATTGTAAGCTCCGTTTATACCAATTTTATGTGCTGTTTTTACAGGAAGGTACTTTGGAATTTTGACAGTATCCCAGCTTGTATTCTTCATATAGGATATTGCCTGTCCACCATTGATGTTCTGACTGTATATTTCCTTCATCAATACAGCTATATCCCTAGCGGAGAATTCTTTTGAAAATGTAACTATATTTCTTGACAGTATTCCTCCTATATACTTCTTAAAGGCACCATCATTTTTATCGCACACATAGTATCCAAGCATGTTGGCAGCCAAATTGTCAGAGTAACTACAGGAATCCTTGAGCAGTACATCAACACTTACAAGTTGACCATCACGGATATTATTTTTCAATATACCAGTACCGCCTCTAATCATGGCCCCTGGTATATTATTTACATAATCATGATATGGAAACTTGGTATTTGAACTTATGATTCCCACATTTAATTTCTTTTGAGTATACAATATTTCAGGAAGCTTGCCAGTACTTGCAGCATAATAAATTTTGTCCTGATTTATTCCAAAACTTTTTCCACTGTTAAGTTGGATGAAATAAACTCCCACATTTTTTGATTCTATGTACTGCTGTGCAGCCTGTTTTGCCCTTTCAATTTTATCAATCTGCTTTGGCTGGACAACTGCCTTTTGTGAAATATGTTTTGCTGGTTTGACTGTCTTGTTTTTCTCTTTTAAATTTACATTCTTTATATCAGATAATTTCTTTTCCAAAGTTTTATTTTGCTTGTACAGTTTAACTTCCATTACACTTATTCCTACTAGAATTAAAATTACTATGCTAAAAATCACTTTTGACAATTTTTTATTCATTTAGTTTTATCTCCTGTCAATCTTTCAGTTAAAAGTTTACCTGTTATTATAGTCGTATATTTTTTTGAATTGTTTACATAAAATTTAGAATGTATCCACCCAAAAACATCTAATTCTTTAATTTACTTTTTTTACCATGGGGTCTGACCCCATGCGTTGAAAATGCACTTTATATTAAAAGTACAAAAAACTATTTTCCGGGAAATAATTGAAACTTTGAATCGAATATTGAAAAACATAGTAAAATTCCAGTCTTTTATGTATAAATTTCTTTAATTATACAATCATTAGACTTAAATGATATTATGCTGCTCTCTAACTGTTTAAACATATTGTCCTTCATTAATTTTGATTTTGCTGACTTGATAAAATCATACGTATTTCTATCATTAGATAGTATTGTTTTTGTATAAGTTCTAGTAAATATTCTTCTGTCATAAATTTATCAATATAAGAAATTATGGGTTTAAAGAAAGAACTAGAAATACCAGGTAAATAGAAGGCACTTCAGGTCTTGATATGATACCTCTAAAGTAGAAAGTTTAAATATAAAAGCTGATACTCTGGAGGTATTTTTATGGCAAAGCCCAAATGTACCGCTGAACAAAAAGTACAAGCTGTCGAATACTATCTTAATGGTATAAGAGGTGTTTCGGATATTATGAATGATTTGTCGATAGACAATACAAGAACAATCCGGCAATGGATTTCTGTATATCAGATATCCGGTTTATCTGCTTTTGTTCCTAAATCAAAGAACAATAGTTATTCAAAAGAATTTAAACAGAAAGTGGTAGAGGAATATATCGACGGAAATGGATCACTTTCTGATATTACTGCCAAATATAATTGAGTTTTTATTGAGATATAAAGAATAATCAGACTCCTGTAATAGAACAAATAATTTCAGCTATTGTGAATGAATATTAGCTAACCCATACTCCTTTGTAAAATGAATTTATTCCCCATGTATTATAAAAATAATGCATGGGGGTAATCATATATAATATAATAGATGTGTAACTAACAAATAGAAATTTGTTGCTACCATATCCCTACGAAAAAGCCTTCATCCACTCTTCATAAGAAATCTTTCCCGAGACAAATCTTTCTAGTATTATATATGTTTTTTCCGCTGAAGTATTCGCTCTATTATGACATTTATCCACTAACTCTTTTTCATTTGTTAACGGTTCATATATATGCTCTTTTTTATGATACGCTTCATAGTATCTTATACCAAATATCCTCTGTGACATAGCATTGATATGGATACCGTCCGGGTTAGATGTAAGTCCTTTAGCAGTAACATAATAGCAATTTTCTTTATCCTGTGCATATTTTTGAAGTTCTTTATTAATAAGTTGATATTCCACACACCCTGCACCAAATGCCACCTTACCCAAATAATCGCCCAAACCACCTATAATAAATGGAATATTAGGTAGGGATAATTCTCTTCTTATTTTATTAAAGATTCTTAATATTTTTTCATAGTATTCTTTGTATTTTCCATCTTGGCTATCACTTTCCCCCTGATGCCATAGTATTCCTGCCAATTCGCTGCCTTCCATTGCAAATTTAGCTTCATTTATTGCGTGACGAAATAATGTTCCATCTATTGACCACTCATCAATGGAGCTGCCACCTTCGGCACATGGAATGAGGCCAATTTTTTCTCACTCATTATCCTTACACCAAGCCTCTGCAAATGATGCCGCAGGCCCTACGCCCGCAGCTGGTCTATCAAAATGAATTGGTTCAGCCATCATCTGCCATCTTCCATTTCGCAACATCATAATTCTTTCATTATAAATCGGAGGCACTTCATGGGTAAATCCACGACCTGCCATATTTGATTGTCCAATTAGTAAAAATGACTTCATTCTTTTCTCCTATCTACTAAATATTGATATTAATAAATTGCTATTTGTTAATTGTCAATTACTTTTGAGCTGATTTTGGAAGAGTATTTGCTCCATTATACATAAGATTAACTGTAAGATTTTTATTTTTGGCATATGCAATTTCAACTGCCTCTTCCAGTGTCCTGGTCAAAATAATCTTAGTATTCTTAAGTAAATCAGAATCAATGTCAGAAACCAAAATCAATTTATATTTTTCAGCAGTTTCACAGAAAAAGTATCCAACATATTTTGAAATAGTATACTTTTCCCTAAGATCTTTTTCCCTGTCAAGCATATTGTCATAATTCTGTATCATGTCATTAATATCTTTAATATCTCCAATTCCTCCACTACACTGGGCGATAACTATGATTGTACCACCATCAACTACTGCTTCTTTTGCATTCATTAAAGTTTTTATTGATTGATAGAGATTTATATCCTTTGGATATCCCCCTGCACTTGCAATAACTACATCTGACTTCTTCTTTATATTAACACCATCAATACTGTCTACTAATTTTCTTCCTGCTTCATGAGCTGTTATGTAATTTCCTGAAACTGCATTGGCTATATTGCCGTCCGGTCCCATTATTACATTGAACATGAATGAAGGCTTTACCATAGCAGCCGCCTGCAGCATATCATCATGTACGGGATTCCCTATAATGTTTCCTGAACATATTTCAGATCTTACTCCGCTTCCAAGGCCCTCATTTAAAGAAAGTGAATGATTTTTTGATATAGTCTTGAAGGATGATATACCAGGAAGAATAGATTTCTTTCCTCCAGCCCAGCCAACAAGGAAATGATAAATAATAGCTCCTGTAAGTATTATATGATCACAATCCATAGCTTTTTTGTTTACTATAACAGGTGTTCCATGACTTGTTTCGCCTAAATATACCATTCCTTTTTCATCAAAGCAATCATGGTCATAGACTTTAAATCTTTTTGACAGTTTTTCACCAAGAAGCATATCATGTTCTTCCTTGGTTTGTTTTCTATGAGAACCTAAAGCAACAATGAATATAATATCCTCATCTTTAACTCCGCCTGCATTCAGTTCCTCTACAATTTTAGGCAAAAATTTATAAGGCTTCTGCCAGTATCTTGTAATGTCTGAAACTAATATACAAACCGTTTCGCCTTCTTTAACTATATCCTTAAGTCTCTTGCTGTCAATGGGATTGCAAAGTGATTCCGATATAACTTCATCTTCTGTCTTATCCTGTTTGACAGGATTGCTTTTTATTACCTCAATCACATTTTTTTCATCAATAAGGGCATCCATAGTACCCTGTCCGTACTTCATTTTAATTTCTTTCATTTATATAAATCCTCCTAAATAATTTATTTTTGAATAAGTGCAAATATCTCTTTGTATTATTGCATTTATTATATCATAAACTCTCTGTATTTTTGACAAACTTAGACAATTAAGTGGGGTCAGACCCCGTGGAAATAAATTCCATGGGGTCTGACCCCTTTATACACTTCTATACATATTTTTTATATTTATCAGTCCGTCTACTATTCTCTGTTTTGAAAAACTACATCTGGCAAGTTTATTGTCATCCCATTTGTTGATTTCATTATAAAAAAATAATGCAGTCTCATAGTTTCGCTGTGATTTATTTGATTTTATTGATTCCATCAATTTATCTTCAGCTTCATTAATTTTTCCATCACTTATATACTTTCTGATCATCATTTCCAATAATCCATCTTTGGAAATAACTACATTTTGATTGTCCATGTTTATATTTCTTTCTACGGCATCTTGTCCTGCAGAATTACGACCTAACATTTCTCCAATTGATTCTATCAACCTTTTTATATAATCATGTTCATACATTAAAGTAGTACTCCTTTCATTGAAAATACATAAATTCCAATAAGTGCTGAGTAAATATTAAAATAAGTGTACATTATCCATATGATGGTGTCAAAGACCATGTACCCTTTTATTTTTAGCATAATTCTTATTTTTAAATTTTTAACTTATATAATCTTAATTTCCTTAAAATGTTTAACTCATCAAATTTTATGTTATTTCTTATATTATAGTTATACATGGCTCAAACTTGCCAACATAAAAGTCACCTTTGAGGAAAAACTATATTTAGAAAGAAAGGAGAGATAATTAATGAAGCATAAAATAAATCATAATAATGTTAAAAAAGAAGATGGCAAATTCAAAAAAAAGCATATAAATCATGATCCACAAGCTGAGAGTTCAAGAACAGAATCTAATTCTACAACAGATAGAAGTTATACTTCATATGAAAACTATAATATGGAATAAATAAGAGAGTCAGACCCCATGGCATTTTTTGCCATGGGGTCTGACCCTCTCACATCATCTCAACAAATTTCTGATAAAGTTGTCTAGAATTATTAAAATAATCAAGTATTCTTTGCGAATTTATAAATTTTTCTCTATACATTCCTATAATCATACTATAGCTACTCCATTTATAATTCTCAGGATTTTTTACCATATTGGCCTTTACTGGATTTAAGTGTATATATCTGCTTACTTCAAGCATGTATTTATCTTCTTTTATCAATTGAGATTTATATCTGTCTTGAAACAAATGTCCTGTTAAATTGTACTTCTTGTTAAAGTAGATTGAATAACACATATTTATTCTTTTCATAATATTTCCTATCTTTATTTCCTCAGTTGCAATAACCATATGAATGTGATTTGTCATAAGACAATAACAATATATTTCATATATCAACTTTTTCTTTGTCTCTTTTAATATGTTTAAATAGACTTTATAATCCTGCTCATCCCTAAATAAGTCATCTCTGTGATTTCCTCTACAAATTATATGATACTTGGCTCCAGGATACCATTCTCTAATTTTCCTTACCATGGGCTTTTACTCCTTTTGTTTTAGATTATAGCCACATGTGTTTATCTTTAATCACAAAAATAGAGAGAAGATTTCTTCTCTCTATCCATCAATTTTTCCTTTTTTTGTCATGGGGTCTGACCCCTGCTGTTATGGGGTCTGACCCCTGCTGTTCAGCATTTTATAAAGCAAACCATATAGTTTTTGTGATTCATCCAAGTTTAGTTTGGCACATTTCACAAGCTGCATAGGGATTTCAACTGCCTTCTCTTTAAGTCCATCTCCATTATCAGTAAGTGTAACCATAAGATTTCTTTCATCATCTTTTGAGCGGGCACGTGTAATGTATCCTTTGGATTCCAATTTTTTCAAAACTGGTGTAAGCGTTCCAGAATCAAGGTAGAGATATCTTCCAAGTTCCTTGACATTAAGCTTTTTTCTTTCCCACATTACCATCATGGTTATATACTGTGTATATGTCAGATCTATCTTGTCAAGAAATGGCTTATACATTTTAACTACTTCCTTTGCACATGCATAAAGAGGAAAGCACAGTTGATTTTCTAATTTTAAAACGTCATATTTGTTCTTCATGATACATATGCTCCTTTTGCAAAGTTATTATATTATGCACAGTTAAGTTTGCAAATTTCCCTATAAAAATGATTTTGCAAATTTACTTGCTTCCTTTAAATCTTGAGCATTAGGCTTTCCTCTATGCATAAAACCAAATGAGCCTTTACAGTGGTATTCCCTGTCACTTACCTCTATTCCCATTTTACCTGCAATTTTCTTTATTTGAGAATAGGTTGACTTAAGGATTGCTGCAGTACTGAAATTTACAATTTTACCAACAGAACCATCCATGTCTTCAATGAATTTTTTGACCTGTTCATCTACACCGGCAGCATATACGGAACTTCCAAGGAACAGTATATCTACATCTCCTGATAATTTTTCATCTACTGTTTTTGCCTCTACACCTACTGTTCTTGCTATCTCATCTGCAAGTTTTTTCGTGTTGCCTGTCTTTGTATAATATCTCACTGCTATTTTCATGACATTTCCCTCCTAATTGGGTTATAACAAGGCTTTTACTTTTGCATCTATCTTGTCAGGTGTTGTTGTGGATGCAAATCTTTCAACAACATTACCTTCTCGATCCACAAGAAATTTAGTAAAATTCCACTTGATCTTGTTTCCCATAACTCCACCCTTTTGAGATTTCAGATAGGTATAAAGCGGATCTTCATTTTCCCCGTTGACATCAATTTTTGAGAACTGACTGAAAGTAATTTTATATGTAATATCACAGAAATTTGCAATTTCTTCATTACTTCCCGGTGCCTGACCAGCAAACTGATTGCATGGAAAGTCCAGTATTTCAAATCCCTGGGACTGGTATTTCTCATACAAACTCTGAAGACCTTTATACTGTGGTGTAAATCCACATTTCGTAGCTGTATTGACAATCAACAATACTTTTCCTCTATATTTATCCATTGAAACATCATTGCCCGCTCCATCTTTTACAGTATAATCATAAATACTCATAATTTGTCCTATCCCTTCTTGTTAATTAAATTGTGTTTAATTAAATTGTACACAATATAATTTTGTTTGTCAACAGGGGTCTGACCCCCAGTTTATCTAGCAAATCGCACCCCCATATCAAATGCAGCTTTACAATCCTGCGGGAATTGTTCTTCCCTGACTTTTCTCTTTTTCTTTTCATCAAATAGTGATGCAACATATTTGGAATAGTCATCGAATTGATACGTGTCATTGACAGCTAAAGATTCAAAATAACCAAAGGTATTTTTTATATATGATTTTATAGTTTTAAGACCATCTTCATAGGCTTTAGATTGCTCATTAGTTACATTCATTGTATAAATGAATCCAGCTGGTATTTTTCTCGGAAAAATACTTGAATGATTTTTGTCATAAACCAGATATTGAAATACAAGTCGTTCCAGAAAAGATTTCATGGCTCCGGTAACTGAGTGCAGGTATATTGGAGAACCAAAAATAATTGCATCTGCATTTGAAACTTTTTCAAGAATAGGGGTTAAATCATCCTTTAAGGCACATTTTCCATAACTTTTCCCATTTTTCAATTTACAGGCAAAACAGCTTATACACCCCTTATAATTATAATCATAAAGATGGATAAGCTCTGTTTCTGCACCACGTGAAGATGCCCCTTCCAGTGCCTTGCCAAGTAGAGTGGCAGTATTTTTATTTTTTCTAGGACTTCCGTTAATTGCAATTACTTTCATTGATTTTTCCTCCATTTTCATAATTGATTTTATGCTATAAATTATATATCATAGTAATAAGGAAAGTAAGTATGCACTTATTTGTTATATACTAACCATAAGGTTCGTAAAGGAGCACTATTATGAATAGTTTTGAAGATAAATATGGATGTTGTGGAATGCGTTATACGATATCTGTAATTGGTGGTAAATGGAAATGGATTATACTGTGGAAAATATATAAAGCCAAAGTAATACGATATAATAATTTGAGAAATAATTTAGAGCCTATTGCCCACAAGACATTAAGCGCACAGCTCAAAGAACTTGAAAACAGCAAGCTAATCCATAGGGAACAATATAATGAAGTTCCACCTAGAGTTGAGTATTCCTTAACGGAAGAAGGAATGACATTAATACCGGTTCTTGAACTCATGAGCAAATGGGGAAATGAACATATAAAAAAATAGAGTGTCTCAGGGTCAAGGGTCAGACCCCATGACATTTTTTCCCATGGGGTCTGACCCTTAGAATTCAAAAGTCTTTGTTGCAATATTTTTAGAAAATTCACTGTCATGCTCTACAAATAGAATAGTTGGTGAATATGACAGAAGTAATTCTTCTATCTGCATACGTGAAATAACATCTGTAAAATTAAGAGGTTCATCCCATATATACAGATGAGCTTTCTCACATAGACTTTTGGCTATGAGTACTTTTTTCTTCTGGCCTCCGCTAAAAGTTGACATATCCTTTTCAAATTCAGTTCTTGAAAAATCAAGTTTCCTTAAAATAGCTTTAAAAAGACTTTCATCAATATCATTTTCCACGGCATAATCAGTTAAATTACCTTGCAAATTTGATGTATCCTGTGATACATAGGATATCTTTAATTGGCTTTCCTTTATAAAATTACCAGTATACTTTATATTCTCACCACAGATAAGCTTCATGATGCTCGATTTTCCACATCCATTTCTGCCTACAAGAACCAATCTGTCACCCTGTTCAATAGTAAAGCTTACATTTTTGCAGATCATGGTATTGTCATAAAAAATTGAAATATCATTTAGTTCTACAAGTCTGTCCTTGTAATATGGCAGTTGAGAAATTTTCAATTTTTCACTATTTTCAACATTTTTAAGAAGCCTGGACTTTTTATCGAATGCACTCTGCTGTCTTTTTTCAATTGTTTTGGATCGTTTCATCATTTTTGCTGACTTGTGACCTATATAGCCTTTATCTACTTTGGAACCGGAATTTTTGGTACCATGTTTTGTTTTTTCAACTTTACCGGACCAGCTATCTGTTTGTCTAATGGCTTTTGACAATCGGCTGATATCTTTTTTAAGTTTTGCATTTTCTGCAATCTCAAAATCGTCCTGTCTCTTTTTATTTTCAATCCAGGAAGAAAAATTTCCCTTTTGAACTTCTATATTTGTCTTGTTAATTGAGAGAATATGATCAACACAATTATCTAAAAAGTTCCTGTCATGGGATACCAAAATAAATCCCTTTTTAGTGTCAAGGTAGTCGCCTACAAGTTTTCTTGCCTTTATATCAAGATGATTGGTTGGCTCATCAATCAACAAGAAGCTATTTTCCTTGAGAAACAGAGTAGCAAGCATTACTTTGGTCTGCTCTCCATTTGACAGTAGATGAAATGGACGATATAGGACATCCTCGGAAACTTCTAGTAATGAAAGCTCACGCATTAATTTCCAGTGAATATAATCCGGCAAAATATTACCAATTACATCAAGTGTAATATTCTCTTTGTTCTCTACTTTAAAAGGGAAATATTCAAAATCCACATTTGCAGAGATATTTCCCTTGTATTCATATTTTCCAAGAAGCAAATTGAGAAATGTTGTCTTGCCCCTGCCATTTCTTCCTGTAAATCCCAATTTCCAGCCGCTGTCTATCTGAAAACTTATATTTTCAAATATATTATCATAACTGCCATCATAAGCAAAAGTCATATTTGTAACATTTATTAAAGACATAAATTATCCTCCTGTATAAAAAATCGAGCTGCAAGAAAGTTAATTCTCACAGCTCATAAATACAGCAAAATAAACGCAATTTTAAATACGCCCAAAATATACTATACTGTTTGACTGAAAAGACTGGTAACTTTCTTGCACAAGCACAATAAAACAAGCGATATCCATCACCTTTATAAATTTATCATGCTTTAAAAAACTAACAAGAAAAGTTACGCATCTTTCCACCTCCGATCATTTTATTTATAGCCTTGAGCATAACTTCAAGGCACTCATTTCTCTAGTCCGATAAGGACTATTTTTTTCTATCACTAAAAT
>NZ_JAHHUY010000004.1:0-28587 GCF_019144085.1 Clostridium tyrobutyricum
TCTACTTTATTGACTTAGATCCACTTCTATGAGACATATTCTTCACTCCTGTTGTTAAAGTTGTTGTGGTAAATAATTTATACAACAAAAAGTGAGTTTTGTCTCTATTTTTTATGAAATTTTCTTACTGTAAATATATGCTATGAAATCTTCTCATTTATAGTAAGATAGTTATACCAGAACAAAATGTTGCTAAAAAAGATGAAATAAAAATATTTACAGACGGAGAAATTTCTCAATTAGAAAAAGTTCTAAGAACTAGTCGATTAAAATGCTTGATATTAACAGCATTAACTACAGGGTTAAGACAAGGCGAGCTTCTAGCTCTTACATGGGATGATATAGATTTGGATAAAGGTGAAATAAGTGTTAATAAATCTATAAAAAGAGTAAACATCATAAAATCTGATGATTCAAAAGAAAACAAAATATTGATTCAACCACCAAAAACTATAAATAGTAATAGAGTTGTTCCTATTCCATCAGAATTAATCCCAATTTTAAAACAACATCATTTGAAACAGAAATTAGAAAAAATTAAAGCTGGTGAAGAATATGAAGATAAAAATCTTGTTTTTCCTACCGCACTTGGAAAACCTATAGATGCCAAAAACTTATTTAGAAGCTATAAAAACTTATTAATAAAAGCAGGTATAGAACATAAAAAATTTCATTGTTTAAGACATACTTATGCCACAAAATTATTTGAAGCTGGAACTCCCCTTAAAACAGTCCAAGCTCTATTAGGGCACAGCAACATAAAAACCACAGCTGATATTTATACTCATGTAATGCCAAAACAAAAAATTGATGCTGCAGAAAAATTAAATTCTATATTAAGACTTAAAAGTAATTAAAATTACTACAACTATACATATCCATCTAAAACTAATGTGTTAAAAATGCGTTAAACACAAAAATACGAGTGTCTTGAAAGCCTTCAAAACACTCGTATTACTCAATTGGTAGTCCCTAGGAGGATCGAACTCCTGATTTCACCGTGAGAGGGTGACGTCTTAACCACTTGACCAAGGGACCTCATCACAAAACCGACATTTAATATTATATATCCATCCTATACATTAGTCAATACTTATTTTAATTTTTTATAAATTACTTTAGTACGTAATCACATTTATAATTTCAACCTATATGTTATATAATTTTAAATTTAGTAAAAAAGTTATATAAACTTATTATTGCAAACAATTCGCAAATAGATATATAATATTACTTGAGTAATTCTTATTACATAATATTTCGAAGGAGAATCTTTATGATCAATATAGATAATTTAACTTTTTCCTATACTGGAAAGCCTCCATATCCTATAAAAAATTTATGTTTGAATATGGAAGATGGAAGCTACACTTCTATTCTAGGGGAAAATGGAAGTTCGAAAACTACATTGATAAAACTTATACTTGGATTGTTAAAACCTATAAAAGGCAATATTAAATTAAATACTGACAAAATAGGATATGTTCCCCAAAGGCTTGAAAGTTTCAATTCTCAATTTCCAATTACGGTCTTTGAAGTATTGAATGTTCATAGGAAAGTATTAAAAATAAAGGATACTGATGTACTAGACGAGTGTCTTGAATCTGTAGGCATGGATAAATTTAAAAACAGTTTGATAGGAAATTTGTCAGGAGGTCAGATGCAAAAAGTTTTTATAGCTAGATCTCTCATGGGTAACCCGGAACTTCTAATATTCGATGAACCGTCTACAGGCATAGATGTAAACAGCCAAAAAGAAATATATAGATTAATAACCCATTTAAACAGATGCCATAATATAACCGTAGTTGCTGTAGAACACAATCTAAATGCAGCTATAAATAATTCTACACACATATATAAAATGGGCGGTAATATTTGCAGTATGTACACAATTTCAGAATATAAAAAATCGGTAAATTTTTGATTGAATTAAATTGGAGGTATTAAATGTTACAATATGGTTTTATGCAAAATGCTATAATTGCAGGTATATTTATAGCTATACTATGCCCTGCTGTAGGAGTATTCTTGGTATTGAAAAGATATTCCATGATGGGTGATTCACTGTCACATTCATCACTTGCAGGAGTGGCACTAGGCGTTGTATTTGGATATAATCCAATAATAACAGCATTTATATTTACTGCCATAGCTGGTCTCATAATAGAATTCCTGAGAAGTTATTATGAAAAATACTCTGAACTCATACTTGTAATAGTACTTACATTTTCAGTGGGTATTGCCATTGTTCTAATAAGTACAGGTCAGGCAAATGCCAATGTAAATTCCTATTTGTTTGGCAGTATTCTTACTGTATCCGATAATGAACTGTACATTATTTTTATACTTAGCATAATTTCAGTTATTTCACTATCTCTATTCTATAGTAAATTACTTTACATAACATTTGATGAAATCGGAGCAAAAATAGCTGGTATAAATGTAAAATTTATAAATTACTTATTTTCCCTGCTTGTAAGTGCTACTATATGCGTATCCATTCGTATTTTGGGAATACTTGTAATCTCAGCAATGATAGCAATGCCTGTGGCTGCTTCTCTCCAATTAAAAAAAGGTTTTAAGACAACTCTATCTTTTTCCATCATGTTTGGATTTATAGATATAATGGGGGGATTATTCCTATCATATTATATTAATAGTGCACCTGGAGGAACTATTGCTCTTACATCAGTAATAATTTTAATTATGGTTTTAGCAGCAAAAAAACTTCTTTTAAATAAATCCACGGCTTAATCATTTATATATTTTAGACAAAAATATATACTAGTAAAATTCTATTTAAACATAAAATATTTAAAATAGAATTTACCAGTATATTTATAATTAATCATACTCAATAAAGTATTCTCCTAAATTATGAATTATTTACTGATTAAAAAGCCTTTGTTTGATTCTTGTACTGCTCTATGTTTTTGTACATACTTGACCATGACCGTTTTGAAAACATGACGGAAACATTATTTCTCCTTGATTCTTCTTTTACTATTTCAGTCATATTATGTCCAATAAAATCTGTAAGTATCAATACCAAATCCGTATTTTCAGGAATCTTTATTTTCCTATCCCCCTTTTTTCTTCCAGTAACATGCGCTATTTTATTGAAACCGTTCTTCTTTAATTTGTCCATAATATTTCCAAGTCGGTCTCCTCCCACAACTAGAATACTCATAAAATCTCCTCCTAATATATTTTTATAATTATATGATATTTACAACAATTCAGATAAATAATACGTATTATTATACATATGCTGCATCTTCTAAAATATCTATAAGCATAGATGGTGTTACACCTTGTATAACGTTTTTTGCTACATTATATCTTGCTTTATCATAATTTGCAAATATTTCTCTAGCAAGATTCAAGTCATTATATACTTTCCAATATCCGCACATAAGACATCTTTTTGATGGTTTTTCCATAAAACATATAACATCATCTAAGGGAAATCCTAGAAATACTCCGACTTCATGGGGACAGGCCTCTTTAAATCTCTCCTTTAAAATATACATGTTTTTGTATAAATCAAATTTTTCACTATAGCCAAATTTATTTAGGAATTTCATATGTTTATCAGAATATATTGCAGATTTGAGTTTATCAGAGTAATAAAATAATATAGTGATTGAATTTTGATTTTTCTTTAATTCAAAGAAGTTCAGATTATATTTTTCCAAGAAGATATATTTATATCTTTCCCAAAGTATGTTTAGATTTGCATTATTTTTCCCAAATGTTATTATTGAAGATGGTTTGTTTCCACTAAGTGTAGGTGCAATGCCATAGGATATTATTCCAAAAAGATATTCTGCATCATTCATGTTTTTTATTTTATTCATATATTTTTCTGTAATTATACTTGTCATAAATAGCATCCATCCTTTTAATATAGTTTATATTTATAATATTTCTAAATTTTTTAAAATTTATACTAAAACAGAAACTATATATGATACTGATTTTCAATATCAATTATAACTTATTTTCCTACTAATGTAAATACATAAAAAATTTTTTGCACAAAAAAATAAGCCTTACAGCTTATTTTCCATAATTTATTTAAAAAACCGCAGGTTTAAAACCCTTTCCTCTAACCTCGCTAGCATCCATAATCGACATTACTGCATGAGAATCTATATTTGAAATAAATCTCTTGGCCTCTTCAATCTGTCTTGAACTCATTATAGAGTATATAACCTTTTTCTTGCTGCCAGTATAGGCTCCTTCACCATATAAATAAGTAACTCCTCTTCCAAGTTTCTCAGCTATAACTTTTTCTACATCATTGCTATCTCTAGTTATAACAAACAATACCTTGTCCTTATCAAAACCTTGAATTATTTTATCTACTACTACCGAGTACATATACATTGATATCAAAGTATAAATTGCAATAGGTAAATTTCCCATAATCATGCCAAAAACAACTATTATAACATTTATTGTAAAAGTCATCTTCCCTACTGATATACCATATTTCTTTTTTATTGCAACAGCTATTATATCCGTTCCTCCCTGTGAGGCTCGTGACTTAAATATCAATCCGGCTCCGATTCCTGTGAGCACACCACTGCACAATGCGGATAAAAGTGGATCGGGCAAATAGTATAATTGATGTACTGTTTTGGTAAATATAAGTCCAAGTGACATAGATACCATACCTATGAAACTAAATATTCCGAATTCCTTATCTATAATTTTGAATCCAATTATAAATATTGGTATATTTATGACTATAACAAAATATCCTGAAGGTATGCTTGTTAAATATTCACATATAATTGCAATACCGGCTACTCCTCCACTTAAAAATTTATGGGGAATAATAAACATGTTAACTCCAATAGAATATATCAAACTTCCAAAAATAATAGTAACCACTCTAAGCAATTTTTTCTCAATGTCATTCATACTGCATCCCTCCAATAAATACGTTCTTTCCTTTATTGCAAATAGATTTTATTATATATTTATTTAAAGGTCAATGCAGTTAAATGTCTATTAATCTATATTTTCACTGATTTGAGGCCTAATAATGAATTAAATGTGTCAAGTATCCCTGTAGCTTTGTATAACTTATGAATACTCTTCTATCTAATAACTAAATATTTTGAATATTTTCTTTTATATATAAATTTAATTTTTAGCTTAATTTCTTTCATAATTGTTTTATGGTTAAACTTTACAACTACTTGTCATTCCTTTATTTTAGCCTTTTAACCACTGTAGGTCTTTTTTCTTCAAATATAAAATGAACTATTTAAATTCAACATATCATTATTCAAAATAGGCTCAATAATTTTTTTTAAATATTTTTTAGTTATTTTTTAGTTTTCTATTCCTAATCTTGCTTTAACGCCTTTAGTATAATAGTGCTTGATCTCTTTCATCTCTGTTACAAGATCTGCTCTCTCTATTACCCTATTATCAGCATACCTTCCTGTAATCACTACTTCTATGTTCTCGTTCTTATGATCCAGAAGGTCAATAACTTCATTTATGTCAACCAGATTATAGTATATGGCTATATTCAATTCATCCAACACTACTAAATCATATTTATCAGATTGAAGTATTGTCTTGATTCTTTTTAATCCAATTTGAGCTTTTTCTATATCCTGTTTAGTAGGATTCCCATGTATAAAGGCATCTCTTCCAAATTGCTCTATGGTAAGATTAGGTAATAACTCAGGAGCTTTCAACTCACTATAATCCATTCCTTTGGCAAATTGTCCAAAATAAACTTTTTTTCCTGCACATATAGATCTAAGACTCAGTCCAAGAGCAGCTGTAGTTTTTCCTTTTCCATTTCCAGTATACACATGAATATACCCTCTATCCAAAACAATCTCTCCTTTTTTTATAAAAACTGTATTTATCCAGTGTCTGAACACTATACACCTTTAAATTATTGCTATGAACTTTTAATTTTGCAACATTCATTTTTTCCATATCATCATATATTATACCTAAGATATTTCCACTATGTGCCCCTATTATTCCAATTCCACCCGTAGATTTACATATTGAAAATACAATATCAATAAAATCATAATACAATCTTTTCTGGTTTCTAACTATACTTTCAGTAGAAACATAGGAAAGTTTTTGCAGATCTTTTTCACAAATAGCCTGTCTAAGCACAGGTATCAAGTCCTCAACATTACTTAGATCATTCAATGCTCTACTGTTGAATTCTACTGTATCAACAGTTCTATTTCCTTCAAATGCCAATATATTGAGCTTAATATAGTCACCGAAGTTTTCTCTATATAATCCATATTTGTAATCAAATAGAGTCATATTACTAAATATAATACTATCTGTAGGTTCTATTTTTATGCATTGATGCAATAACTCTTTTTCATTATATTTCCTATTGAACATCTTGAGCAAACATCCGTAAATTGCACATAAATCCGCAGTACTTCCTGCCATTCCCTTGCCTTTTGGTATATTAGAATCAACATTTATACCAATATTTTCATAATACTTTTCACATTTCCATAATCTCATTATATTTTCAATAAAATCATATGACTTTTTCAAGTTTCTCTGACGTACTGGTTTTTTACATTCAAATAATCTAACCCTGGTATATATATTTATTGGAAATGACATCAATAAGTCCTTGTCTTGTACCTTTCCCTGAATTATCTCTCCAAAACTTCCAGGATAAAAAGCTGTAACTTCCATAATATTATCCTCTTAAAGTATATTTTCTAGTTATGTAATCTATCATTTCAAATACATCATTAAATACATTATCGTACTTCATCTTTTTCCTGTCTATTACAAATGCATAAGCATTCATGTGAAGGCATGCTTTCATTTTATCACAGGTGCCTCCTTTTAAGCCGCTATCTTTAAGTATAACAGCTTCTATATCATAATCTTTGATAAATGCACAGTTCAATTCATAACTTACAGGTCCTTTTATTGCAATTATATCTTCTATTTTTATGCCAAGCTCTGAACATTTTTTCAAAACATTTACTAATGGAAGAACTCTGTGAACTATTCTATTTTTTAATTTCATATCCAGCATCAACTGTAAGTTTTTACTTCCAGTAGTATCCAGTATATTTCCTTTTATTTTCAAAAGCTTTTTATGAAGTTCCTCATAGTCTTTCACTTCAATAAGTTTTTCATTGGATTTAAAATCATCAATGCAGGAAGGTCTTTCATACCTTATATATTCTATATTAAGTTGTCTGCAGGCTTTAATTGCATTTTGAGTTACATCTACAGCATAAGGATGGGATGCATCTATAAGCACGTTTATGTGCTTTTCTTCAAATATTTTAATAAAGCCATCAAAATCCAGAGGACTATGATTTAAATATTTATATTTGTAATCTTTTAAAAGGCTTCCTCCATATTCAGTTGCAGTTGATATAAATATATCGTCAGTAAAAGTATTTATTCTGGAAAGTATGTCTTTTCCCTCTGATGTTCCAAGAATCAAACCTATCATTTTATTTCTTCCCCCACCTTGTCTAAAGCACACAACTCTATTGGACTTGATTGTTCCATAAGTGGATCCCCATTTATAGAATCTCTTATATGATTTATATATATTTGGTGGAATGCTGTATTTTCTCCTAAACCATGTAAATACAGTTCAACTTTGAATCCCAATTTTTTCAGTCTGTTCTCCCATGAATTCTCACTGTCTCCTGACATGTCTTCAACTACATGATTCCCCGCTACAAGCATAAATGGCATGAGAATTATATCTTTTATATGCTGCTTTCTAAGTTTTAAAATTACATTTTCCAGTATTGGATATCCCTCAACAGTAGCTATAAAAATATTTTTAACTCCAGCATCTCCAAGTATATTCTCCATCATGGAATAACTTGCATTTATAGGATGACTTGACCCATGCCCCATCAATATTATAGCTTTCCCCTGATAATTTTCAGGTAGTTGTTTTTTTAATGCTTCTGCAGCTATTCTATAGTCTTCTTCCCTGTATAAAATAGGTCTTCCAATTACAAGTTTTTTAAATTTATGATTATACTTTTGTGAATATCTCAACATCTTGTCATATTCATCACCTGGAATTATATGCAATGGTTGAATGTACACCTCGTCAAATTTTTCTTCTTCCATTTTGGATAAAGCTTCATCTACTGTATCTATGCATATATTACTCTCTGTTTTCAATTTTGATATTATCCTATTTGAAGTAAAAGCTCTTCTTATTTCATAGTCTTTAAAAGCATTCTTTATAGAATTTTCAGTACTTTCTATACATGATTTAAGTATATTTAAAATACTGGTTCCAAAGCTTACTACAAGTATTCCTTTCTTACTCATAATTCTCTTCCTTTCGATATTAATTGATTTTGGTTTCATAACCTCTTGGAGTTATGAACTTGTCATTATCTATATAGCTTTTACTGTTTCCAATTATAACTATACTCATCATGTCTACTTGTTCATCGGAAAAATCTTTTATGTTGGTAAGTATTGTCTTCTGCCCCTGTCTCAGTGCATTTTTTACAACAGCCACAGGTGTTGTAGAAGATCTATAATTTTCTATAATACTTATACATTCTCTCAAATAATCAGGTCTTCCATTACTTTTTGGATTATAGAGTGATATTACAAAATCTCCTTCTGCTGCAAGTTTTACTCTCTTTTTTATAAGTTCATATGGTGTCATAAGATTACTTAAGCTTATACTGCAATTATCATGCATAAGAGGTGCTCCTACTACGGATGCAGCTGACAGAGATGCTGTAACTCCCGGTATTATTTCCACATTTGTATTTTTATCAAGTTGCAATATAAGTCCAGCCATACCGTATACACCTGAATCTCCAGTGCTTACTATAGACACGATTTTACTTTTAGAAAGTTCTATAGCCTTTTTGCACCTTTCAATTTCTCCCTTCATACCTGTTGAAAATATTTCTTTTCCCTGAATTAACTGTGATATCATTTCCAAATATTTATTATAACCTATTATTATTTCACTTTTCTTTATGGTATTTACCGCTCTCAATGTCATATTTTCAATGCTTCCTGGTCCAATGCCTACTATATATAATTTACCCAAAATTCAATCACCTTTTTCAATTAATTTTAAACAACGCTTTTCAATACACCAATACACAAAGTCATTCCATTCAACTTTAGCTTATCTGTCAATTGTTCCACTCCTGAAAGATAAGTACAGGGCTGACAAACTGACTTTACTCCTATGGTCTTTTCCACAAAGTCACTTCCTTGAAACTTGTGTTGTACCATCCTTATTTTTTCACGTGTAAATATACTGAGAGCACATTTGAAATAATCCTTCAGATATATTATTGCAGGTTCATATTGCTTTATATCTACTGTAGATACTGCAGCTACTGCCCTACTATCAATATTCTCAGATTTCAATACGGAAAGTATTGTATCTTTCATTATTTTTGGAGGAAAATTTTTTCTACATCCTATTCCAAGTACAATATCCTTTCGTATTAACTTCAACAATTTAATTCTATTATCTATTCCGCTTATTTCATTTCTATGTGTAATAATTACAATACCTCTTTGGTCATGAGATTTTTCTATATATCCTTTTGGGCATTGTATTATATTTCTTTCATCTTTAAATCCAACTTTTTCTCTATTCACCAAAAGTGCAGAAATATCTTTGGCAGACTTCAAACTGTCTATTATGAGATTATACTTTTTAGCCAGTAAATCCGGTGCTGTTACTCCAATGTTATCTGTTGCAGTAGTTATTACAGGAATTGCATTTATTTTACATGCTATTTCTCTTGTAAGTTCGTTGGCTCCTCCAAGATGACCACTTAGGAGACTTATTACAAACTTGCCGGAGCTGTCTATTACAACAACTGCAGGATCGATATCTTTTGATTTTATAAAATCTGATATGGCCCTAACTGCAATTCCTGTAGAACTTATAAATACAATTGCTTTATAATTGTGCATAACATACTCTGATATGTTCTTTAAATTAAAATCTTTGACGGCCTTTTTAGAATATATATGTGCATCATAATATTTTTTCAATTTTTCAGCTATCATATCTCCCGAATCAGTAACACTAACTATTCCTATTTTCATCTTTTGCCTTCCTGTATTCATGACTGAAGTTCTTATCATATAAAAGACTTTTGTCATAACTGCAGTCTATAAAATCCCCTACTAAAATCTGTGCAGTCTTTGTTATATTCTGCTCTTTCACTTTATCTGCTATATCTTCTAGAGTTCCTATTACAAATTTTTCATCATCCCAGCTTGCCCTTTGTACTACTGCTACAGGCACATTTCGCCCATATCCCCTTTTTAATTTTTCTACGACTTTATCTATCATTCCTACAGATAAAAATATGGCCATGGAAGCTCCTGTTCTGGCTAAATTCTCAAGATTTTCTCTTTCTGGAACAGGGGTTCTTCCTTCTACTCGCGTAAGTATTACAGTCTGGCTGACTTTTGGAAGTGTAAATTCCCTTTTTATAGAAGCTGCTGCTGCAGTAAAAGAACTTACCCCTGGTACTACTTCATATGGTATTTCAAGTTTTTCAAGTTCATCCATCTGTTCTTTTATGGCACCATATATGGAAGGGTCTCCTGTATGGAGTCTTACAATTTTCTTGTCTTCCATATAATAATTTTTAATTGTATCTATTACTTCCTGAAGTGTCATAGAAGCAGAATTGTATATTGCTGTATTTTCACCGCAAAATTCCATCTGTTGTTTTGATACAAGAGAGCCTGCATATATTACCAAATCTGCCTGTGAAAGTATCCTTCTTCCCTTTACCGTTATGAGTTCCGGATCCCCTGGCCCTGCTCCTATAAAATAAACTTTGTTTTCCATAATTCACCTTCTTCCACTATTCTCTGCTAGCTATTATAAGTGACATATAGTCACTATTTTCAAGTATTTCTTCTCTGGATCTAAGTACCCTCTGTCCTTCTCTATAAGCCCTTTTTATATATACATATGTAAATTTATTTTTTTCAAGAAAGTCCAGTACTTCTCTTTCCTTTCTATATACTTTCATTATAACTACAAATTTTTCATCCGTTAATTTGTCTATTTGAGAAGCCGGCATAATACAAACTCTTTCATTTCCAATTACAATTTTCTCCCCTGCAAGGCTTGCTGCAGCACAAAATGATGTTATTCCTGGAATTGTTTCAACCGTATATCCTTTTTCACTTATGTAATTCAACAAATATATATATGTACTATAGACAAATGGATCCCCTATAGTTAAAAATGCCACATCTTCTCCGTTCATAAGTCTTTGTTCAACTTCTCTAAAGGCATCAAATATCTTTTTTTCCTGTTCAGCTCCTCCCATTGGGAAATGCTGTACAATTATCTCTTTATCTTTTCCAATAAAATTTTTAGCAATAGACAATGCAGTGCTTTTTCCACCTTCCTTTGAAGAAGGTGCCATTATAACCTGACATTTTTTTATTGTATTAACTGCCTTTATAGTAAGGAGTTCTTCATCTCCAGGTCCCATACCAACTCCATATAAAGTGCCAAATTTATTTTTCATATCCAATTAAAAATCTCCTCTCATGAAAGCTTTACAGCAGTTACTATGAATATACTATTGTTTGAGGATATCATGCAACTCTTGCCCTTTATTCTATTTATGGAAACTTGAATGCAGTTCACATCATAATGCATAGAATCAAATAATTCTATTGTTTTACTTAAATTTTTCAGTGTAATAAAGTTTAAAACCATTCTTCCTTTTACTTTCAATTTTTGTCCATAGGTTTTTATTATATTATTTATGTTTCCACCGCTTCCACCTACAAATATTCCTGAAAAACAAGAGTCTATTTCAGATACAACTTCAATTGCCTCACCAATTACCACAGATAAATTGTGTATTTTAAATTTCTCCTTGTTTTTATATATTAGCTCAACAGCATCTGGATTTTTTTCAATGGCAGTAACACTTCCTTCAGGACACATCCTAGCAATTTGAATGCTTACGGAACCAGTCCCTGCTCCTATATCCAATACTTTGGAATCTGATTCTATATTCAATTTTGCAATACTGAGAATTCTGATTTCTTCCTTTGTCATAGGACTGCTTCCTCTTATAAATTCTTCATCTTCTATGTACATCAGCATTCTCCCTTCTTTAAAATATCCTGATTTTTTATAACTACTACTGATAATTTATTAAATTCCATATTCATTATCTTGTCTGGAGTTGCTGCAGTAATCTTTTCACTAGCATAGGAAAGATCTTCTCCTACATATATAAGTGCATCAATATGATTTTCATATAGCGTTTTGCCTATAACATCCGGTGAATTGCAATTGTCTGTAAGCCATATTGAAATTTCATTATGCTGTACTATGTGAACAATTTCCGCATTTCTTCCATGTACACTTCCCAAATAGGAATTTTGCCAGTTCATCTTGAGTTTTGACATCATATACTGAAAAGAACTTATTCCCGGAACAACTTCTATATTTTCTCCATAGTTCTTCTTCAAATAATCTGTTATACCATAAAACAGAGGATCTCCAGATGCGGCTACGGATATTGTTTTATATTTTGTTGAATTTACAAGTTCAATTATTTCACTTAGCCTGCACACTTTTATCTTTTTATTGCTTATAAAATTCAAGCTGTCCAAAGCTCTTGAGAAACCTATTATTACATCAGATTTATCCATAATTTCAACAGCTTTTGGCATAATATAATCTGCATTTCCAGGTCCTATTCCCACAACAAAAACCTTTGGCACAACGTTACCCTCCTCATAATTGTGAATTGTAAAGTACTCCTCGTTTCATTGAATACATTATGACTTCAACTTTAACTGTATTATGAGTATAAATCTCCATCCTGTTTCTTATTTTCTCACCTATTCTACTGTAAAGTTCATCATAACCGTCTCCAAGATAATTTACTGCTCCTTCTGTAGTCTTTTCACTGTATATTTTTCTAACAAGCTCTAAATTCTTTTCCATAAGTGCAAGTTCCAATGCCATGGTTTCCAGCCTTACATCACATACCCTACTGTGTGTATTAAAGCATCCCGATGCCACCTTGCACAGTTTACCTATATGCCCTACTACAAGAATTTTCTTTATGCCCTTGTTCATACACATGTTGAGTGCTTTTCCCAGATAATTTGACATGATTACCATTTTATTTTTATCCAGTTTAAGTTTGACTGCCATGTCTTCACCCATATTTCCAAATAGAAGTATTATATCCTTATATCCATTTGCTATTTTCTGGTTCATCTCAATTTCTATAGATTTTACAAGAGCTTCTTCAGACATGGGCATAACTATTCCTGTAGTTCCTAGTATGGATATTCCACCCATTATATTGAGTCTTGGATTAAATGTTTTTTTAGCAATTTTTTCTCCATGTGGTGCAAATATGGTTATACCTACTCCACAATTTTTAGGGAGTACCTCTTTAACTTCCTTTTCAATCATGCTCCTTGGCACAGGATTAATGGCAGCCTCTCCTTTTTTTACATATAGGCCATCTCCTTTAACTATACCTATGCCAATTCCACCTTTTAGAGCATATCCCTTCAATCTCTTTTCAGCCCTGGCCCAAATTTCCATGCCATCTGTAATGTCCGGATCATCTCCTGCATCTTTTATAACACAACATTCAACATGATTTTCAAAACATTTTATTTTAGATATTGGAATGAGAAGTTCTATTCCTTTTGGTGTATCTATTTTTATTTCCCTGCATCTGCCACCATAATATAATATTCTAGTGGCTGCCTTTGCAGCAGCTGCAGCACAGGATCCTGTAGTATATCCACATCTCAATTTTTTCCCATCACAATCAACATACATATCCAACATATTACTATCTCCTGGTTAACATATACATAAGTGCATTTACTATGGCAGCTGCTGCATTGCTTCCACCTTTTCTGCCTCTAACTGTTATCATTGGAATATCCAATTTTTCTATTTCCTCTTTCGACTGGGATGCTCCTACAAAACCAACTGGTGCTCCTATTATAAATTTTGGTTTTGCTTTTCCCTGAAGGGTAAGTTCTTTAAGCTTAAAAAGTGCTGTAGGAGCATTGCCAAATACAAAGAACTCCACACCTTCTTCCGCTGCTATTTCCACTGCAGCCATAGATCGGGTTATCCCTCTAATTTTAGCTTCACGTGCTATATCCTCTCTGGACACAAAGCACTGCACTCTGCAATTTAGTTCATTAAGTGCCTTTTTATTTATTCCTGACAGTGCCATATTGGTATCAGTATATATTACAGTACCTTCTTTCAAAAGTTTCAGAGCCCTTTCTATAGCTCCATCTCTTATATACAATATCTCTTTATATTTAAAATCTGCAGTAGTATGTATCACTCTTTTTACTATGGCAAGCTCTTCATCTGAAAAACTATGAGGTCCCATTTCCCTGCCTATTATTTCGAAACTCTTTTTTTCTATATCCATAGGATTCTTAATATAGTCCATTACAAATTATCCTCTCTTATATCTACAAGTTGACTACTGTCTATTTCAGCTTCTTTAAATGTAGCCATATTATCCATAGTATAAAGTGCAGCCTCTATTATGGTAAATGCAAAAGGACAAGCTGATCCTTCTCCAAGTCGCATATCCAAATTAACCATTGGCTTTAGTTCCAATTCATTCATCACATATTTGGCACCAGGTTCTGCTGAAAGATGAGACGGAAACAGAAAGTCTTTAACATGTGGATTTAATCTTACTGCACACAATGCCGCTACAGATGATATAAAGCCGTCTATTACTATTGGAACTCTATTTTGGGCTGCTCCCAGGAAGCATCCACAGAGTCCGCAAATATCAAATCCTCCAACTTTTGAAAGAACATCTATAATATCATTTTTATCTGGTTTATTTATGGAAATCGACTTTTTAATGGCATTTATCTTTTTAGAAAGCTGAACATCAGTTATTCCAGAACCTTTACCTGCAGCTAAATCCGGAGAAATTCCTGTCAGTACACTTAGAACTGCAGCACTTGTAGTTGTATTGCATACTCCCATTTCACCTGTACCTAAAAGATCATATCCACTTTTGCATAAATCATCAGTTATCTGAATGCCAACTTCAATTGCCTCTATGGCTTCCTCTCTTGTCATAGCTGGTTCTTTTGTCATGTTTTTAGTTCCATAATTTACTTTTTTATTTATTACACCAGGAGTATTAATGTCACATTTAATTCCTATATCTATTACAGTTTTATCTGAACCGTAGAAATCAGATAATACGCAGACACCAGTAATCCCTTTTGTAAAATTATTTGTTACATCTGCAGTAAGTTCCTGTCTGCAGCTTCCTATACCTTCTTCCCATATTCCATTATCCGAACACATTATTATTATATTTTTTTTATTTATGCTATTGTGTATTTTACCTGTAATTCCAGCCATTTTAGCAGCTATTTTTTCAATCTGTCCCAGACTTCCTATAGGCTTTGTTAAATTGTCTATCCTTTTCCATGCTTTTTTTACTGCAGACTCATCACTTTTATATATCTTGTTAATAGTGTTTTCTAACAATGTCATAATTTTCCCCCACTATTGTAATTTACTATATCTTTAATAAAATCCATATTTCCAAAAAAGTGTACATGGGCATAAGCTGCTAAAGTATTATTCTTGTAATAACCGCACTCCCATTTTTTTTCACTTCCATCATACATTTTTTTTGTAACTTCATATACTCTATTTTCCATTGACCGAATATAGGATTTATGAAATTCATGGCAATTAATTTTAATTCCACTTTTTAATAATTGGTTGTATTTAACAACTTCTACACTTGAATATCCAAAATTATGAAGTTTATCTGACATAAATACCTTTCCTTTAAAAAATCCCACCATGTCAAAGCTTTTGTCTCCTTTTACATTTTGTATTTCATCCATCAAATACATTAGTCCTCCACATTCTGCATAACATCTAAGACCTGAATTTAATTTTTCTCTTATATCCCATATCATGGTTTTATTTTTAGAGAGAACTTCTATAAAAACTTCTGGATATCCACCGCCTAAATAGAGAAAATCAATATTTTCAGGTAGTTTTTCATCATGAATGGGACTAAAAAAAATTATTTCACCTAATTCATTTAACAGTTCTAAATTTTCTTTATAGTAAAAGCTAAATGCTTCATCGTAAGCCACAGCAATTTTCATATCTTTTGATTTGAGATGAAATCTATCTTCATAGTCCTGGGTTTCTTTAAAATACTCAAGCATTCTATCTATATCAATATTTTCTACAATAAGTTTGCCAAGAATATCCACCCTGGAGTCAAGATCTGTTACTTCACTGCTTTGAATAAGCCCAAGATGTCTGCTCTTTAAAGAAACTCTATTATCTTTTGGAATAAACCCAAATACCTCGACATTGCAGTTTTTATTTATAGCCGCTTTTATGAGATTATAGTAGGATTTGCTTACATTATTTAATATAACTCCAACTATATTTACAGATTCAAAATCAATCATCCCATTTATTTCTGCGCAAATAGTAGTACTTTTTCCCTTTGGATTCATAACCAGGATAACAGGAAGGTTTAATAATTTTGATACATGGGCTGTAGAATATTTAGTGTCTATTCCTTTGCCATCATATAGTCCCATGACACCTTCAACTATTCCCATATCACCATTCCCCCTGCTGTAGGATGCCCTTAAACCTTCTTCTCCCATAAGAAATATATCTAAATTTCTAGATGGTATTCTGGTTATTTTTTCATGGAAAGCAGTATCTATATAATCAGGTCCCACTTTATATCCCTGAACTGTAAATCCTCTTTCTGTAAGAGCTTTCATAATCCCAATAGTTACTGTAGTTTTTCCACTTCCACTACTGTCTGACGATATAATTATGCTTTTCATTTATTTTCTTCTTTTATCCATCTGCAAATATCCAAAGCATAATAGGTAATTATAATACCTGCTCCAGCTCTTTTGATTGAAGTAAGCATCTCTTCTGCAACTGCCTTTTCATCTATGAGTCCAGCCTTGGCTGCAGCTTTCACCATTGCAAATTCTCCACTTACATTGTATGCTGCTATAGGAAAATCGAATTTATCCCTTGCCCATCTTATTACGTCAAGATATGGAAGGGCAGGTTTAACCATAATTATGTCTGCTCCCTCTGCTATATCATCTTCTATTTCCAGCATTGCTTCTCTTATATTTCCCGGATCCATTTGGTAGCCTTTTCTGTTTCCAAATTTAGGTGCTGAATTTGCAGCTTCTCTAAAAGGTCCATAGAAAGCTGAACAATACTTTGCACTATATGCCATTATAGATACATCTTTATATCCATTTTCGTCTAAAATATGTCTAATTGCACCTACTCTTCCATCCATCATATCAGAGGGTGCAACCATATCGGCTCCAGCTTCTGCATGTGAAAGTGCAATTTTAGCTATATATTCAAGTGTCTCATCATTATCCACTTCATGATCATGGATTATTCCACAGTGACCATGACTTGTATATTCACACATGCATACATCAGTTATGACAAATAGTTCAGGATACAGATCTTTGAGTTTTCTTATTGCCCTCTGAACTATGCCATCTTCTGCATAAGCTTGAGAACCAACTTCATCCTTGTGCTCTGGAAGTCCAAACAATATGACACTTTTAACTCCAGCATCTTTCATTTCATCAACTATTTCTTGCAATCTATCTACAGAATACTGATAATTGTTGTCCAGAGAAGGTATTTCCTGTTTTATATCATTTCCATCAATTACGAACAAAGGATATATAAAATCATTTTTATTCAATGAAGTTTCCCTTACCATATCTCTTATAACACTATTTTTTCTCAATCTTCTATGTCTTCTAAACATCTCATTACTTCCCATCTTTTTAATTTATATTTCCAGCTATAAGCTTCTGTATAATTCCATCTGTAGTATAGCTTTTGGACATTTCATAGCTTAAATTATGTTTTTTTAATTCACTTCCTGTTATAGGTCCTATTGATACAATCTGCTTTTGTCTTATGGAATCAATTCCAACAAGTTCTATCATATTTCTAACAGTACTTGGGCTGGTAAACAAAACAGTATCTACATCTTTAAAGCACTCTTTGTCTAATACATCTCCAACCAACGTCTCATAGGTATAACATTCATCTACAATACATCCCTGGCCTCTAAGTACTTCTGCCAAATATGGTCTCGAATTTTTAGACCTTGGAATAAATATTCTGTCACCTTGTTTTACATATTTCTTCATTTCCTCATAAAGACTTTCCGCCACAAACTTCTTTGCAATTATTTTGGGTATTATTCCCCTTTTTCTTATTTCTCTTTCCGTAGCAGGTCCTATTGCAGCAAATATACCTTTTATATTCCTTATATCATAATTTTCTTTAAGGAGAACATCAAAAAAACTTTCCACTCCATTTGAACTTGTAAAAACTACATAATCATACTCATTTAGTTTATCCATATAATCTTTTATGTTTTCTGGAGTATATCTTATTTTAATTGAATGAATTTCAGTAACTTGAGCACCTAGATCTATCAGTTTCTTTCTCATTGGTACAGATTGTTGTTTTGATCTTGTTATACATATATTTCTGCCAAATAGAGGTTTTTTCTCATACCAGTTTAATCTGTCGTTTAATTTGACTACCTCTCCTATTACAAATATACATGGTGAATGGAAATTCCTTATTTTAGTTTCCCCATATATGTTTTTTAAATTTGAAGTTAATTTTCTCTGTTTTGCAGTAGTTCCACTCATGACCACTGCACAGGGTTTAGATGGATTCATACCATTTTCAATCAATTTATTACATATGATTTGAAGATTTGAAAAGCCCATCATAAATATCAATGTTCCACCTATATTGGCAGCGGATTTCCAATCTATATCAAGCTTATCTGCAGCCTTTCCAGTAAATACATGAAAACTTCTGGCAATATTTCTATGAGTTACAGGTATTCCTGCATAATTTAGAACAGAAATAAATGAGGTTATACCTGGAATAACTTCAAATTCTATATTTTCTTCTGTCAAGGCAAGTATCTCTTCTCCCCCTCTCCCAAAAATATAGGGATCCCCTCCTTTAATTCTTCCAACTATATTTCCCTGTTTTGCAAATTCAACAAGCATTTTATTTATTTCATCCTGTGTCTTGTAGTGACTGCCAGGATTTTTACCGCAATAATACAATTTGCATTTTTCATCGATATAGTTTAAAACTTCAGTTCCTGCAAGTCTGTCATACATTACTACAGTACATTTTCTAAGTTTTTCTACTGCCTTTAGAGTTAAAAGTTCTTCATCACCAGGTCCTGCCCCTATAAGATATACCTTACCGCAAGCCATATTATTACTACTCCTTTCTGCATATAAGTTCAGCTAAAGTTTTTCCAAGATCAATATTATGTGATATTTCTCCGGCAATACTTTTTTTTATCAACTTTCCATTTAGATCAAATAGTCCTGTTATATAAATTGTATCTCCTGAAATTTCAGCATAGGCTCCTATAGTAGAATGACAATCTCCATTTAAAGCTCTCATAAAACTTCTCTCTGCCTCTACACATTTTCTACTGTTTTCATCATTCAGTTTTGTGAAAATATTTTTGTGTTTACTATTACTCCTTATTTCAACTCCCAAAGCACCCTGACCTATAGCAGGTACAATATTTTCTATACTAAAATAGTCTGTTATAATCTCTTCCATATTCAATCTCATTACACCAGCAGCTGCCAGAACTATTCCATCCAATCCCTGACTTATCATCTTGTCTATTCTTGTCTGTACATTTCCTCTTATTGGAGTTATATTTAAATCTGGTCTTAATTTTTTAATCTGGGCTGCTCTTCTGTTGCTGCTGGTTCCTATCTGAGCACCAATTCTTAAATTTTTAAAATGTACATTTCCATTTGATACAAAAACATCTCTTGCATCTTCTCTTTTACAAATAGCTGCTATTTCAAATTCATCCATTATGTCAAAAGGTACATCCTTCATGCTGTGAACAGCAGCATCTACCTCATTATTCAAAAGAGCTCTTTCTATTTCCTTTATAAAAAGTCCTTTACCTCCTATTTTGTTCAAGGCTATATCAAGCCTTTTGTCTCCAGTAGTTTCTATTAATACCTTCTCACTTTCAGATCCACATATCCTTTTTACCAAATCCATTACTATTTCTGTCTGGACTTGAGCCAGTTTGCTTTTTCTAGTAGCAATTTTAAATTTCAAACAATATCACCATCCGTAAAATTAAACTTCATTATTATAAAACATATCTATTATAATTTTGGACTTCTTTTTTTTATAAAAGAAATAAAAATCTTTACAGCATATAAATCTCATTATTTCACTACGTCTTTTTCCCTTTGGCAAACTATTTCTGATATTACATGTAAAACTTATAAAATCATCATATTTTTCTATATTGTTTTTTATTATATCTGAAATAAAAACCGCAGTTCTAGGTGATGAATCATATGTATTTACTCCAAAATATAAACTATTCGTACTTCTTTGACAGGGCAGAATGGAATTTCCCATATCAGGCCGGGTACAGTCTATGTATATTTTATACAACCTGCTGCAATCTCTTCTTATTGCAGCATTTACATTAGAGTCATCTGATGCAATAACTATAATATGCTTATCACATATATAACTTGGATTGTATTCATCTGAAATCATATTGACATTCTGCCTGTATTTGAATTCGTCAAACTCCTTGAGAAACTCCTTGGATACAATCTGTACATTACAATTTTTATTTGAAAATGTCTTTGATTTTATATAAGCCGCTCTTCCTCCACCTACTATTAACACATTTACTTTATTAGACAAAAGAGTGATAAGTAATTTTTCATCCAATTCAATAACCTGCCTTTTTAATTCACTATGAATAATTTATAGATATTCTGCTCAATATATCAAGCATCTGCTGATTTTTTTCTCTGTCTTTTATAGCCAATCTTATATAATTATTATCCAAACCTCTATAGTTATTACATTTTCTTATAATTGCACCGTTTTTCATACATTCATCGTAGAGAGTCATACAGTCAATGGATTTCAATTTACATAATATAAAATTTGCATAAGTATTATATATTTTATTTATTATACTAATTTTATTTAATTGACTTTTCATGAATTTTCTCTCATCACTGATCCACTTTAACGATTTATGAATATATTCTCCGTCTTTAAGTACATATTTTACAGCAGTCTCTGCAAAACAATTTATGTTCCACGGATTTTGATTTGTTTTTATATTCTGTATAAGGTACTTATTCGTGGAAATACCATATCCGAATCTAATGCCCGGCAGTCCAAAAAATTTTGTAAGAGCTCTTACTATAAAGATGCATTTGTAGTTTTCCAGTTCATTTAAAAAACTATATTGTTCATTTCCTGTAAATTCAATAAAAGCTTCATCTATAATTATAGTCTTGCCATTTTTATTACAATATTTTACTATTTTCATGAATTTCTTTTTATCTAGAATATTTCCATTTGGATTATTGGGATTTCCTACAATGACTGCATTTGAAAATTTCAATTTGGATTCTATATCTTCGTAATCAAAATCCATATTACCCTTTAACTTGGAATATATTATATTACAATTCCATTTTAGTGCATTTTTCTCATATTCTATAAAGGAAGGAACTACTATACATATGCTTTTAGAATTCTTTATTACAAGGTCTATTACTTCTGCAGCTCCATTTCCAAGTACTATATTTTCATTTTCAATAATCCCTTTATGTAAATAGTTCCTTATATTATGTTTTAAATTTCTATACTCCTCATCAGGATATATATTTGATACATTCAACGCTTTATCTATATTATCTCTAAAACTTTTAGGAACTCCAAGTGGATTTATATTAGAGCTAAAGTCAAGAAGATTCCTCCCTTTTAAAATTCCTTCTGTATATATGTCTCCTCCATGTTCCACAAAATCACACTCCAATTTAGAATTTAAAATAACATACAAATATTACGATTGTTAAAATCACCATAATTGTCTGAGAGAAGTACATAAGTTTTATACATTTATCTATATGAGTAAAATTGAGAATATTTATTTTATCGCCTATATTGGGTTTATATACTTTTTCTCCAAAATACATATTGGTTCCACCCAATTGAATCCTCATTGCTCCTGCAGCAGCAGCTTCAGGATATCCACAATTTGGACTTTTATGATTTTTTCTATCCCTCATCATTATTTTAAGAGAATTTAATATATTACCTCCCACAAATGGTGAAGAAAGTGAAATCAATACTCCTGTTATTCTAGCTGGTATAAAATTAAAAATATCATCTACCCTGGCAGGGAAAAAGCCTATATATCTGTACTTCTCATTCATATAGCCAAGCATTGAATCCATAGTATTAACTGCCTTGTATGTCATAGCCAGTGGTGCTCCAAAAATAATGCCGTAAAAAAGCGGTGCTATAACTCCATCAGAAGTGTTTTCAGCAACTGTCTCCACAACGGCTCTTGTTACTTCATCTTCGTCAAGATTGGCAGTATCTCTTCCTACTATATAAGATAATTTATTTCTGGCACCTATTATGTCCGACTTTTTCAATGAAAAATATACTTTTCTAGACTCTTGATCCAGACATTTGGCAGACAATGTAGTACATAATAGGCCTATGTTTACTATGTTGAATAAAATAATACTATTCTTTAACAAAAGCAGCAATATTATAAATGAAATTAAAAAGCTTACAGCTGAAAGTACTATTACTATTACTCCACCAAATACTCTAATTTGTTTTTTAGTTTTACATACTTTTCTTGCCTTGTACTCTAAAAAGCTTATAAGTTTTCCCATAAATATAACTGGATGCGGAAACCATCGAGGATCGCCTATTATCCAATCCAGTACAACAGCTATGATAATATCTATAAAATTCATAAGTAATAAGGACACCATATTACCTCTTTCCATCCAGCTTTACTATATCATATAGTGCTTTCATGTCTATATTGCTTCTAACTATGTCTGCCAGTTTATCCAGTTCATTTTCTCTGATTTCATCATAACTTAAAGAATGTTTATGTTCTAGATGTTTTTTGTCTCTGACTATATTTAAAATATACTGTCTGAAATCCATGTCGTCAAATACACCATGTATGTAAGTGCCTATTACATTATTTTTATAGTTTACTGCACCATCTTTTAAAGAAACTTCAACTCCATTTTTATTTACTATTTCAAAAAATGACTTGGCCTTACTTCCATATTTTGAATTGCCCATATGTATTTCATATCCATGAACAGTACAGTATTTATTTTTTGCTTCCACTCTTGTAGTAACTTTATTTCTTTCAAGTACAGTATCTATGTCCAGAAGACCCATTCCTTGAGTTTCAAGCACACTGCTTTCAACTTCATATGGGTCTTTTAGAGAGTTGCCAAGCATTTGATACCCTCCGCAAATCCCTATTACAATACCAGATTTGCTGTATTCTTTTATACAGTTTTCAAGTCCATTTTCTCTTAATTTTATCAAATCTTCTATGGTATTTTTACTTCCTGGCAAGATTAAAATATCCGGATTTCCAAATTCCTCTTTTGAAGTTACAAATCTTATAGATACATCTTCTTCACTGCGTAATGCATCAAAATCAGTAAAATTGGATATATGAGGTGACTTTACAACAGCTATATCTATATAGTTGCTGATTTTCTTATTAAATGAAACTGCACCATCTTCATCCTCCAGATTCAGGTCAAAATAAGGAACTACTCCAAGACCCGGTATTTTAATTATATCTTCCAGCATATCAAGACCTGGCTTCAGTATTTCTATATCTCCTCTAAACTTATTTATTATTGTTCCCTTTACCCTCTTTTTCTCGTTGTCCTTCAAAAGCAGCATAGTACCTGCCAACGAAGCAAATACACCACCTTTATCTATATCACCTACTAAAATTACAGGAGCATCGGCAATTTCAGCCATTCCCATATTTACAATATCCCTATCCCTTAGATTTATCTCAGCAGGGCTTCCTGCCCCTTCCATTACAATTATATCAAATTGGCTTTCCATATATAGAAAATGCTTTTTTAACATTTCTCTGAATTTCAACTTCATGTTGTGGTATTCCACAGCAGTGGCATTTCCATATACTTCGCCGTTCACTATTATCTGACTTTTTCTGTCCGATGTAGGTTTTAAAAGTATTGGATTCATATAGACTTGAGGTTCCAGGCCAGCTGCATAGGCCTGAAGTACCTGAGCTCTTCCCATCTCTTTTCCATCTAAAGTTATATAGGAATTTAGAGACATATTCTGGGATTTAAAAGGGCTTACGGAATAACCATCCTGCATGAATATTCTACAAAGCGCAGTAACAATTATACTCTTGCCAACAGATGATCCCGTTCCCTGAATCATGATTTTTGCCATAATAACCTCCTAATACAAGAAGCAGTAAACCAAAAGGTATACTGCTCCTCTAAAATCCGAAATAATCCAGAATAATTCAAGTTAGAGAACTTTCCCTCCGAAAGTTTAAACAAAATAACACCAGGCAGGTCTCCTGACTTATGATTCATCCTTGTCTTCTGGCCTTCCCCTATCAAGGTGGCATAAAAAAGATTCGTCTTCAAATACAGTAGCGGGGGCTGTTATGGATTTTAACCATATTCCCTTTTCACCTAAAATAGGCACCTGAATTTATTTATATTCTTTTTTATGAGTATATTACAATATAAATTTCATGTCAATAATATACCACTTTTAGTCATTTTATATTATTATCCTGTAAAAATTTTTCATCGCCTATTATATTTTCATAACTATCATCTCTTATGATTCTATGATACTCTGAAAATACAAGTGCCCTTTCAAAAACACCCTCAACATATTCAAAATCATGGGTAGAGCATATTATAGTCTTTCCTGCTTTATTGAGCTTAATAAATAACTCCCTTAAAAATTTTTTTCCTTTAGGGTCTATTCCATTCATTGGTTCATCTAAAGTCAGAACATCAGGATTAAGTACAAGTACGGAGGCAATGGCAACTCTCTTTTTCTCTCCTCCACTCAAATTATACGGTTGTCTATGTTTTAAATTACTTATGCCAAGTAAATCCAGACAATCCTCAACTCTACTTTTGACACTTTTTTCATCCATACCCATTTGTCTTGGTCCAAAGGCTATTTCCTCATATACTGTAGGACAGAAGAGTTGAGCATCAGAATTCTGAAATATAAAGCCTATCTTTTTATGAAATAATTTTGAATATTTACTGTCATTCATCCTTTTCTCACATATCTCAGTTTTTTCAAAGTAATATTTGCCTTTTTGTGAAAACACTATTCCATTTAAGAGTTTTAAAAATGTAGACTTACCACTTCCATTGGCACCTATAAGTGCTACAGACTCTCCTTCACCTATATTAACGGTTACATTTTTGAGTACGTCTATATCTTTGTATTTAAAACATACATCTTTAAATTCTATCATAATTAGGCTTTCAATCCTTTCGTATAGAAATAAAACACTATAAGAAGTACACTTGCAGATGCATATAAAACATCCCGAACTGTTATCTTGAAATTTGAGACAGTAGTATACTCTCCCGTAAATCCTCTACATTCCATTGCTGAATACATTTCCTCTCCCATTTCATTTGACTTTAGAAACAAATTTCCCATTATTTTAGGAACAGATGTATACTTTCTATTATTTTTCCCAATTGATCTAAGTTTTAAAGAATAAAACATGTCCAATGCAAATTGTCCTAAAATATAAATGTATTTTACAGTTATATCAAATACAAGTATAAATATATCAGGTACAAAAAATATCTTTAATGATCTTGTTATATGACTCCATTTTGTGGTTGCAGAAAAAATATTTGCAATCATTATAGTGCCAAATATCTTTAATATGAGTATCATACTGTTTATGGAATTTCCCATAACAATAGATGGAATAAGCATTATAAATGTAAAAATTGGTATTACTATACTCAATAATAGAATACTTTTTATCTCACCTGCATCAAGCATACTAAGAAGCAATAAAAAGTATATGTCTATTGCCAGTACATATGTAAAATTTCTTGACATGGATAAAAATATAATGTTGAGTATCATAAAAGCAAGCTTTATTGCAGGATTTATCCTATATAAAAATCCATTTTTAAACTTGTCTTTTCTTTTAATATGTGACAATACCTTTAAAATGGAAAATATGCTCTTGTCTATAAATTTATCTGATTTTCCTTTAGGTATGTAGTCATCTTTTTTAAAAAGCCAGTCTTCCAAATTAAACACCTCTTATACCTTGCCATGCCGGCCTATTTTTTGTGATAAAACAAATTGATAAATACAACTATCACTACTATAACGCCACATGCACTTATTATACTGCATATTATAATCAAATCTTTTATCATATATCACAGACCCACCCCAGCTAATTATTTTGTAGCCCACAGAATACGTACCAACATCCAATTCCCAATGCCGTTCCACTTTTCTGCTCTTTCTTTAAAAAATCAATTATTTTATGTTTTTCAATTAGAATTACCTCTATATCCTCCGAATCTTCCAATTCCTGCTTTGGATTCTTATTTTCCGGTAAATTTTCATCTACTGTTATCCCTAACAATCTTACTGTATCTGACAAGAGAGCTGCATTGGAATATAAAAGTGGACTTTCAGATCCTACTTTTCCTATATATCCTGTCTCCTCTTTTAGTTCTCTCAGTGCATTTTCCGCTGCATCATCATTTTCCATAAGCCCTGCTGGAAATCCAATTACATAATTATCAATAGCAGCCCTATACTGCTTTATTAATATGTATCTATTGGATGGAATAAGCTTTGATAACATTACTACAGTATTTACGGTATTAGTTCTCTCTACACTTTCCCATTTCAATTCATCATTTTTCTTTCCTCTATAAGTTATTTCCTTTAGTGATATCCACTTTCCTCTATACAATATCTTTTCGTCTATTTTCCTCATTGAAAGCACTCCTCAATTCTATTAAAGTATATAAATAATTATAATATATACTTGATAAATTCTAAACTGATTTTAATTTTTTTATTTCTTCACCGATTATTTTGAATCCTCTTTCTATATCTTCATCACTTACTCTTGAAAACCCAAGTCTGAAAGTATTATCTCCTCCTCCATCCGTATAAAATATATCTCCTGGAGTAAATATAACTCCTCTTTTACAACATCTGTGAAGAAGTTTCCTTGAATCTATTCCATAGACTTCTATGAATATATGAAGTCCCCCCTCTCCGTATATTTTAGAATATGGAATATATCTTCTGGCAAAATCAATTGCCTTTTCATACTTATCCTTGTAAAATCTTCTTACCTTCTTTATATATTTTTCAAAATTACCTTCTTTTAGATAATCATAAAAGACAGCCTGATCAAGAAATGATGTGTGTATGTTTCTGCTTCTCTTTAAACTTTCAATATAACCTATAAGCTGTTTGTCTGCAAGTATCCATCCTATTCTAATACCAGGAAAAAGTATTTTTGAAAAACTCCCTATATATATGACACTATTTCCATTTCCACTTAATGCTGCAATAGGTGATACATGATCACTTAAATATCTCAATTCTTCATTAAATCCATCTTCTACTATTGGTATATTGTTTTCTCTTAGAATATTATAAAGTTTGGTTCTCTTTTCCGGCGGCATTACAATTCCTGTTGGATTGTGATATGAAGGTATGAAATAAGACAGTTTTGGTTTTTGCCTTGTTAATTTTATCTTTAAATCTTTTAAATTGATTCCATCTTCATCCATAGCTACTCCTACTATATTCAATTTATGTAGTTTCATTATTTTTATAGCAGTGTTGTGTGTAGGATTTTCACAGATTACACTGTCTCCAGCATTAGTAAGACAGGAGAGTATTAGATCAAAACCTTCAGTAAAACCATTAGTTATGATGATATCTTTTTCAGTCGTATTTATTCCCTTGTTTTCCATGTATTTTAAAAGATATTTTATAAGTGATTTATACCCTTGAGCATATCCGTAATTTAAAATTTTTCCACCTTCTCTTGAAATACAGTTCAAAAAGGATTTTCTAAAATTTTCTACATCAAATAATTTATCATCAGGAGCTATACTCTTAAATGATATCATACCTTTTTCCCATTTTACTTCACTTTTAATTATATCTAGTTCGTCAGCTTTTTTGGCATAATTATTTATGCGATTGCTCCAATCTACATTCCATTTTTCCTGAAAATCTACTTTTACATCTGCTACAAAGGCACCTTTTCCTTTTTTCATATATATAAGTCCATCATCTTTAAGGAAATCATAGGCACACATTACTGTATTTCTGCTTATTTTCAATCTTGATGCCATTTCCCTTGTAGATGGAAGCTTTTCTCCAGATGCCATCATACCTCTTAAAATCATATTTTTTATATAATTTTTCAACTGTATATATACAGGACTTTTCTTGTCAATCTTTATATCAAAAAACATTGTTACACCTCAATCACAATTCACAATTCACAATTC
>NZ_JAHHUY010000004.1:28687-40435 GCF_019144085.1 Clostridium tyrobutyricum
TCACAATTCACAATTCACAATTCTATTTTGACACAATATAAAGTATACCGTGCAATTAAAAACATATAATTTACATTTAATTAATATATATAATAAAAAAACACTACCCCATAATTATACAATTAATGAGACAGTGTTTATATAGATAATCTTTTATTTAATGGAATACTCAACAACTTTATCTAAAAGTTGACTATAAGACATATTTACGGCTTTTGCACTCTTAGGGAACAAACTGTTTGCTGTCATTCCAGGCAATGTATTGAGTTCCAAAACATAGGATACTCCATCTTTTATAATTAAATCAACTCTTACATATACTCTGCATTTTAGTACATTCCAGCAATCAAGCGAGACCTTTTTTATGCTGTCTTCTATATTTTTATCAAGCTTAAGAATCAACTCATCTGAATAACTTGAATCATATTTTGCCTTGTAATCAAAGAATTCTGTTTTAGCTTTTATGGAAATTATTGGAAGAGTTTGTCCGTTTAGTATGCAGCAAGTAACTTCATCACCCTTTATATACTCTTCTATCATAACTTCTTCATCATATTTTAAAGCCAGTTTAACTGCATCTTCTATATCTTCTCTTTTTTTAACAAGATTTGTAGCTACACTTGAACCTCCAGAATTAGGTTTTACAAATACAGGATATCCTATTTCATCCAAATAATCATAATCTATTTCATCTAAAGACTTTACACATAACCATCTAGCAGTATTAATTTCTGCACTCTTGAGAACTTTTTTTGTCATATCCTTGTCCATGCAAATTGCACTTGTCAAAGGTCCACATCCTGAATATGGTATATTTAAAGTTTCAAATACAGATTGAACTGTTCCATCTTCTCCAAATTTGCCGTGAAGTGCCAGAAAAGCAAAATCTATGTCTTTTGTTTTAGTTATTATATCTTCTTTTTTATCTATAACAATTGGGACTACCTCATATTTATCCTTATTGAAACTACTTATTATTTCTTTTCCTGAATCCAATGATATTTCTCTCTCTGAGGATATTCCTCCCATAACAACTCCTATTTTCATATCCAATTCCTCCAGTAAGCATTATTAAATACTGTTAATCTCTATGCTATAATTTTTACATATTATCCATGATAAAAAAAGAACCACCAATTTGGAATTTTAATCATACTGTGGTACTCATCTAACTAGCTTCCATCTATTTATATAATTCCACCCAATAATATATATTAATGCAGTCAATATCATACTAGGAACAGTAGCTCCCAATACAAAATCAATTTTTATGAATATGTAATAAACTATTATTCCAACAATCCAAACTAACATCGATCCTACATTTAATAAAAGTGTGTCTTCTATTTTTCTTTTTTTCTTCAGAAAATAATCTGCTAATAAAACAGCAAACAATGGGGCAAATACAGAACCTATAGCATACAAGAAATTCATATAGATATCTGTACTGAATGCAAGTGAAATAACAGTTCCTATAATAGTTATGACTACAGCTGCAATTTTTTCATTGAATTTTGGAACTATATTTAAAAATGAGATTCCAGCTGAATACACATCCATAAAAGTTGTTGTAACTGTAGACAGTACTACAATTGCAAAAGCTATTATACCAAGATTTGAAGCCAGCATAATTGCTGATGGATCACTATTTTTAGATAAAATAGCAGCTCCAAGACCTATAATAAACATCCATGAGCTTCCTATAAAATATCCTAAAAAGCTTCCTGCACTTGCCTGTTTTCCATTCACTGCAAACCTTGTATAATCACTTATCATAGGCAGCCAGGAAAGCGGCATTACAATTACAAGTTCAAGTGCAGAACCAAATGATATGCTATTTTGAGCAGTACTATGATAGATGTTATTATTTTTAAATATAACCAACCCCATAACTATAGTAAGAATAAAAAGAAGTGCAACTGCTATAGTATTTATCTTCTTAAATCCTACCATTCCAGCAATTATCCATATTGCAACCAATAATCCAATTACAAAGCTCCACAATGCAACATTATTTATATTCCACATTTTAACACTTATAAGATTTAGAGATTGGGCGGCAGTATTTATCATAACTGCAGTCCAGCCAATAAGCTGTAATATATTCAATACAGAGAATATATAGGATCCATAAACTCCAAAAGATATTCTTGTAGAAGTTATTGCGGGTATTTTTTCCCGACTTCCAATTATTCCTCCGATTACTAATATGGCTGTTCCTATAACATGTCCACATATAATTGCTATTAGTCCCCATTTAAATCCTAAAGGTGCTATAAGGCCACCTGTCATTATTTCTGCTATGGATATGGCTGCTCCGCACCACAGCATTGCAAAATCCCAAAAATACAACTTACTATCATTTTCTTTTTTCATTATTATTCCTACTTTATCAATGTATTTAAAATATCATCTATACTGGTTATTGCCAGTCCAATAGAATTATCTGATATTCCATAGTATATATATAATTTATCACATCTTTCTACAGCTCCACAAGAAAAAATAACATTTGGGAAAAATCCCTCTGTCTCATAACTTTCACTAGGTACAAGAATTGGTTTTTTACTTCTGGCAATAATATTTTTAGGACAATCCAGTTGTAGAAGCAGTGCACCCATACAATAATGCTCATTTTCATCTACGCCATGATATAGCTCAAGCCATCCATACTTGGTCTTAATAGGTGGTACTCCTGCTCCTATCTTTTTACAGTCCCAGTAATTTTCTCTTGTATCCGCCAATATTTCATGATTTCCCCAATGAATTAAATCATTAGATTCTGATATCCATATAATAGGTTTACCTGTGCTTTTTGATACAGGCCTATTCAATGCAAAATATTTTCCATTTATTCTTTCAGGAAAAATAACAACATCCTTGTTTTCAGTACTGAATATATTACCCAAGCTTTTATAATTTTTAAAATCTTTTGTTACAGCCAAACCAACTACTATTCCATAATTTGACACAGCACTGTAGGTAATATAATAATTATCATCTATTCTGGTTATTCTTGGATCCTCTATTCCAAAACTTTCATATTTGTTGTCAGGAAATATAAAAGGTTTATCATCAATTTTAAAATTAAACCCATCTTTACTTCTTGCAAGCCTTATATGGGACATGGAAGTAAGACATGAAAAGTCAGAATTACTATCCATTCTTCTAACAACTCTTGAATCCGTAAAATCATAATTCTTATTTTCTCTAGATATATTCATAATATCCAAAGATCTATTTTCATTATTAAAAATTGGAATTTCCATGTATTTTTCATCACTTTGCTTAACTCTTTCAGCTACTCTAAGCAATAGAATTGTTTCCTCATTGTATTGAATTGCTCCAGCATTAAAGGCTCCTATAACTTGAAACTTACTATTTGAAGGAACCACATCTTTAAATGTTATTATGGGATTATATTTATATTTTATAATATTCACAATTTCCTCCTAAATCTTATACTTATAAAATGGATTTTCTATTTCAATTGTCTGCGCTTCAATATCACTTACACCTGCATATAAAATAGCTTTTTTACCTTTAAACTCCAGTCCACCGCTGAAAACTACATCATACAGAGTTTCATTTTTACTTGGTCCTGGAAGAAAGTCTTTTCTTTCAGCAATTATTTTTACGTCTTTATAAACCATTGAATTAATATTCAATACAAAAGTCATAGGATAATAGTGTTTCATACCTGTTTCATCCATTTTGGCTATATGACCGAGAAGACCAATATTTTCTTTATCAATAGGATATATACTGTTTATTCCTCCCCACTCTTCATCAGTAAAAAAATCATTTAATATAGGTGCATCTTCAATTACCCCTATACTTAAATCATTTAGTCTATTGATTTTTATAAATCCTACTTTTCCTCTACCTCCCTTATGTCCCTGGGGACGTGTCAAAACTCCTATAGAACCATCTTTTAACTGTGCTATACGCAAATCCTTCATTCCATCAGGACCTACAAAGAAGAGTTTCAAGTGAAATATGTCCTTTCCTCTATACATTATTGTCCTCCATATAAGATTATATGGGTTATTTATATCGTTGAATACTTCAACTCCACCTACTATCAATTCATCATCCACCCTAGTGAAAAATGGGTCTTCAAGATGCATAATAGGTGATTCTATTATATGACACCATACATTTTCATATTTCTCGAAGAATGAAACCATGGAATCACTTGTACGTTTTGATTCTACTCTTCCAGCTAGAACAGTTCTTCCATTAGTTAAAAAAGGTGAAGTTATATTGTAAACATCCTTATTGAATATACCTATAAAATTGACCCTTTTAGCTATACCTTTAGATTTTTTGATTCTATACTCTTTTAATAATTCGTCACATTTAATAATCATATCAATTACGCCCTTCTAAGATTTAATCTATATCTACAATAATATCAAAATCCCCCACTTGTTAAAATGTGGGGGAAAGTAAACTATTATAATGCTGACTTATATATATTTATGACATCTTGTTTTGAAAGGGGCTTGAATTCTCCCAGTTTTCCATGTCTTGTAGCTCCTTCAGCCATTTTTTCAAAATTCTCTTCATCAATGCCTACTTCTTTAAGTCTGGCAGGAAGTCCCAATGAATTAAAGAATTTGCGTGTTTTCTCTATTGACTCATGTGCTATCGTAAATTTATCTTTATTTTTATCTATAGACCATATATTTATTCCATATTCCACAAATTTGTCTACTGTATTATTATCTAATACATATTCCATCCAATAGGGTGTTAATATAGCCAATCCCACACCATGGGTAATATCATAAAATGCACTTAATTCATGTTCCATGCCATGGACACTCCAACCTTTTACCTTGCCATAATCCAGAAGTCCATTTATCGCAAGACTTGAAGTCCACATTAAATTGGCTCTTGCATCATAATCATCAGGTTTTTCAAGAGCTATAGGGCCATATTTTATACATGTCTTTAAGAGTGCCTCTGCTAATCTGTCCTGAACATAGGCACCTTCTGTATTATTAAAATAGTTTTCCATAATATGACTCATTATATCTGCTGTTCCTGCTGCTGTCTGATTTTTTGATACTGTAAAAGTATAAGTGGGATCAAGTATGGAAAACCTTGGAGCCATATATGAGCTTTTTGTACCTAACTTTTCCTTGGTTTCTTCATTTGTAATAACAGCAAATATGTCCATTTCCGATCCTGTAGCCGCTAATGTTAAAATACTCGCAACAGGAAGTGCTTTCTTTATTTTTGAAGGGTCTGTTACAATATCCCATGGATCTCCTCCATAATAATAGCCTGCCGCTATAGCTTTAGAACAGTCAATTACACTGCCTCCTCCTATTGCCAGTATACAATCTATCCTGTTGTCCCTGCATATTTTTACACCTTGTCTTACACTGGATATTTTAGGATTGGGCTCTACACCTGACAATTCCCAAAATTTTATTTTACTTTCCTTTATAAGTTTAATTGCCAAATCATATATTCCATTTTTCTTTATACTTCCTCCACCATATACAACAAGTACTTTAGCGCCATATCTTTTTAATTGTTTTCCTAGAATACTTATGCTGCCCTTTCCAAAGAAAATCTCTGTTGGAATTGAATAATTAAAGTTAATCAAACTTAAACATCTCCCTTTTGTAAATATAACCCCTTACACGATATCACTTATTAAATCTGCAATAATATAAGTAACCATAAGTAGATAAAAACCTATGGTTACTGTGAATATTGCATAAATATTTTTTTAATCTATTTTAAAATTTCAAGTGCCTTATCTACTACATTTTCTACTGTAAATCCAAATTCCCTAAAAAGAATCTTAGCTGGTGCAGATGCTCCAAAATGATCAATACATATTGTGTCTCCATCTAATCCTACATATTTGTGCCATCCGAATGAAGATGCTGCTTCTACTGCCAATCTCTTTCTAACTGATTTAGGCAGAACTTTTTCTTTATAAGCATCACTTTGTTTTTCGAACAGTTCAAAGGAAGGAATACTTACAACTCTTGAATCTATTCCCTTTTTTTCAAGTTCTTCTGATGCCTTGTAAATAAGTTCCACTTCTGATCCTGTAGCCATAAGTATTATATCAGGTTTAGATTTCTTTGAGTCCTTTATTATATATGCACCCTTTAAGGCTTCAATGCCAGTCTCTTTATAAAGAGGAAGGTTCTGTCTTGTAAGTACGAGACAAGTTGGTCCTTCAGCTTTTGTAAGTGCATAGTCCCAAGCGGCTGCGGTTTCCTTTGAATCTGCTGGTCTAAATACAGTCATATTAGGAATACTTCTGAGAGCTGCTAGTTGTTCAATCGGTTCATGTGTAGGACCATCTTCACCTACTCCAATACTATCATGAGTAAGTACGTAGGTTACAGGTAATTTCATAAGTGCAGAAAGTCTCATAGCTCCCTTCATATAGTCAGAAAACACAAAGAAAGTTGCCACAAATACCTTTAGTCCACCATATAAAGTCATTCCATTTGCAAAAGCTGCCATGGCATGTTCTCTTATACCAAAATGAAGGTTTCTACCTGATCTGTCATCCTTTGAAAAGTCCCCTTCTCCATTCATGTGAGTTTTATTAGATGGTGCTAAATCTGCCGATCCACCTATAAGGTTTGGAACTATCTTGTCGATTTTATTTAATATTGTACCGGATGAAGCTCTAGTAGCCATAGGTTTATCGAATTCCCAAATATCTTTTTCAGTGTCTAAATCAACTGCTACTTTTCCACTTAACCACAGCTTCAATTCTTTTGAGAGTTCTGGATACTTATTATCATATTCTGTTTTTAACTGATTCCATTGTTCTTCTTCATTTGACAACTCATCAATTCTCTGATCCAGATAATCTCTTACTTCTTTTGGCACATAAAATTCTTCATCGTAATTCCAATCAAGGAACTTCTTTGCAGCCTTTAAATTTTCTTCTCCAAGTGGTTCACCGTGAGCTGAAGATTTTCCCTGCTTATCAGGGCATCCATATCCAATTTGTGTCTTTACTATTACAACACTTGGTTTATTTGTCTCCGCTTTAGCTTTTTTTATAGCAGCATCTATTTTATCAACATCATTTCCTTCTGGAACTTCAATTGCCTGCCATCCACATGCTTCAAATTTCTTTGCTGTATCTTCCGTAAATGCTAAATCCGTACTTCCCTCTATTGTTATATTGTTGCAATCATATACTAACACAAGTTTTCCAAGTGCCAATTTTCCTGCAAGAGAAATCGCCTCTAAAGCAACACCTTCCATAAGGCATCCATCTCCAGTCAGGACAAAAGTATAGTTATCTATTATATTGTAGCCTGGTTTGTTGAATTTAGCTGCCATAAATTGCTCTGCCGCTGCCATTCCAACTGCATTTGCGACACCCTGTCCAAGTGGTCCCGTAGTAGTTTCCACTCCTATTGTATGGCCATACTCTGGATGTCCAGGTGTCTTGCTGTTCCACTGACGAAAACCTTTTAAATCTTCAGTTGTAAGTCCATAATTAAATAAGTGGAGTAGTGAGTATAACATAGCAGATCCATGTCCAGCAGAAAGCACAAATCTATCTCTACCTATCCATTTTGGATTCTTAGGATTATGTTTCATATTTTTTGCCCAGATTGCATATGCTTCCGGAGCTGCACCCATTGGAAGACCTGGATGTCCTGAATTAGCTTTTTGTACCATCTCTGCTGAAAGTATTCTGATATTGTTTACTACCAAACTGTCCATATTTTTCATATAGAATTTTCACTCCTTAGTTTTTTATTTGAAAACCACTTTACATCTTAAACAATGTGACTGTAAATTCTTAATTAAATATACCTATTATATTGTACAAAAGTTTTGTCTTATATTCAACCCATGTCAGTCTATCTCGTTTAGGAATTAAAGAGTAATGTACATCCTGTACCATGTTCAAATTCCCTCTTTATATTCTCTAATATTTTATGATTTTGAATTTTTTGCAATTTTAAGTTCAATGTTAAATTAGATATATCAAAGGATGGATTCTTTTTCAATACTATATTGTTCATACTGCAAAGTAAATTCGCCTTGTTGATTATTTCATTCTGATTTATACTATTTGATATCTTCATACCCCATCCTGTAGTTTCAACCAACTTATCTATAGTATGAACATACTTTTTTCCAATTGCAGGTGTTATAAAAACAAGTTCTATATACTTGTCATTTTGATCGTTTTTTATACTTTTCTTATATGGTTTGAATTCCTTATGTTTAAATTCATTTTCAATAAAATTCAGGGCTTTATTTTGTTCCATCCTGACATTGTCTTTATCACATTTTATTATATCATAGTTAATTGTTGTATGTTGACTGGAATCTGGAGAACTCACCTCAAGAACAAGACCCGTATCTTTAGTGAATTCATGTAAAATATCATCATTTACATGAAAATTAGAACTAAAATTAACCTCAACACAATTTTTTTCCAATCTATATGATATCTTCTTTATATCTTCATTATAAAAAATTTCTCTTATAATTCTGCTTGCCTCATTTATATTTATGGAATTTGATATCTCTATCTTCCAATTATTGTCCTGTTCAAATTCGGCCATGGTTTTATATATTTTTTTATCCACTACAGATGGGAAATCAAAACTTAAAATCACTTTCTTTTCATCATATATTAAACTTGCCTTTTTAAATTTAAATTTTTTAAAATATCTGCTTATCAAATCATTTAACTCGTTTGGTTTAAGTTCCTTGGGCTTTAAGGCCTCTTCTACTTCCTCTCTTGATTTAGCTTTAAATAAAAACAATCTTTTCATGTCATTTTCAAAGTACACTGAATTGATTATACATTGTTGAAATTCAAGTATATATTTTTTATATCCACTCCATATATATGTAAGTTCTTCTATGGTAAAAAATTTCTGGCCATAATTTTCAATAGTGAATTCCCACAATTTCTCTATATTTTCTTCATTTAAAATACTCTTTTCTCCAAGAGTTTTATCTATTTTTCTAAACCACTGTTTTCTCGGCCTGTTTATATTCACTTCATAACTTTCACCACACTTTGGAGAATATACTCTTGCTGTTGTCTCAAGTGAAATTTCCCTTGAAAAACTTCTTACTACATTTTCATTTCCATGTACCATGAATATATTTCCAGGAAGCAACATTTTTATAAGTGACTTTATTTCTTCTTTATCACTATGTGCGGAAAGCCCTATATTTTCAACTCTGCACTTTACTGGAATTATTTTACTATTTATTTCGATTTTCTTGTCCTCATCACTTTTATCCAATAAACTTAAAAGTTTTCTACCTGGGGATTCCTCATCCTGATAGCCTGTTATAACTATATAATTATTCTCTAAAGGAGCTAGCTTTTCGGCATAGTACTGACTAAATCCACCTGTAAGCATTCCAGAACTTGAAATTATAATACAGCTGTTTTTACTATCAAGTATTTTTTCTCTGGTTTTTTTATCTTCTACACATATTATATTATCATCATAAAATGGCTCAATGCCACGAAGAATCTTTTTCCCCAGAGAATTTTTAAGATATGTTGGATTGAATTTATAAACTCTGTTTATATCTCTTATCATGCCATCTACATATATTTTTATATCTTGAATAATCCCTTTATTTATAGCCTTCTTTATTGTAAGTATTACTTCCTGAGCCCTTCCAAGTGCAAATGCTGGAATTAACATTTTTCCATTATTTTCAATGCACTCTTTTATTATATCTATAAGTCTTTGTTCTTCTACTTCTCTATTTGAATGTAGTCTGTCACCATAAGTAGTTTCAAATATTCCAATATCAGGCCTTAACTTTGGCAATTTTAATCCTTCTACAGTTCTCTGGGAAAACAGTGAAAAATCTCCTGAATAAAATAATGAACCTTCAGAGGATTTTATATAAACACAGCAAGCACCTGCTATATGTCCTGCATTATAAAAACATATTTTCATATTGTCAAATATGATGAATTCAACCATGTAATTAATGGTCACTATACGATTCAACATTGTCTTTACATCTTTTTCCGCATAAAGTGGAATTTCAGATTCTCTATTATTCATTATTTTCAAACTATCATAGAGCAAGACCTTCATTAAATCCCTGGTCATAATATTAGTATATATTTTGGCCATTGGATACTCTTTACTTATTATAGGTAGACATCCTATGTGGTCCATATGAGCATGACTTATTATTATAACATCAACTCCACCATTGTCCTGAATGATTTTAAAATCAGGAATAGGATCTTTAGCTGCTCCCTGCCTTATTCCACAATCAAGCAGTATATTTTTATCGCTGATTTTTAAAAGTATACAACTTCCTCCAACTTCACAAGCTCCTCCTAAAAATGAAATGTTCAAATTAATCACCTGCCAACAATCAATAAAATATTTTTTAAATTTTCGAATTTATCCTATTCACATCATAAGGAGTTTCCTGATACACATAATAGTTCAACCAATTTGAAAACAGTAAATTGGAATGTGCCCTCCAATTTACTATAGGTGGTTTTGAAGGATCATCATCTTCGAAATAGTGTTTCGGTACCTTTATATTCAAACCCTTGTCTATATCCCTGTCATATTCTGATTTTAGAGTTAAAGGATCATACTCGGAATGTCCCATTACAAAAATTTGTCTTCCCTGTTTTGCATAGACTATATACACTCCTGCCTCATCAGATTCAGAAATTATAGTCAAATCTCTAACCTTTTCTATATCTTCCCTTCTAACTTCAGTATTTCTGGAGTGAGGAGCAAAGAATTCATAGTCAAATCCTCTAAGTAATTTTAAATTTTTATTTGTTATTCTGTGTTTGAAAACTCCAAACATCTTTTCATCAAGATTGTATTTGGGTATATTGTAGTGATGATATAATCCTGCCTGTGCACCCCAGCATATATGAAGAGTTGAGTATACATTGTGTACACTCCAGTCCATTATCTCCTCAAGTTCTTCCCAATATTCCACTTGCTCAAATTTCAATGTCTCTACTGGTGCTCCTGTAATAATAAGTCCATCAAATTTTTGATCTTTTATTTCATCAAATACTTTATAAAATGTCATTAGATATTCCTGTGAAATATTCTTTGAAACATGGGTTTTAGGATGAAGCAGTTCAACTTCAATCTGAAGTGCATTATTACTTATAAGTCTTAAAAGCTGCACTTCTGTAGTAATTTTAAGAGGCATAAGATTTAAAATTGCAATTTTCAAAGGCCTTATGTCCTGATGAAAAGCTGTGTTTTCATGCATTATAAATATATTCTCTTTATTTAAAATATCAGCTGCCGGTAAATCATCTTTAACTTTGATAGGCATTGTTCTATCCCTCCTTGATGCTATTAAATTAGATTATTATTGCTATACATTATATCATATGTATACAGCCAGTTTATAAAATTTATTTATTTTTTATTGTGTTTGTACAAATTTTATATTATAATAATGACTATATTAAAGGTTAAGAGGGAAAGAAGTAATTTAGTGTGTCATTTAGAGAAACAGTGGCTGGTGAAAACTGTCTGAGATGCTTTATGAAATACATTCCTGAACTGCAGGCTGAATTTACAAGTAGGCCGAGCCGCTTCACTTCCGTTAAGAGTAAGAGATGAACATTATTTGTTCTGAACTAGGGTGGTACCACGATTAAGTCGTCCCTTAATCGCAGGTATTTTTTTATTCCCTGATTTTTGTTTCAGTACATTTATTGTTCAACTAGGGTGGTACCACGATTAA
>NZ_JAHHUY010000004.1:40535-150569 GCF_019144085.1 Clostridium tyrobutyricum
AACTAGGGTGGTACCACGATTAAATCGTCCCTTGGCCAGGGGGGCGTTTTTTGTTTTTCAATGCACTATTAACTATAAAATTTTAAGGGAGATTATAAAATGAATATATCTTTAATAATAATTATTTTATATATATTAATGCTCTTCGCAATAAGCCTTATTGCAAGGAAAAAAGCATCAAAAAGCAGTGAAAGCTATACATTGGCTGCAAGGCAGCTTACAACTCCACTTGTAACCTGTTCACTTATAGGAATGGCAATAGGCGGTGCTTCAACTATAGGTGTTGCTGAACAAGCTTATGAAGTAGGCCTGTCCGCAGGTTGGTACAGTGTAGCCTGGGGTATTGCCGCCATAGTCATGGGAATAGCTGTAGCCGGCAAATACAGGGAATTCAAAGTATCTACTGTACCTGAACTCTTTGGTAAATTCTATGATGAGAAAGGAAGATTTATTTGCGTTATATGTCAGATAATAATTCTTATTGTAGTTGTATCTCTGCAATACATCGCAGGAGGAGCTATTTTATCAGCACTATTACCGGGTATATTTACATTAAAAACCGGTATGATAGTAAGTGCCTGCGTATTTGTAGGTATAACTTTTATAGGTGGAATGTGGTCTGCTGGATTATGTAATTTATTCAATGTTCCATTAAAATATATAGGAATTATATTGTGTACAATATTAGCTGTAGTTTCAAGAGGTGGAATAAGCAATATAAAAATGGAGCTTCCACATAATATCCCTTATTTTAGTGTTGTAAAAGGTACTGGCATATGGATAATTTTAAGTTGGATTTTAGTTATGACTACACAGGTAATGTCCATGCAAGGTCCTGTACAACTGACTTTTGCAGCTAAGACTCCAAAAATAGCCAGGAGAAGTTTTATAATCGGCGGCTTGCTTATGATTCCAATAGGATTTCTGTGTGCCATAATAGGTATAGCTTCCAAAACTGCCTTTCCGGATTTAAATGCAACTATGGCACTACCTAAAATGATATTGTCCTTAAATCCTGTTGCAGCCGGTATAACTCTTGCAGCTCTTTGGGCAGCGGATGTATCAACAGCTTGTAACTTGCTGCTTGGAGCATCTACATTGTTTACCCATGACATATACGTAAAGCTTATAAATCCTAAAATGGAAAATAAGAAATATACCATAATGACAAAATTGTTTGTAATATTGCTTGGTGCATTGACCTTTGTATTGGCTCTATCCATGTCAGGTATATTAAAAACCATATCAGTTGGTTTAAGTCTATGTACAGCATTTACAATTGTATTTTTATTTACAATATTTATACCTAAATTATGTAGAAAAAGTTCAGCATTTTTTACAACTCTAGCTGGTATAATAGTTTTATTTTTATGGGAATTAGTACCTAATATTAGAATATTTCCTCATGTAATATTTATGGAATGGATTGTATGCCTCATAGTATTTCTATTGATATCCCTTATTGACAAGAAAAAAATATCTGTAAATTAATTCAAAAGGCCGTTGAAAATCCAACGGCCTTTTATAAAATGCCTTATAAAATTCATATAAATTTCAAGCTAATATCCATAGCCTTTACTGAATGAGTCAAATTACCTATAGATATCAAATCAACTCCTGTAGATGCAATAGCTTGAACATTTTCCTCATTTACATTCCCCGATGCTTCCAAGATAAATCCTTTATTGACAAACCCCACTGCCTTCTTCATGGTTTCTAAGTCCATATTGTCCAACATTATTACATCAGCTTCGGTACATACGGCCTCTTTAAGTTGAGATAAATTTTCCACTTCAACTTCGATTTTAGTCGTAAAAGGCAGCTTCTCTTTTATTATTTCAACTGCTTTTTTTATAGATCCAACTGCTTTTATATGATTGTCTTTGATCATTGCATAGTCTGATAAATTCAATCTATGGTTATATCCTCCTCCTACAGTTACAGAATACTTGTCCAGTATTCTAAAACCCGGTAGAGTTTTTCTAGTGTCAACTATTTTAACACCATAATCTTTTACAAGATTAACTATGTTATTAGTTTTAGTGGCTATTCCACACATTCTCTGAATTATATTAAGTGCAACTCTCTCACCTTTTAATATGGATTTTGAATTGCCCTCTATTTCTGCAATTGTATCTCCCAATTTTACCGTATTTCCATCTTTCAAACTGTTTTTAAATACTATATTTTTATCTAAAGTATGAAATACTCTCTTTGCTATTTCAATTCCAGCTGTAATTCCAGGCTCTTTGGCAATAAATCTTGCCCTTGAAATTTCACTTCCTTTAAATAAAGTATCTGTGGTAATATCTCCATAATTTATATCTTCTATAAGAGCATTTTTAATAAATTCATCAACTATTAAATAATTCAAATTCAAACCCTCCAGATTTATTTGACCAAATTTCTACAGTATTCTTCAACATAATTGCTGCCTATTGATGTTTTACTCTGCAGGGCAGCGGAAATAATGGAATGGGCCACTTGATACATATTATATATTTCCATATAATCCATACTGTCAAATTTCAAATTTTCTAATTCATCTATTTTACTATCTACATATTTTATTGAATAATCCAGTTTATCAACATTTCTAATTATTCCAACATTCTGCTCCATTAATTCTTTCAAGTGATTCTTTATAATCTGAAATTCAATTTTTTTATTATTATCTATACATAAATATTTATCTTCTATAGCATTGATGCAGAAATCATCCTTTTCTTCATATTTGTAATTTTTTATTTTCTCTGAAATATCAAGAGCTGCTCTTCTGCCAAAAACTACTGCCTCCATAAGTGAATTGCTTGCAAGTCTGTTAGCTCCATGAACTCCTGTACATGAGCATTCTCCAACTGCATATAAATTTTCAATGTTGGTTCTGCTATACAAATCCACCTTTATTCCTCCCATAAAATAATGTTGGGCGGGAGTTACTGGAATATATTCCTCATCTATTTCTACTCCGGAATCTTTACATTTACTATAGATAGTTTTAAATCTATGTTGTAAAAAATTTTTACTGTACATAGTAGCATCCAAATATACATATTCTGATTTAAACTTATCCATCTGATCTTTAATTGCTCTTGCAACAATATCTCGTGGAGCCATATCTTTTCTTGAATCATAGTCCTTCATAAAAGCGTCTTTATAAATATTTCTAAGTACTGCTCCTTCTCCTCTTACTGCTTCTGATATCAAAAACATTCTTTTCTTAACATTATTACAGAAAAATGAGGTAGGATGAAATTGTACATATTCCATGTTTTCCAACACAGCTCCTGCTCTATTGGCCATTGCAATGCCATCCCCTGTAAGTACATCTACATTTGTAGTTTTTGAAAATAGCTGTCCAATTCCTCCTGATGCAATAATGCAAAATTTAGTCTTGAAATACACAAATTTTTTATTATAATATGCAGTTACTCCTGTACATTTATTGTTATTATCTACAATATCTATTGCAAAAATATCGCTTATAACATCTATATTTTTTGCATTTTTAACCTGATTTATAAGAGCATCCATTATGCCCTTGCCTGTAGCATCTCCATTTACATGAAGAATTCTTGGGAAAGAATGATTTGCCTCCAGAGATCTATAAAAATCCCCTTTGGAATTTCTGTCAAAATCCACTCCCAACTCAACTAATTTATCAATGGCAATCTGTGATTCATCTACAAGTATCTTTACAGCGTCCAAATCATTTATATAGCAGCCTGCATTTATAGTATCCTTTATATGCAGCAATCTATCATCATCTTCTATACTTGCCGCAATCCCTCCTTGTGCAAGGCAGGAATCTGAATCATATATATCTTTTTTACTGAACACTGCTATTTTTAAATTTTTGGGGAGCATCAATGCCATATAAAGTCCTGCTATACCGGCACCTATTATAACTATGTCATATTCCCTTTCAATTTCAAAATTTTTATTATAATTTACTAAATATCTTCTCAATTATACCGCCTTCCATTCTAATGGATTATTGAACACAGAGCATTTTTTCAAGAGAACCCAATGCCTGAATCCTTGTATCTTCAGGAATAAATATCTCATTTTCCATATTCGTCAGTGCATTATATACATCTTCAAGTGTTGTCATCTTCATATTCTCACACACTAATCTTTTACTAAGCAAATAAAACTCTTTCTCCGGATTATCATTTTTCATCTTATGCAGTACACCAATTTCAGTACCTATTATAAATTCTTTACTGGTGGAATTTTTAGCATAGTCAATTATTTGAGAAGTACTTCCTACAAAATCCGCACTCTCTCTTATTTCTTCAGAAACTTCAGGATGGACTAACATTTCAGCATATAGATGCTCCTCTTTAGCTTTAAATACATCATCCATTGTTATTCTGGCATGAGTAATACAGTGACCTGCCCATGGTATTATCTCTTTATTATCAACTTTTTCCCCAACATAAGACGCAAGATTTTGATCTGGTACAAAAATCACCTGATCGGCATCTATATTTTCTACAACTTTAACAGCATTTGAAGAAGTACAACATATATCACTTATAGCTTTAACCTCTGTTGAAGAATTAACATAACATACAACTTTTGCATCTGGATACTTTCTCTTTTCTCTTTCAAGCTGTTTCCTATCTATAGAATCTGCAAGTGGACATCCTGCATATTTTGCAGGTAAAAGCACAATCTTGTCCGGTGACAAAATTTTTGCACTTTCAGCCATGAATTTTACCCCACAAAATACTATAACTTTCTTGTCCATATTTGCAGCAGCTCTGCTGAGAGCAAAAGAATCTCCTACTATATCTGCTATATCCTGAACTTCCGGCAATTGATAGTTATGTGCCAGTATACAGGCATCTTTTTCTATTTTTAATCTGTTTATTTCATTTATTAAAGATATATTGTTCATATCTACACCTCTGAAAAATATTTATACTGGTTTACTGTATATACACTAGTATATACTAATTTTTATATTTTAACAATGCACACAAAAAACTGCCTCAAAATAATTCCTTCTTAAATTGAGGCAGTTCTTAAATATTTATCTTTTATTTAGATATGTCCATTTGGAAAGAGATAGAGAAGTATACACAAAAAGTGGCACACACTACCACCCATTACAAACAAATGCCATATAGCATGATTATATGGTATTCTGTCGGATAAATAGAGCATTGCTCCTCCAGTATATATTATACCTCCTGCAAACAACAACACTATACCAGCAGTTGGCAGAAGCATCAAAAGTCTTTTCATTGCAAAGACTATAAGCCATCCCATTACAATATATATTACAGTAGAAAGTACATTGAATTTTCCTGTCCAAAATACTTTCATTATTATACCTATAATAGCAAGTGCCCATATTATTCCGAAAATGTACCAACCTATTGTTGGCCTCAACACTGTAAGCGTAAATGGAGTATACGTACCGGCTATCAATAAATAAATGGAAGCATGATCAAATATTCTAAATAATTTTTTTATCTTTATATTTATCATACTGTGATACAGTGTTGATTCCAAATACAATATCAAAAGAGATATGCCATATATAGTATAACTTATTACATACCATTTATCTCCTTTATGATGTGCAAATGCAATCAAAAGAACTAGTGCTGCAACTGATAAAATTGTTCCCACTGCATGAGTTATTACATTTGCAATTTCCTCTTTTCTTGTGTAAAAACCTAAATTTCCTTCCAAACAAACCACTTCCTTATATATCAATTAATCATGTTTCATTACATAGTTTTAAAAACTATATGTTATATTTATAATGATATCATAATAAATATCCATATTCAATACCATGTTCAATTATTTATATTTTATATAATAAATTATAACTATATACAATAAATTTACTGTATAATATATAATAAATATTAAAACAAGTGAGGTACTAAAATGTTAAAACGTGATATTACAAATGAATTAGCAGAGAATTTTATTAATTACTTAAATAAATTGGAAATTGAAAAAAACAATAATGACTACGATAAATCACTGGCAATAATAGACTCTGCATTTAAGGATATATTTAAATTGGGAATAAAATTTTTCAATTCACTTTCAAATGAAAACTTGGTAGACATGACAAGTACAAATGGGAAAGCAAGTGCTGACAAATGTATAATGATGGCTAAACTTTTTGAAGAAGAGGCTAGAATATTAGAAATTCAGAATAAATTAGATGACTCATTCTACATAAATCAAAAATCTTTGAATATATTTTTAGATACTTATAGTGCTGAAAATGATATCTGCACTTTAAAAAAATATTTTTCCGACATACCAAATATAATAAATAGTGTTATTGAATATAAACTACCCACTTCGCTACAAATAAAAATACGTGACTATTATGCAATGGAAAATAAATTTGATAAGGCCGATAATATAGCTTATGAGATATTGGAGGAGAATAATTACGACAATCAAATTGTACATGAAACATTGAATTTTTATAAAAAACTTTTGTCACAACAAGATTTATTATTGACTAAAGGTGGAATTACAAAATCAGAGATTGAAGAATCTATAAGAGATCTCGAAATCAAACTTTAAAATACTTGAATATTATAAATAAAACCCACCATGCCGTAGGATTGAGTTATTTGAACCCGCTCTCAAGCAGGTGGGCACCGCCTTTCTGCTTCCTGTTTCCAATATATAATTGGATCTCATTTCACAAAAAGAGATAGGTTCCCTTTTTCAATATGTTCGGTCAATATGAACTCAATCTGCGCACACAGCAGGATTTACTTATATATATATTATACTACATTTTTTTTAGTTTATCCATAATTAGCAATGTTGTTTTACTTATGTTTTACATCTATGTTAAGTTCTTGTAATTGTATGTCATCCACTACATTTGGTGCTTCTGACATAGGACAAAATGCATTTTGATTCTTTGGAAAAGTTATTACATCTTTTATATTTTCAGTATCTGCCAAAAACATTATCATTCTGTCGAATCCATAAGCAAGACCTCCATGTGGTGGTGGTCCAAACTTAAATGCCTGAAGCAGGAATCCAAATCTCTCCCATGCAGATTCATCAGTAAATCCAAGGATTTCAAACATCTTTTGCTGAAGTTCGGTATCATGTATTCTTATACTACCTCCACCTAATTCTTCACCATTCAATACTATATCATAGGCCTTTGCTCTAACTCTACCCGGATCACTTTCTAAATACTGTATGTCTTCATCCATTGGCATAGTAAAAGGATGATGTTCTGCCTGATATCTTTTCTCATCTTCATTATAGGAAAGCAAAGGGAACTCAGTTATCCATACAAACTTAAATTCATGATTGTCGGAAAGTATCCCGGTCTCCTTTGCCATATGGACTCTAAGAGCACCTAAACTTTGGAATACTATCTTATTTTTGTCTGCAGCTATTAGAATAAGATCTCCAACTTTAGCATTAAGTTTTTCAAATATGGCATCAATTTTATCCTGTTTTAGGAATTTTGATATGGATGACTTTATTCCATCATCTCTATTCGCTATCCAAACAAGTCCTTTAGCTCCATAGTCTTTCACAAATTCAACTAATTTATCTATCTGTTTTCTTCCCATTTTAGCACAATTTTCAACTTTTATAGCTCTAACTGAACCACCTGATTCAATTGCACCTTTAAAGACTCTGAAGTCCATGTCACTTACAATATCTGTTATGTCATTTATCTCCATTCCAAATCTAAGATCCGGTTTGTCACTTCCGTATTTCTCCATTGCAACTTTATAAGGCATTCTAGCTATAGGAAGTTTTACATCTACTCCTACTATTTCCTTAAATATTTTCTTAATAAGTCTTTCATTTAATTCTATTATGTCGTCTTCCTCCACAAATGAAAGCTCCATATCAACCTGAGTAAATTCCGGCTGTCTGTTGGCTCTCAAATCCTCATCTCTGAAACATTTTGCAATTTGAAAATACCTATCATACCCGGATACCATCAAAAGTTGTTTGAACAGCTGTGGAGATTGTGGCAATGCATAAAATTTTCCTGGGAAATTTCTACTTGGAACAAGATAATCTCTAGCACCTTCTGGAGTACTCTTTGTAAGAATTGGAGTCTCCATCTCAAGAAAACCTTCTTTATCCATAAAATCTCTTATAACTTTTGCTGTTTTATGTCTTATCTTAAATATTCTTTGCATATCAGGTCTTCTTAAATCCAAATATCTATATTTCAATCTTATATTTTCAGCAGCATCTAAATTTTCCTTTATATATATAGGAGGCGTTTCAGATTCAGAAAATACTTTTATGTATTCACCCTTTAATTCAACCATTCCTGTAGGTATCTCATTGTTTACAGATTGTCTTTTTACCAATGTACCCTTAACTGCAATACAGTACTCAGATTTAACATTATCTGCTTTTTCAAATGCCTCCTGGTTTATTTTTTCTCCAAATACTGCCTGAACTATTCCAGTCCTGTCTCTTAAATCTATAAATATAAGTCCTCCAAGATTTCTCTTTCTCTGGACCCAGCCCATTACTGTAAATTCATTTCCTATGTTCTCTTCTTTTAAAACACCGCACATAGAAGTTCTTTTAAGTCCTTTCAAAGATTCTCCCATTATTTTCAACTCCCATTATTTATATTGTAAAGCACAACTATCCTATCAAATTGCATATTCCATTTAAATCATCTAATTTTAACTCAAATTGCTGTCCATCATCCATTCTCTTAAACTTTGCAGAACATGTATCCAACTCATTTTCTCCAAGTATAACTGTAAATTTTGCATTTATTTTATTGGCATACTTCATTTCAGCTTTAACACTTCTGTTTGTATGGTCACATTCACATCTCAAGCCTTCTTCTCTTAGTGTATTTGCCAACTTAAGAGATGCAAGCTTTGCATCATTTCCAAGGGCGCCTATGTACAAATCTATGTAAGGCTTTTCAGGTATTTTTATACCATTTTCTTTAAGAGTAAGTAACGTTCTCTCTATTCCCATACCAAAACCCATGGCTGGAAGTTCGGGTCCCCCTACTTCTTCTATGAGATAATCATACCTTCCACCTGCACATATTGTTATATCATTATTTATTATTTCAAATACAGTTTTTGTATAATAGTCAAGTCCCCTTACAATAAGTGGATTTATTTTAAACTCTATACCAAGAGCATCTAAATATTTTTTGAGCCCTTCAAAATGTTCCTTGCAATCATCACATAGATAATCCAATATTTTAGGTGCATTCTTAACTATATCTTTCTTCCCATCTATCTTACAATCCAGTATTCTCATAGGATTTCTATCAAACCTATTCTTGCATGTATCACATAATTCATCATATCTGTCAGATAGATACTCTTTAAGTGCATTATTGTACTCCTTTCTACATTTTGCACATCCTATACTGTTTATATTTAATTCAACATCTTTAATTCCAAATTCTTTATATACTCTCATGGCAAGACTTATTACCTCTGCATCAATAGATGGGCCTGGTGCACCAAAAACCTCTACTCCAAATTGATGATGTTCTCTAAGTCTCCCTTTTTGAACATTTTCATAACGAAGCGCTGGAGTAAAATAAAATAATTTTGTAGGTTGAACTTCATTGTACAAATTGCCTTGAACAAAGGCTCTTACAGCTGGTGAAGTTCCTTCTGGTTTCAAAGTAATACTCCTACCCGCCTTATCCTCAAAAGTATACATTTCCTTTTGAACTACATCTGTAGTTTCTCCAACTCCTCTTTGAAATAATTCAGTATATTCAAACACAGGAGTTCTTATCTCTCTATGTCCATAAGACGCCGCTATTTTTCTGAATTTATTTTCTAAGTATTGCCATTTGTATACCTCTCCAGGCAGTACATCTTTAGTACCTTTAGGCGCTTGAATAGCCATAAATATTTACTTCCTCTCTAATTAAATTTATGTAAAAAGCAACATAAACTATTATATATTTCATACAATAGTTTTTCAAATTTTATCTATTTATAAAAAAGGATTATTCTCTCTCTCATTGCCTATGGAACTTTTACCCTGATGTCCAGGCAATACTATAGTATCGTCTGACAATTTCATAAGTTTGCCCTTTATACTATCAATTAAAGTTTTGAAATTTCCTCCAAGCATATCTGTCCTTCCTATACTGCCGGCAAACAGTGTATCTCCTGTAAATAATACATTACCTATCAAGAAGCTAACCCCTCCTGGAGTATGTCCAGGGGTATGTATAACCTTTATATTTATATTTCCAAGTGCAAGTATATCTCCATCTTTAATGAATTTATCTATATCCTTATGTATATTTCCATACATAAAAGAACCGGACTCCATCATTTTATAATCCTCTTGATTTATATATATTGGCGCATTGTATATATTCTTTATGTCTGCTGCAGCCTGTGTATGGTCAGCATGACCATGTGTCAATAATATAAATTTTATATTGTGAATATTCATATCATCTAAAGTCTTTTTAATAATACTACTATCTGCACCAGGATCAATTACAGCACATTCATTTGAGTCAGTATCTAAAACTATATAGCAGTTGGCAGCATAATCTCCTAATGACAATCTCTTTATTTTCATAATAAAACCTCCCTAATTAAAGTCCATCAAAAATTCTTTTTGCTATCTAAAAGTATAGTAACTGGTCCATCATTTTCTATTGAGACAAGCATATCTGCCCCAAATTTTCCTGTTTCAACTTTTTTTACTGCAGATTTACACTGCTTTACAAATTCATCATATAATTTCTCCGATTTATCTCCTGACAGAGCTTCTACAAAGCTGGGTCTTCTTCCTTTTCTACAGTCTCCATATAAAGTAAACTGCGATATTAAAAGAAGTTCGCCGCCTACATCCATAAGTGATTTATTTAATTTACCATGATCATCTTCAAATATTCTCAAATTTATTATTTTATCTTTTAAGTATTCTATATCAGAAACATTATCCTCTTTTGATATTCCCAAGAGTACATTCAAACCGGCATCAATCTGTCCTATAATATTGCCATCAACCTGTACTTTTGAATTTTTAACTCTCTGAACAACTGCTCGCATATATACCACCCCTAACTATTTGTTCTGTAAACTTCTATTGTTCCACTCATTTTTCTGAGTTTCTTTATAACATCTTTAAGATCATTTATATCGGTTATTTTTAGTTTCATAGTTATAATAGCTATACCATTTTTAGAAGGCTTGGCATCTACAGCATACAGAGACGTTTTACTATTACTTACTACTTCCATAGAATCAGCTAGAAGACCAGGTCTATCCTCACTTTTAATCTGTATTTCAGTGATATATTCTTCACCCTTAGGTCTTCCCCAACTTACCTCTATCAGCTTATTTTCCTTGTTCTTTAAAAGGTGTTCTAAGTTTTTACAATCATATCTATGTATAGATACGCCTCTACCTTTAGTTATGTACCCTAAAATAGAATCTCCTGGTACGGGATTACAGCATTGGGCAAACCTAACAAGAACATTAGTCTCACCTTTCACTATTATTCCCGGAGATTTCTTCTTGTTTCTAACTTGCCTGTTACTGTTCTTGTTGAATTGATCCTGTATGACTCTCCAGTCCGTTATGTTTTTCTTTACCATTGCTTCATGAATATCTGTTAATTTAGATACTATAGTGGGTAAATTAACAACACCTATACCAATTGCAGCATATAAATCCTCTATAGAATTCATATTGTATTTCTTTAATATTGCTGTAATACCATCTTCTTTAGTTATATCTCCCAAATTATAACCATGTTTTTTAGTTTCTTTTTCAAGCAATTCTTTTCCCTTTAATATATTTTCTTCCTTCCTGGCTTTTTTAAACCAGGATTTTATCTTACTCTTGGCTTGATTGCTCTTTACTACATTAAGCCAATCAATACTAGGTCCTTTAGGAACACTTGAAACAGATATTTCTACTATTTCTCCAGTTTTCAACTTATAATCAAGAGGTACCATCTTTCCATTTACTTTGGCTCCAGCACAATTATTTCCTATGTCCGTATGTATCTTATATGCGAAATCTATTGGGGTAGCTTCATAAGGTAAATTTATAACATTACCCTGTGGGGTGAACACAAATACTTCATCTGAAAATAAATCTATCTTAAAGCCTTCCATAAATTCATCTGCGTCAGATGTCTGGGTCTGCCAATCAAGCATCTCTCTAATCCATGTTAACTTCTTATCAATCGTATCTTCGGTACTTACTCCCTCTTTGTACTTCCAATGGGCAGCTATACCATACTCAGCAGTTTTATGCATTTCAAAAGTTCTTATTTGAATTTCAAAAGGCTTTCCCTGTGGACCTATTACGGTAGAATGAAGTGATTGATACATGTTGGGTTTTGGCATTGCTATATAGTCCTTAAATCTGCCAGGGATTGGCTTATACATAGTATGAGCTATTCCAAGTGCTGCATAACAATCCTTAACTGTATCTACCAGAACCCTTACTGCAGTAAGATCAAATATCTGATCTATCGTCTTGTTCTTATTTACCATTTTTCTATATATACTATAAAAATGCTTTGGGCGTCCAGCAATATCTGAATCTATCCCTGCATCATCAAGATTTTCCTTCAATTCATGTATTATCTGTTCTATATGTTTTTCCCTTTCGCCTCTTTTTTCTGCAATTTTTCTAACTATAAAATAGTACTCATTTGGGTTCAAGTATCTAAGGGACAGATCTTCCAATTCCCACTTAACTTTAGATATACCAAGCCTATGAGCCAAGGGAGCATATATATCAAGGGTTTCTTTGGATTTTTCTTTTTGCTTTTCCACCGGCATATATTTTAATGTTCTCATATTATGCAGTCTATCAGCTAATTTTATAAGTATAACCCTTATATCTTTAGCCATGGCCAGAAGCATCTTCCTTACATTATCTGCCTGCTGCTCTTTTCTAGTTTTATATTCAAGCCTTCCAAGTTTAGTTACTCCTTCTACTAGATTTGCAACTTCAGCACTAAACTCTCTAGTTATGTCATCATGAGTAAAATTCGTATCTTCTACTACATCATGAAGAAGACCCGCTACTATTGTGCTGGTATCCATACCCATATCCGCCAATATACATGCAACTTCTACAGGATGCATTATATACGGATCTCCAGATTCCCTTTTTTGCTTTTTATGGGCCTTATCTGCAAACTGGTATGCCTTTTTAACCATATCTTTGTCTATATTAGTACAATTTTTATCAATTTTTTTTATAAGTTTTTCCAGCATATGTATACTCCCTAAAACCAATGGCTGGTTCAATAAACCAGCCATTATTTTTTACTATTATTATATTATATACTCTATTAACTTTCAATTTAAAGTTATATATTATATTGAATTAGTGAAAATACATCATAATTATCCAATTCTTTTCTTCCCTTTAAATCAGTTAATTCTATAACAAAATTTGCTGCTACAACATCTCCTCCAAGCTGTTCTACCAACTTAATGACAGACTTTAGAGTTCCACCCGTTGCCAATAGATCGTCTACTATAGCCACTCTTGTACCAGGTGTTATAGCATCTTTATGTATTTCAAGTGCATCATTTCCATATTCTAAATCATAACTTGTCTTTAGAGTATCACATGGAAGTTTTCCAGCCTTTCTTACAGGAACAAAACCTGCATCTATTGCATATGCTACAGGTGCACCAAATAAAAATCCCCTTGCCTCAGGTCCTACTACTAGATCAATGTCCTTGTTTTTTAAATTTTCTGCAATTTTATCTACGGCATATCTGAAAGCTTGCTTGTCTTTAAGAATGGTTGTGACGTCCTTAAAGCTTATACCTTCTTTAGGGAAACCTTCTATCACTCTTATTTTATCTTTTAAATCCACTAATACCCCTCCAACAACTCAAATAAATTACTACATCATAATACATTATCACAAACTCCTAAAAATTACTAATCCAAAATTTCATTTTTCAAGTATTTGGCTATTTGTTCTGCCCTGTCCATATTTTCAGTTATAAAAAGTTCAACTGCTATTCTGGCATTATCTATATATCTCTTATTTTTAGTAGATAATCTCATATTATTTGAAAGTTTAAATATACTATCTCTGTTTATATTTTTAATTCCATAAACTTTTAATAGTGCTCTAAATCCATAATTATTAGTGTAATTCAAATGGTATAATCCCTGGTCCACTATCTCCTTGTTTTCTCCAGTTACCCTGATTCCCTTTGAAAGTGTTCCAAGCAAAACCAAATCCAGATATTTACTTACAGATTTCATTTGGTAATACACAGATATAGCCTGAGAAAGCTTAAATGCAATTCCTACTGCTGTTAAATCCTTAAAAGGATAATTACAGCTTCTCTGATTTGGATTTATAACAACAGCTCTAGGAAGCACTCCCTTATATTTATGATAATCCGTAACTATGACATCCATGCCAAGTTTTTTGCATAATTCTACCTGGGATATTGATTGACTTCCACATCCAGTAGTCAATATAAGTTTGGCTCCCAAGAATTTTATGTGGTTTTTTATCAATCTAGAATTTATATTAAGCTTATCATCCATATCATCTGAAATAAAATACTCTACATCTGCATTTAAATATTTCAATACGAGAAACAACAGAGAAACAGCAGTTACTCCATCCAAGTCACAATTTCCATATATAACAATTTTTTCTCTTTCATTTACTGCTTTAATTATTCTCTTTAGAGCTGTTTCCATATTTTTTAAACGGAAAGGATCCTGCATTCCTAAAAAGTCGAAATTATAAGTAATATCTTGTCGTATCTCCATAATAAAATCCTCCAATTTATCAAAAGCACTTCTATTATAAATTAAATTGTTGTTTTTTACAAATGCAATTTAAGTAGGTTTTATGCAATAAAAAATCTAGAGTTTCAATATACTCTAGATTTTTTATTCTAACATATTCAGAGGATAATTTTAATATCTAATTTTCTGTATTGGATGAAATCTTTAACTTTTTTCTTTTTTTCATACGATTTTTTATAATCACCCAAGTAGGGCTAGCTATACATATAGAAGAATAACATCCTGATATAATACCTATCAATATAGGCTCTGAAAAATTTCTTACAGAAGGAACCAATATATAAACTGAAACCAACGTTATAACAACTGTAAGCACTGTATTTATAGATCTGGCCATAGTTTGAGTCAAACTTGCATCAGCTATTACTCCAGGCTTTTCCCGCCTCATATATTTTTGATTTTCTCTTATTCTATCAAAGACTACTATAGTATCATGGACAGAATATCCGATAACTGTAAGTGCAGCTGCTATAAAACTGGAATCAATTGATACACGGAGTATTGCATATATTGAAAGCATTATAAGTATATTATGGATAAGCCCAATAATTGCAGCCATACCAAAACTAAATTCAAACCTTATAGCTATATATATAAACATAGCTATAATTGCTATAACGATTGCCTTAATTGCATTAGTTCTAGCTTCTTGACCTATAGATGCACCTATACTCTCCTGATTTGTAATATTGCTCTTACTGTATTTAGCTTTTATATCTTTTACAATTCCACTTACATCGTTATTGCTTAAATTGGCACTCTTTATGGATATGTGGGTTTTTTCCACTTTATTGGATTGAAAATCATTGGAATACTTTTTAATTATTTTATCCACATCCGGCTTATTGAAATTTTGACCAAGATTTATTTCAATCACAGTTCCACCTTTAAAATCCAATCCAAACTCTAATCCTTTAGTTGCCATTGTAAAAATACCTAATGCAATTATTATAATTGATATTGTATACCATATTTTTCTTTTCTCTACAATTCTATATATTTTATTCATCCTATTTTGATATCCCCTTTCTAAAGTCATGGACACCAAAAGTTCCAATTGTAGCTTTGTGACTGAACAAACCTATATCTGCCACCAGCTTCATCAGAGTCCTTGTGACTGTTATAGCAGTAAACATACTTAGAACTACTCCTATTATAAGAGTAAGTGCAAATCCTTTAACAGCACCTGTACCTACGCTATAAAGTACAATTCCTGAAATGATTGAAGTTATATTTGAATCAAAAATTGAACTCATTGCCCTCTTAAACCCTATATTTATAGCAGCTTTAATAGGCCGCCCACTTTTCAGTTCCTCCTTGGTTCTTTCAAATATAAGTATATTTGCATCAACAGCCATACCTACTGTTAGCAAGAACGCAGCTATTCCTGAAAGTGTCAAAGTTACATTTATATTGGCAAATGCAGCAAGTACTATGTATATATATAATGTCAGTGCTATATCTGCAATAAGTCCCGGCAACCTGTAATACAAAAGCATAAATATCATTACAAGTCCTATACCTATTTTACCAGCAAGTATGCTTAGAGGTAAAGCATTGGCACCAAGAGATGCTCCAATAGTTGTAACCTGTACTGGTTTTATTGAAACTGGTAGAGCTCCTGATTTTATCAAATTTGCCTGTTTCTGCGCTTCCTCAAGAGTCTGACTTCCACTTATTATTGCTTTTCCATCCGTTATATGCGCATCTACTGTTGGATCCGTAAGCTTCTGATTATCTAAATATATTGCAATCTTCTTTCCCATAAATTTCTGTGTGGCATCTGCAAATTTTTTAGTTCCACTGGAATTTAATTCCAGGCTTATAGTTGGCTGTTGATTGTTGTTGGTATCTAGATATGCACTGGCATCTTTTACATCCTTACCTGTAAGTATAGTGCTATTATCTGGTCCTACAAATTTAAGTTGTCCGGTTTTTGCTACACCATCTACAACTTCTTTTGCATCAAACTTCCCAGGTATTTCAATTCTTATTCTATTATTTCCTTCTTTTGTTACTACTGTTTCACTCACTCCTAATTTATTAACTCTCAAAGCTAGGAGATCTACTGTTCTATTTACCGTCTTCTGATCTACATTTTTAGATTGGATTTCTTCTAATATGGAAATACCACCTTGCAAATCAAGTCCCCTATTTATAACTTGAGTGAGAGGTTTTACCTGATATCCGGCAAATTTAATTCCATACACTCCAGAATAAGCTAGAAAACCTATAATAGCAAGGCATACTAATAAAATTATAGTACTCCTCACTCTCGTGCTACTTTTTCTTCCAGATCTCATGTTTATGCTCCTTTTTTACTAATTTGTACTTTTTATAAATAATACAATAAAATTATATCACTTTTATTCAATTCATAGTTTTAACTTTAAGTGCAATGGCACATTCAATTCTCTTTTTCTGCATTTTACATCCCAATGAATAAGGCTTATTCATGTCTCCATTGAAATTATAGTTATTGGCCTGACAACCTCCACTACAGTAAAATCTAGCCCAGCAATTTATACATTCAGGCTTATTGTATATATGTGCAGTTTTGAATTTTTGACTTATATCATGTCTCAAATTATTAAAATTATCTAAATTCCCCATTTTAAAATTCTCATTTCCTACAAACTGATGACATGGATATATATCACCATCTGGAGTTATTGCTACATATTCATGTCCTGCACCACATCCTGATATTCTCTTGTAGACACAGGGACCTCCTTGTAAGTCTATATTAAAATGATAAAATTTAAACGTCTTTCCACTTTTATTTCTATGGAGCATTTCCTCATATAATTTATCATATTGTTTAAATATAGTATCAAGGTCTTCTTCTCTTATAGAAAGTGGGTTATCCTTAGGAAGCACTACAGGTTCAACTGATATTTCATCAAACCCTTGATCTGCCAAAAATTTTATATCTTCGAAAAAGTCTATATTTTCTCTTGTAAATGTTCCTCTAGCATAATATTGCTTGGATTTATCACGCATTTCAACCATCTTTTTTATTTTGGGAAGTATGGTATCAAAAGATCCACTTCCATCTACTCTAACTCTGACATTATCATTTACTTTTTTTCTACCATCAATACTCAGCACTATATTCCCCATGTTTTTATCCAGATAATCCATGATTTTATTATTTAATAATGTAGCATTGGTAGTCATGGTAAACCTTATATTTTTGTTATGTATTTTTTCTTGAATCTTTGCATATTCTACTATTTCTACTATAGTATCAAATGCCATAAGCGGTTCTCCACCAAATAGATCGATTTCTATATTTTTTCTAGGTCCAGACTTTTCTATAACAAAATCTATTGCTTTTTTTCCAATTTCAGCAGACATCAATTTTCTTTTACCTTTGTATTCACCTTCATCTGCAAAACAATATTTACATCGTAAATTACAATCATGTGCAATATTTAAGCAAAGTGCCTTTATAAACGATGGAGTACTGTCATTTTTTAATGCTGCATTCTTGTATATATCTTCAGAATATAGTGTTCCATTTTCAACTAATTGTTTAACTTCTGAATAGGCCTCTAAAATATCTTCTTTTCTGTATTTATCTCCAAGACATTTAACAATTTCATCCAAAGTTTTTAATCTATCATCATCTAAAATATCATATACAAGTTCATCTATTAAATGAACCGTTCCAGAGTTAACATCTATTACATAATAGTCATCACTCTGAATAAATTTATGAATATTATTCAAATTTTCTTCCTCCTACTATTTTTTGTATTTTCATGTGATTATAAACTTAAGGCAGTAACTTTATGTTACTGCCTTAAGTTTATACTAATTTTCACAAGCTAAGTTAGCAACTGTACATGAAGTCTTACATGCTGACTGACAAGAATTAGCACATTCTTTACAACCTGGTTTTTTCAAACTGTCTTTTATGTTAGAATTGTTTATAGTTCTTATATGCTTCATTTGATTTCCCCCATTCTTAAAGGTTTCTGTTTGATTATAACATAAATTATTCTTAAAATAAAGTTTGTAAACTTAGATGCAACCTATATTTACAAAGAATTAACCAACTAAAGATTAACCCCAATTATACCTGACATTCCACCTACAAGAAGTGCAAGTATCAATCTTTTAATACCTTCAGAACCAATTACAGAAGAATTTCCTGAAATTATAGAAACTATGTATAGTATGATTATATACAAAATCGCAACTATAATTCCTACAAGCCAACCTTTTCTCTTTATTTTTCTTGAAGCATATATGGCACCATACATTATGCTCAAGATAGTTGTTACAACATAAAAAATAGAATTCACAAATTCATTTACTTCAACAAATGTCATTACTACAGCAAACATCAAAAGCATTAACACTGTAATTATAAAACTTCTAAGTACACCTTCGGCAGCAGGAATATAATTATATTTTTCCAAATTAAAACACCCCCCATCTAATAGTATTTATGTAGATGAAAGATGCTTTATTACTTATAATTTATTTATCTTCGCTTTTAGACACTTCTGAAGTACTTCTAGTAGATAAAACATTTAATATACCACTTTTACTGAGCTTTATCTTTACTCTGTCTGGTCCTGTCTGAAGTGTAATTTCTTTATCCTGTATGTTGGTAACTTTTCCTATTATTCCTCCCTTTGTTATAATTTCATCGTTTACCTTAAGTTCACCAAGCATGCTGCTATATTTTTTTCTTCTCTTGCTTTCAGGAAGAAACATAAATAGATAACACACTATAATGACAATAAGGAATGGTGCAAATGTTCCTAAATTCTTCATATTTATACCTCCTTGTTATTTTTTACTTTCATTCCATTGTTGGATTTTTTGTTCTTTATATTTTGGAAAGTAATTTCCATCAATAGCATCTCTTATTTCACTCATCAAATTATTATAAAAATATAAATTATGCATGACACAAAGTCTCATAGCTAGCATTTCCTTTGCTTTAAATAAATGTCTTATGTAAGCTCTGCTGTAATTTTTGCAAACCGTACAACTGCAATTATTGTCAATTGGACTGTCATCCAATTCATACTTTGCATTTAAAAGATTTAATTGTCCATGGTCTGTAAACACATGAGAATGTCTCCCATTTCTTGCAGGAAGTACACAGTCAAAAAAATCTACCCCTCTTTCTACTGCTTCAAGTATATTTGTAGGAGTTCCAACTCCCATTAAATATATAGGCTTATCTTGAGGTAAATACGGTACAACTTTTTCTATTATCCTGTACATTTCTTCACTAGTTTCACCAACAGCCAAACCTCCAATGGCATAACCATCAAGGTTCATGTCACTTATCACCTTGGCATGTTCTATTCTTATATCATCATATGTACCACCTTGATTTATTCCAAATAGCATTTGTTTTCTATTTATAGTATCAGGCATTGAATTCAATCTATTCATTTCTGCTTTACATCTTTCAAGCCATCTTGTAGTTCTCTCTACAGATTTTTGGACATATTCTCTAGGTGAAGGATTTTCAATGCATTCATCAAATGCCATAGCTATAGTTGATGCAAGATTGCTTTGAATTCTCATACTCTCTTCAGGTCCCATAAATATTTTTCTTCCATCAATATGAGAACTAAAATAGACTCCTTCTTCCTTTATTTTTCTTATCTTTGCCAGGGAAAACACCTGAAATCCACCTGAATCCGTTAAAATAGGTCTATCCCAATTCATAAATTTATGAAGACCTCCAAGTTTTCTAATAACCTTATCTCCCGGTCTTAAACTTAAATGATATGTATTTGACAATTCCACCTGGCATCCAATATTTCTCAAGTCAACACTTGAAACAGCACCTTTTATAGCTGCCAATGTGCCTACATTCATAAATACAGGTGTTTGAACTACTCCGTGTACTGTTGTCAACTGTCCACGCCTTGCATTTCCTTGTTTTTTAAGAAGCTTATACATTAATTATTCCTCCTATTTTATGAACATAGCATCTCCAAAGCTAAAAAATCTATATTTCTCATCTACTGCAATTTTGTAAGCATTCAGTATATTTTCTCTTCCACAAAGTGCACTTACAAGCATTATTAATGTTGATTCAGGCAGGTGAAAATTGGTTATAAGATTATCCACCACTTTGTATTTGTAACCAGGGTAAATAAATATATCTGTCCACCCCGATTGTTCTCTTACTCTTCCATCTTCGTCTCCTATAGTTTCTAGCGTTCTGCAAGATGTGGTACCTACTGCTACTATTTTATGTCCTGTCTCTTTGGCTCTATTTATCTTATCTGCAGTATCTTTAGTCATACGGTAGTATTCAGAATGCATGTCATGATCTTCAATATTCTCAACTTTAACTGGCCTAAATGTACCAAGACCTACATGCAATGTCAAAAATGCAATCTCTACTCCCTTTTCAGCTATTTTACCCAAAAGTTCTTTTGTAAAATGAAGTCCTGCTGTAGGAGCTGCCGCAGATCCTTCTTCCTTTGAATATACTGTCTGATACATTTCCTTGTCTTCCAGTTTTTCCTTTATGTATGGTGGAAGAGGCATTTGTCCAAGTCTATCCAATACTTCCTCAAATATACCGCTGTATTCAAATTTTACTACCCTGTTTCCGTCTTTCTTTTCTTCAAGTATTTCAGCCTTCAATTCGCCATTTCCAAAGTTAAACCTACTTCCTACTCTAGCTCTTCTACCAGGCTTAACTAAAGTTTCCCATGTATCATCTTCTGTTCTCTTAAGCAGCAGAATTTCCATCTTACCGCCTGTTTCCTCTTTACTGCCTATTAATCTTGCAGGAAGCACTCTTGTATCATTTAAGACAAGACAATCTCCTGGATTTAAATAATCTATTATATCTCTAAATACCTTATGTTCAACATTCCCGCTATTTTTATCAAGTACCATAAGCCTTGCCTCATCCCTCTGTTTTAAAGGATGCTGTGCAATAAGTTCCTTTGGTAGATAAAAATCAAAATCTGTTATTCGCAATTTATTCACTCCATTTCGTACAATTCAAAGTACACAATTACAACTCTATTTATCAAATAAAGTTGATTGTCTTGGTTTTTTGTCTGATCTACTTCTATTAAAATGTCTATATGCACTATCTGATGCCATTCTTCCTCTTGGAGTTCTTATTATAAAACCTTTTTGGATTAAATAGGGCTCATATACATCTTGTATTGTGTCCAGTTCTTCTCCTATAAAGTAAGCCAGGGTTTCCAGTCCAACAGGACCTCCATTAAAATTATCAATTATAGCCTTAAGTATTTTATTGTCTATACTATCAAATCCTTCATTGTCAACCTCGAGAAGTTTAAGTGCTGCTTTGCTGCTTTCCATGTCTATGATTCCATTACCCTTAACTTCCGAGTAATCCCTTACTCTTTTTAATATTCTATTGGCAATTCTTGGAGTACCCCTTGATCTTCTTCCTATCTCTTTTGCAGCCTTGGCATCAATTTCTATATTGAGTATATCTGCAGATCTCAATATGATTTCACTGAGTTCGTCTTCACTGTAGAATTCCATGGGACATAACATTCCAAATCTATCTCTAAGTGGTGCCGTTAGAAGTCCTATTCTGGTAGTTGCACCTATGAGTGTAAAGTTCGGCAAATCCAATCTTATGGATTTTGCTGAGGCACCTTTGCCTATTACTATGTCAAGTGCATAATCCTCCATTGCTGGATACAATATTTCTTCTACACTTCTATTCAACCTGTGTATTTCATCTATAAAAAGTACGTCCATATTATTTAAATTTGTAAGTATTGCAGCCAGATCACCTGCCTTTTCTATAGCCGGTCCTGATGTAACTTTTAAATTGCCGCCCATTTCCCGAGCTATTATATTTGCAAGAGTAGTTTTACCAAGACCTGGTGGTCCATAAAACAGCACATGATCCAATGCTTCGTTCCTATTCTTTGCAGCTTGTATAAAGATTTTAAGCTTATTTTTTACATTTTCCTGTCCTATATATTCATTGAGTTTTTTAGGTCTTAAACTATACTCGTTTTCTCCTTCACCATTTAAAACAGAAGGAGTTACAATTCTATCTTCCATATTTACTCACCTAACCTAACCCATTAAAAATTTAAGTGCATCTTTAATAACAACTTCAACGGAATCACCAATTTTTATTGAATCCAATGCCCTTGATGCTTCTTTTTGAGAATATCCAAGAGAAATCAAAGCCTCTAGTGCTTCAGACAAGTTTTCATTGTTGGTATTCAACTCATTTTGATTCCCACTAAGTTGATCTATTTCCTTGCAATCTATTTTGTCCTTTAACTCCAATATAACTCTTTGGGCAGTTTTTTTACCTATGCCAGGAGCTCTGATTATAGTATTTTCATCTTTAGTTATTATAGCATATTTTAAGTTGTTTACATTAGTTATAGACAACAGTGACAATGCAGCTTTTGCTCCTATGCCATTTACTCCAAGCAACAAATTGAACATAAACAATTCTTCTCTAGTTAAAAATCCATATAATCCAATAAAATCTTCTCTTACTATTTGAGTTACATAGACCAATATGTGATCTCCAATTTCAGGAATATTAGCGATGGTACTTCCAGATGTATTTATTCTATATCCAATATCGTTGTTTTCCACTATTATGTAGTCTTTATTCATACCTGCATAAATTCCTCTTATATACTCATACACTAAAACTTCCTCCAAAAATAATAATACTTTCCAAAAATTAAAGAAATAATTGTAACACATAATACTTTATCATTTTAAAAACGTTTATTCAAGTAATTAAATACAACTAACGTTAAAAAGCCTCAAAGGCTATTATTCATAGTCTTCAAGGCGTGCTTCAGCATCATTTAGGGTATCACATTGAAAATATTTATCTCCCCTGGTCAGCATTTCTATATCCTTTGGTTTCAATCTGTTTATTTTTATATCCGTTATATCTCTCGATGAATCTTCTACAAACATATTGCCATTCTCATCTGTTTTATATATTGCTATTGCTCCATCTTTTATGCCAACTACATATTTATTTGGTTCATACTTATCCACTTCTTTAATCATAACTGCTTCAAGTGAATTAAAGCTATACATCTTATAGCCTTTGCCTTTATAAATATTTTCTATCTGACTTTTAGTTTTTCCTGCCAGATTGCCTGCGGATTTTTCTTCTTGAATTTGAACCGCCCCACTTTTAGCATATTTGATTTTCAATATCATATTTCCATTTTTAGACATTACATTGTCTACATTTGAATTTGTCTTTACGAAATTATAATTTTTTGTGCTATCATAATCCTGTATTTTATTTACACATATATAATAACTTATACCAAATACTAAAATGGTTAGAACGACTAATAATGCTGTACGAAATTTTCTTATATCCATAATATCCCTCCTTACTGATTATTATGGACATGATGTGCTAATATTATACATATATTATTTATTTTTACATTAAAATCAATAATTTCTTATATTTTTAAATTGTTACTAAATTTTAATAATGGTGTTTGCAGATATGTTATACTAATATAAGATTAACTATATAAATATAGAAGGAGTTGAAATTAGTTCTTAGCTTAATTAGTTACGCTATATATGAACTTCGTAATTATGAAATCAAAAAAATTTATATTCATAGCTATTGTTTTTATTTTGGCCATATATGGAGTATTTTGTCTTAGAAATATTCCATATATAAGTAGACATTTTAGAAACAATACAAATATAGTAAAAGTAACAATACCCGAAGGATACACAACTGAGCAAATAGGACAGGCACTAGAAAAATCAGGATTGGTTACAAAACATGACTTTATGAATACAGTTGAAAATTGGAAAAGTGATAAAGATACTAATTATTGGTTTTTAAAAGGTATTCCAAACAACAAGCATAAATTAGATGGTTTTTTATATCCTGCTACATATTCCTTTAATAAGAAGATGTCCAGCAGGGAAATTTTAGTTGAAATGCTGAATGCCTTTTCGACACACATACAACCTTATAAAGAGTATATAAATAAAAGCAATCTCAATACAAAAGATGTTGTAATTATAGCCTCTTTAATAGAGAAAGAAGCAAAAAAAGATGTAGACAGGCCCAAAATATCAAGTGTTATTTATAATAGATTAAACAAAAAAATGCCTCTTCAGATAGATGCAACTATTTTATATGTAATTGGACATAAGGATAAATTATATAATAAAGATTTAAAAGTTAAATCTCCATATAATACTTATTTGAACACTGGATTACCACCATCAGCCATATGTAATCCAGGCACTAAGTCAATATCTGCAGCTGTTCATCCTGCAAATACAAAATATCTTTATTATGTATTGGATAATAAAACAAATGAACATATTTTTTCTGAAACATATTCCAATCATCTAAAGAACATATCAAAATATAACAATAAGTAAAATAAAAGCAATCCACACCATGTGGACTGCTTTTTAATGTTTTAATCGTCAAATTCATCAGGGAAATCTGCATTACTGTAAACATTTTGGACATCATCATCATCTTCAAGTTTATCTATAAGTTTCTGTACATTTTCGGCTGTTTCCATATCAAGTTATAAAGCCATTTACAAATATATTAAACATATTATAATTTCAATATAAATACACATATACCTTAATTAAATTCAATTAATAATTATATAACTTAAGTATAGTATATCACTGTTAAAGTCATAATACCTCTTTATGGATTATATTGTCAAGGTAATTTTTTACCATAATGCTTTTAAATTAATTTTTATTCTATTTATTATAGTATCATCATCCTTATATTTACACTCTAAATATACAACATATGGATATTTTATATTTGTAACAGTACATTCAGTATCACTGTCTATCTTAAATCCTAATATATTTGTAGCATTACTATTATAATCAATATTAAAATTAAATTTAGCATTATCGACTATATTACCATTATTTTTTAATATAGCATTAAACTCACAACTATCTCCATCCCTTATTGTTATACTTGTATAAGTATCATCATCCCAATAACTATCATCATATGGAGTAACTTCTAAAGTATAATTATGTTGTGGTAATGTCACTACACTAGCAGAAATTATAGTTGAATATGTATTACCATCTATTCCTAAATAAGATATTGTAATATTTGCATTACCTTCTACTACTCCAGTAACTAATCCAGTATTATCTACTGTACAAATATCACTATTTGAAGATGTATATATTAATGTAGGATTTTCTACATTTGTTCCATTTACAGTAACAGTTGCAGTAATTTGAGACGTACTATTAATATTTACATTTAATGGATTAGGTGTTGCAGATACAATAGGATTATATGTTGCTGCTCCTGTAGGTATCTCATTAACTAAATCATCCCCACTTTGTATAGTATCTTGTTTTGCTTGTAATTCTAAAATACCATTTTTAGTATAGTCTACTCCCTCAACTATCCATGCCTGTTTAAACTTAATAAATCTATCTGCAACTTTTATATTATTAGTTATACTATTTGCTTGTACAGTAATCAATATTTTATTTGCAGGTAATATAACCCATTGCTCAGTTTCTAAATCTATGGATTTATTTGTTATTATACTAACCTCAGGAAATATTACATTGTCTATAGCAAAATTAATATTATAATTACATTTTTCTATTGTGTATAAATCATATACATCATTTATATTTTCATTTCTTGTAATAATCATATAGTTTATATTATTATAACTTATAATATCACCCTGTTTTAAATCTTCTACGGTTATGAAATACTTTTCATCTTTAGAGGTATCTCTATCATCTATTTCTTTGAATATACCTTCTATCATATTATTTTCATCATTATTTACAATACAGGTTTTTCCCATGTGCTTTAATGCTAAATTATAAAAATTTAATAATGTGTTCATTTTACCATTTTTCCCCCTATCTATCTGATGTAAACAACATAAAAATATTAGAAATATCGTCTTCACTGTCTGGATCAAGTAAAGTTGCTATTCTATCTTTAATTTTCTGTATTCTATCTTCTAATAGTTTATAACATTCTGCTACACTCAATTGAGTTGTAGGATCTTCAATCTTTCTCATTAAATCTATATCATTACCTACTGCTTCAAGTATATCTATAATAGTAAATAATAAATTACGCTGCATAGTACCCTTATCATATGTATCTGTGGCAGTTAATTTATTTTCTGATAAATACATCGTATATTCCTCATCTTTAAAATAATCTTTATGATTTAATTCTATTTTTAATCTATCTAATACGTTCATTTATATCTACTTCCTTTCTTGGTTTTTATTTTTAGAAATTATAAGGGGATATATCAAAATTACTTTCAATTTTGATATATCCCCTTATTTAAATATGTTATTTTTTATTTTAATGGTGATACAAATACAATAAAAGAATTTGCAGTTTTATATAAAGTATACATTCCATAAGTACAAGTGCCAAAATTAGTTGTAGTTGTACCTAACCCTATATACATAAAAAGATTACTATTCTTACTAAGTAAATCTACTAATACATTTTTATTTTTATCTATCGTTTCCATATTTTTATCTAATGCATTATCAAAATATAGTAATGCATTACTTGTATTATCAGTAATTATGGACATACCTTTAGTCATTAGAGAATTTTGCACATCTTTTGATAATAAAGCATCATTTTGAACAAGCAATTCAATTTTATTTTTATCTTTATTATACTCTATAACAATAGCAGCATAAGGTGCTATTGTTTTTCCTGTATATTGTTTCAAAATAATAAGACCTTTACTTTTATCCATATTTATAGATATAGTATCCATAGAATTAATTATATCTAATAAAAAAGGATTAATTTTATCTGCATATGATTTTCCAATAGTATCATAAAAATTATTAATAGTTGAATTTGATTGGTTAGCATTTTCATTGTTAATACTTTTTATAATATCATTATTACTAACCATATTAACTATTCCATCATCAGCAAAATTAGTAAAGTTAGCATTATTATCTGAATGAATAGGCGGATAAATATCTGGTATACTAGATTGATTAGTATTAGTACTATTTATGACATTATTGACTATATCATTACTTATAACACCTGTGCCACCTAATATACTTATTGTTTTTATATTGGATTTATTCGCCACCACTATATTTTTTGCATAATTTTGGTTATTATTATTGATTAATATTATTGGATTGTTGTTTAAAGCAGCAAGTGCACTACCTGACAATGCATCCGCAAATGTACTATCATTAGCTAAAAATACTTTAACAAAATCTAAATCATTTCTATAGGTATCGTTTATCTGTTTATTCATTTCTAAAGAATTAGAAGCATGAATTGGAGTACAACTTATTAAATCCTCTCTAACTCCTTTCGATGTCATAAAATTATTATCATCCAATATTACAACATTACTTTTTAAGTTATCAACTATATAATTCTTAATTGAAGTAATTGGAGTATCTCTATTTCCTAATATAATTGGAGATTGTTTATTTGCTGCTACAGGAGATATAGACAAAGCATCTTGCCAATTAGCCCCATCTGTAAAAAATATATTAGAAGGATTAGAAAAATATTTTGCCACTTGCAAACTAGTATTATATCTATCTTTTCCAGCAATTCTAACAACGTTATATCCTTGTGATTTCAAGTTTTTTTCAATGTTTATGGATATTACACCTGTGCCTCCAATTATATAAATGTTTTTTGCACCCAAACTTTGAATCTTATCTTTGGCAGTTTGAGATAATACATTCCCATCTGTTAATAAAATTGGTGCTGTATATTTCTTCGATAATGGAGCAGAAACAATAGCATCTGCATACATTTGGCTATTTACTAAAATTACGGATTGAGTTTTCAACCATCCTTTTGATACTATTTGGCTATTAGTATCATATCTATCTTGTCCTCCTAACCTTTCTGTCTGTATATTGCTATCTGCAAAAGTTATTCCTGGAAATGCAAATATTATACTTATAACAGAACATATAATTGTAGTTTTAATTCTTTTACTTAACATGAATTTAGTCCCCCTCTTAAAAATTAATGCCTATTCACATTTTATTCACATAATATCTATAATTCTTTAAATTATAGTAAAATCCTTCTAATTTGTCTAATATTTTTCGAAATATGAATTATACAACAAATTTTAAAAATACTCTTAAACTTGTTAATGGTATAAGTTTAAGTTAAGGATTCTTATATAATATTGAATTTTTACTGTGGGTAAAAAAATACCTTACTAAACATATTTTTTAGGAAAAGGGGGATTAAATAGCATAAAAAATAGAAGGTATTACTTACCTTCATACTTTTTTACTAATTTATAAAATGTAGTTTTCTTTAATCCTAATTCTTGCATTGCTTCAGTACCTTTTAACTCTCTGCATTTATATTTATTATAAACTTCTGTCCAATTTTCAGGATAATTTATTTCTTTTCTACCTTTGTATTTCCCCTCTTTTTTTGCTATTGCTATACCTTCTTTTTGTCTTTCTAACGTATTTTCACGTTCAAATTGATATATAGCTCCTATCATAGTAACCATTAGTTTTCCTGTGGATGTTGTGGTATCAAGGTTTTCCTTTAAACTTATTAACTTTATTCCTTTATTATTTACTAGATCTATTATATCTAATAAATCTTTTGTACTTCTCGCTAATCTACTAAAATCTTTAACATATATTGTGTCACCACTTCTAGCAAACTCTAGCATTTCATTTAATCTAGGTCTATTAATATCCTTAGCACTGATTTTCTCTTCAAAGAACTTCTCAATCCCCAAATTTTTCATGGCCTCGTATTGTCTACCTTCGTTCTGTTCCACTGTTGATACCCTTATATATCCTATCTTCATAATAAAAACCCTCCACTATAATAAACAATATCTTTTTATACACTTATTATAGCAAAGTGTTCGTTTAAGTTCAAGTATATTTGCAAACTATAGTTCAATAATTCTTAAATTCATTTTAAACGAACTAATATAAATATATTGTATTGGTTTGTCTACAGTATAGTCTATTTGAACTATATTACAAACAAATTATATACTTATTACCCATTTGATTTAGTAAAGTGAAGTGTTACATTGATAAATCTTGTCCCATTTATTTCAAGTCAATAATCATTTCAAATTTTTTACATATATTTTTTAAAATTTATTTTATCTTATGAAATATCTTGTGCTTCAAAATACTGACTGACTAGTCAGTATAATCTAATATTAGTTAACCTCTATTTCAATATCAGTTAACAATACTCTTGTCAGTATTATTTACGTTAACCTTATCATTATTATCCGTATCATTACCACTATTGTTACTCTCAGATGCTAATCTATCCATTTCCTGTGATACATCTGTTGTTATAGGACTCTTCTCTATTATAGTTTTCTTTGATATAGCACCCATTCCATATTGGACATTCAACTCATCTAATAGCTCTTGAGCATTTACAGGTCTACTATAATTAAATTCTACAGATACATAATCGTCATCATTAAACGTAATACCCTTCAACGCTAATAACTTATCAAACATTTTAAATCTTTCTCTTAATCCTTTTCTAATACATTTCTCCTGTACCATAGAATATACATCTGCTAATTGATATAGGAGTTTTAACGATACTTCACTTACATTAGATATATTGGTATTCCCACCAACAATTGAGGGCATATGAGCAACCATATTAAGTTTTTGATTGATTATATCTAAATACATCTTGATAGTTGAATAATCCATATTAGCATTAACATATTTCATATCTGAACCCATCTCAAGGGACACAGCATATCCAACAGCATCTTTATCTATGCTACCTTCTAATTGTTGTCCTATAACGGTTGGTATTGGAGACAATGATAAAGTATATATACCATCTCCTAATTTAGATAATAAATCCTCAAGCTCATCTAATATTGGAATCATATCATAAAGCAATGATACCCCAAAATTAGGATCAATATCATTTTTATTATGATAATGTATAGGTAATCCACTTACGTTGGGACTACTTGATATCAAATTAATATTTTCATTTTCATTATTATAGCTATCAACTTTATCTGGATAATATACATTATAATAATCAATTCCATTTACAGTCCAATTTTCTATAAAAGCAACATATTCATTTGTTTCAGTGATAACAGGATATGCATATTCACTATCAATTAATTTACTACATATATTCTTATCTTTATCTAAATATACATATTCATAAGCATCTCCATATTTGCCTATGCTATCAATTATATCAAAATCAATATCATTATAATTGCCTTTCCTATAGATGTTCTGATATTCCTTTACCTTATTCTCGCTACCAACTAGAGATAACGGTTTCCCTAATAAATATGTGCTATGGAAATTTAATATTGTCTTTGCTTCATTTATTATTAATTTCTTAGTTATATATGTTTTACCCTTAAATTGCATATTTTTCTTCTCTTTTATTTTATGTACTCCATGCAAATATTCTTTATTTCTTATAACTCTACTAACTCTTTGTAAATTAGAACCTTGATTTACTTCATCTATAAACCATTCTGGATTATTATTGTATAGTTTATCTATATATTCATTTATATCCATTTTATCATTCCTTTCACTACCATCTATAATTTACTCCATGCTTTATAGCATATAACGCTAATGCTGTTGCCATTACAGAATCATCATGTTGTCCAGATACCGCACCCATAGAACCATTATCATTAATTTGAAATACCTGCATTTCCTCTAATACTCTCACAGAATTAATTTTTATATGCCCTTCGTCAAACATTTCAACAAAATCATTTATAATAATCCCTTTGCTTTTAGAATTAGTATCAAATCCCAACCTAGATATTACCTTGTTATTTTCATCAAACATTTTTTGTTTATATATTCTCATATATTTGAAGTTGTATCTTAATCTTTCTATAACACTATTACCACCACTGGCACGTTCAATATTCAATAATGCTTTATTATAATAAAGTCCTAATATATTAATTATTTCTGCCATCTGATATGGTTTTATTTTATTATTGTAAAATTCTGCTACCTGTTCACCATCTTCATTGAATACTTCGCATACAGAATAATCCTGGCCAACCCCTTCACTAAGATCACAACCTATGTGATATCTAGAATTTGTCTTCTTTAATTTATAAATAAAAAATGATCTACCATAATATTTTTTTAAATCATTAGGCAAATCAGTTATATTATCTTTCTTTATATAATTGTTTTTAGGAATAGATCTTTGTATTTGTACAATTCTTTTGTTTGAGAAAATATTTTGTCCCGTTGTAATAAATGCCTCCATATCTGTTGAAGGGTATTCCATATGAAAAGCATCTAATCCACTGGATGCAACTTTTAAACGTCTCCAAACTAATTGCTCTATACTACATCCCAATTTTATAAGCCCTAATTCTTCATCGTTTAATTCTTCTTCTGTAAGCATTTTATTATTATTTTTAGCTTTGTATATATCTACGCTATTTTTATAATCTTTTTTAAATAATGTATTTCCCTTTATCCAATTAAAGAAAAGTGCTTTATAGCTATTCTCATTATTTTTAGCTTGAAAATACAAATCATGGAAATAATTCATTCCACAAGCTGTAGATTCTATAATTAATTTTCCATCTGGTGCTAGTGCCTGAGTAATAGAATTTAATTGCCTTTTTGGTGTTTTCCAGAACGCCATTTCGGATAAATGTACTAGATGTAATGTATCACCTCTAGCTACGTCTTTGTTCCCAGCACATACACAAGTAATCTTACTACCATTTACCATTTTAATTTCCATTCTATTATTAGCTATTGTTTTAGGTTTTAACCAATCTGGCAAACTATTAAATTGCTGTTTTAATTTATCAAAAATTGCATTACAACTTTTTTGATCGTGAGATACAAGTAAACAACTGGAATTAGGATACACAATACACTGTCTTATACTTAAAGCCACTGTACAAACAGATAGCCCTAACTGACGTGATTTTAATACTATAATATATTTACAAAGACCTTCAACAAATTCTCTCTGTTCTGGCGTTAATATAAAAGGTACTAATTTAGTATCCTTGTCCACTATCTTAATAAATGCTTGTATCCATTCAATCTCATTTCCATCCTCCCAAAGATATTTTATTTTTTTAACACTTTCCATCGATAAATTCATTATTTATTATCTCCTTTCAGTCCAGGTATATTTATTCCATTTAAGTAATTGTCAATTTCATCTTCGCTATTTCCAAAGAAATCTGATTTAAAGAAATCCTCACACCATTTAGCAGAATTAACATCACCTTTTTTCGTTGCTTTATTATACATGCTATTGTAAATATCTAACATTTTTAGTGTTTTAGAACTCTTTAGATATGCCTTGATTGCTTCCTGGACATCTTCTCTCATTAACCAATCTGACATGGCTGTCTCAAATTCTACCGCACAATTATTTTTTATTTCTTTATCATAACTCTCTTTACTTCTATCTGAATCCACATACCATTTAACAAAGTAAGATAATTTCTGGTTATTTCCATTAAGCATCTTTTTTATCTTAGTAGGTACACTCTTTTTCATGCTATCATTCCTTTCTATTACTCAATTTTTTGTATAGAAAAAGAACCTATATCGCTATAAGTTCTCTTTTTAATAACTATCATATTTTCAAAAATATACTTAGTTCTGTGTCATAGGATATCTACTATTAAAATCTATATTGGTAAGTTTCATACCACTATTTTCATATTTATAATAAGCATCAAATCCACCCAAACTATCAGCATGACAACTTCCTGATATATATCTAGACATTTTCAATCCAGATATACCACTACCATCTATATTATATAAACTGTATATTGGGCCATCTGAAATATATGGTTGTACATCTATTCCATTTTCCTTAGCTGATTGCATACCTTGATCATTGGTTAAATCTATAGAATAACTTTTATTAAAATTATTTGAATTTATTTCAAGTTCATCATATCCATTTAATTGAAATGACACGTTATCTTGACTTATATTAGATTCTAATTTTGGATTCTCACCATCATTATAATTATCTATTTTAGTTAAATTATTCCCTTCCACAGTTTCAACATCACAAGTTTCATTTCCAGTATTGCCACCTTCTTGAGCTACAGATATTATCTCAGGTAATCCATCTCCCGTCATATCTGCTAACATAATTTGTCCATATCCAAAATAACTATCTCCCACAACTTTTGATCCAAATATTTGTCCATTTGAAGCATCTTGTAAGTATAATTTTACATTATACTTATCATTAGGATTATTAGTAAGTATCATATTTTCTATTTTCCCATCATTATTTATATCCATAGTTTTTAAATCAATAATTTTTTCACCTTTAAAAGTCCCACCAATATCTAATTTTATTCCATTAAAATTGTTTTCTGCATTTAAAGATACAGATCCTTGTCCACCTAGAATAACAACGTTACTATAATCTGAAGAATCTATATAATTTTTTTGATTACTTATATTATTTCCATCTGTAAGTATTATTGGTGCATTCAATTTTGCAGCCAATGCACTTCCTGATAATGCATCTGGAAAATTTCTACCATTAGATAAGATTGCATATTTAGAATCCAATTTAAAATATTTAGCAGCTTGTAAAGATGTATCATATCTATCTTTACCATTAATTCTAATGATATCAGAATCTTCTATGCCTGATAAGCTACTTTTTAGTTTATTCTTAACATTATCACTTAAAACAGCAGTTCCACCAATCACATAAACTTTAGATGGATTTATGCTGGATATTTTATCAACTATAGATTGTGGTATAGCATTAGCACTACTCATAAATATTGGATAACCTTTAGATGCTGCAATACCTGATATACTTAAAGCATCTGGAAAATTAAATCCATTTACAATAACTACTGGAGTACCATCCTTAACGTTCATTTCATTAACTATTATATTATTGGTATCAAATCTATCTGTACCACCTAATCTTTTAATATTACTATATCCAGATTGTTGAAGTTGCTTAACTACATTATTGCCCACCGAACTTACTCCACCAAGCAAATATATAGTCCCATTTTCAGATAAATGTTTACTTATATAATCTAAGCTCTTATATGCTAGTCCACTATTAAAATCATCAACTAATAATATAGGTGCATTTAATTTTTTAGAAAGTGGAGCACCAACCAATGAATCTGGAAAATTTTTGCCACTAGCTATTATTATACTATCTGCTACTCCTGGATTAACTTGACTAGCAATATTAAAAGACGTTTCATATCTATCTTGTCCTGATAATCTAGTGACATTGTAGTATTTAGAAGATTGTGCAGAAACTTTATAAAAAGGCATTATAAATAAAAAAGTTGCTACTAATACAATCATCTTCATTATTCTTTTGTTCATATATAGCATCTCCCTAAATGTATAATTTTTAATATAATATTAACATTATATTAATATTATATCAACATTTAGCAAAATTCCTTTATAAATACATTTAATATAAATATATACTAACATCTTGTCTAATTATCCTTTATTAGAAATTATAGAGTAGATGTATAAATATCTACTCTATAAAATATTATTGCCTTTTAACAACTTTTGCGGGTAATTTATAAGTAAACGCATCTATTATATCATCACTATTAGTAGCATTTGGAAATTCAACTTTAGCAACATGTATATTTATTTCTTGTGTAGATGAAGTATTATTTGATATATTGCTAATATTCCCACTTAAATCAGATGAAGTGAATGGGACTATGCTATGAGGCATATTCAATTGTTCAATATTAGCTTTTTCCAATGCCTTTACCAAAACCATAAAATTCTCCGTATCATTTGGATTCAATATCATCTCTTTTTTATGTAATAAAGCTAATTTACCATTATCTCCTGCCCAATCTCCTGTATATCCACCTGTATCAAATTTACTTAAATCTACATTCTTATTAGTTGGTACAATACCATAATTTGTAGCTAAATAATCTTGATAGGTTTTATTAGTATCATATCTAGTAGTACCTGCTTGGCCACTAAATCCAGTCCCGTATTGAATATTTATTGAATCTCCATATTGTGCTTTTAATATAGCTGCATCTGATTCTTTAGCAAAAACGACTGGTCTAGTATCAACTGAACCAACTTGCGTAGGAGAATAAGATCCAGGACTAATTCCTGCTGCTGCCTGTGCTGCTAATAATTGATTTATTGCATCTATAGCTTGATTAACATTATCTTGTACTGTTACAACCATTTGTCCCATACCATTATAAGTTACATCATTAATATTAGACATACTTTGTGTAACAGTTGCTAGATTAGTATTTGCCCCTATATTAATAGCATAAGATTCATTCGTCTGTGCATCTTTTACAATAACTGTTTGCTGTGTAGTAGAAGTATCTGTTTGTTGTGTAGTTAATTGATCATATTTCTTCTGAGTACCTAATTGTTGTTGCTTAAATTTCTCTAAATCAGATAATGTAGCATTTCTGTCTTTACCATAGATTGCTGTTGCTCCTGATTGTTGAATTTGTCCTTGTAATTGATTGGTAAGTCCTCCGCCAACTACTACATCTCCTGCATTTAATTGTATTTTACTAACTTCTTTACTAGCAGTATCTATTACATCATATAAACTAGAATCAAGTGTTTTTACAGCATTTTGATAATCTGCTCCAGTAGCATAAACTTTTATCTTTTGTGCTGCCTCTCCACTTACATAATCAAATATTGCATTTGCAGTTTCTTGCCTGTTAGATCCAGATAGTCTAGTTGCTCCATTTAGATTTAATCCTTCTGTTGCACCTTGACCTCCTACAACTAAATCTCCACCTTGTAATTGCAATCCACTTCTAGCTTCTTCTGACATGTCTCCTATATCAACATACTGATATTTATCTCCAAATGCTGTTTTTGCATTTGCTAAATCTATTCCTGATCCAACAACTACATATGTTCCTCCTTGATTTATTCCATATTGAGCTATTTGCTGTTGAGTAGCATATCTATCTGCTCCCCATAATCTCGTCCCTGAACCTAAGTCCATTCCTTGTGTTACTGCTGCTCCACCAACTAAAACATCATTAGAAGTTAATTCTGCTTTAGATTTATCAAAATTTGGATCACTAATATCAACATACGTATATCCATTACTACCTAAAATGTTCTTAGCATTTGCTAAATCCGCACCACTACCATATACAACGTGTCCTTCTCCTGTCGTTTCTGTAGGATTAATTACACCATTTATACCATTCTGTGCATTGACAAAATTGGGATTTAATTTACTTATATCAGACAATATTGATTGTACAGATGAAGATACTGTACTTGTGATATTTCCAAAAGTTGTACCATATATATTTTCCATTTGAGATAAACTATCTGTTACAATTTTATTAATGTCAGTTTGGCCAGTAGAAAATAAATCTTTCTGATCATTAAAAGCATCTTCAATATTCTGTTTAATTCTATCCATTGTTTCTTGTCTGATTTGGACTTCTTGCTCTAATTGCTCTTTCTCATCATTTAATGAATCTTGTTGATGTTGTTGAGCAGTCTGTCTTTCCCAATCATTATTAGATGTTTGCTTATCTCTTAAATCTTTTTCGTCTTGATCTACTGTTGTCTGATTTGCTACATAAGTCCAGTTCCAATTACCATTCTTATCCTGAGTTAATTGTTGAACATTTCTCTCATTTTGATCTTGTTGAAGCTTTACTCTTGCTTCTTCTAAATCAAGAAGATTTTTATCTCTAGTCTCCTGCTCTTGTAGATTTTGTTCCTGCTTCTCCATAGCTTTTAACTGAGCATCTATAGCATTTTCTCTAGCTTTTGCAGCATCCTCAAATTCTTGTTTTGTCTGTCCACCATAAATTTGCTTTTCTACTAAATCTAATACCTGATTTTCTGTTTGCTCTTCTAACTGCTTATATTGATCTATCCTATCTTGCTGTATATCATTTTGCTTTTGTTGTAATGTATTAATTTGATCTAATAATTCTATTTTTTCTTCTGAACCATCTGTAAATCGACTAGCTTCATCTTGTAATAATTTAATCCTCTCAGAAATTATATCATTCTGCTTTTCATCATCTGATATAATTTTATTTATAAGATTTATCTTATCACTATATCCTTTATCGGTAGCATTATCTAATTCTTGTAATTTTGCTTTTAAATTAGTTATGTCATTTTCATATGATTTCAATTTATTTGATAACTCTAAATCAGCTATAGTATTTTCAATATCTGCTATATTCTTATTTGTATCTAATAAATCTTTATTTATTGCATCCTGTTCTTTCAACCATACTTGATTTGTTGTGCCATATTTTTCATTTGCTATTAACTGTTTAACATAGTTTAATTCATCTTCTCTAGCTGATTTTATTTTAAGCTGTTGTTCTAATTCTTCTTTTGCAATATCTAATTTACCCTGATAATTGTCTTTATCTTTAGTATCTAGTAAATCATACTGCTGTTGTAAGGTATCTAATTTATCTTGATAAATTTGAGTTTTAGCTTGATAATCAGCAGTTATCCAATCATCAAATGCCTGTTGCAATGTCTGTAACGCTTGTTGCTCTGTTGCTTTTAATTCGATTAATTGGCTCTGTAATTGTTGTATATAATTAGAGTTCCATCCACCTTTTTGAATCTGATTTTCTATGAATTTCTGCTTTGCATTATAGGTGTTATATTGAACATTCATATCCTGCCATTCTTGCTTTAAAAATTCAACTTTTTCCTTACTTCCTTCATTATACATATCTGCTTTAGTTTTTACTGCTTCAATAAATTTAGCATAAGAATTAATCTTATCATCAAATTGTCCCTCTTTAGCTTCTAATTCTGCCCATGCAACTTGATCTATTTGAGCTTTTAAATCTGGAATTGACTGTTGCAAACTTTCTACTTGAGATAATAAACTCTCATATCCTGATTGTGCTGTGTTAGCGGCATCTTCTCCAGACACGACACCTGTTGTAGTTGTTGAACTACTTGATGTACTACCAGAACCTCCAAATTGTGAATAATATCCCATTACTTTTTTAACATAATCTTGTGTTTCTGATATATTAGGTATAGAACCATGTACATTACCTGGCCCAGCATTATAAGCTGCTAATGCTAAAGGTATACTACCACTTTCATACTTTAGCATTTGTGCTATATATTTAGTTCCTCCCATAATATTCTGTTGAGCATCATAAGGATTTACACCCAGTCCACTTGCTGTACCTGGCATTAATTGCATTAATCCTATTGCACCTGCTGGTGAAATAGAACCTTGATTACCACCACTTTCTTGTTGAATTATTGCTTGAATAAGTGCGGTTGGTACTCCATATGTTGAACTTGCTTTATTTATATAACTAGCATAATTTCCACTTGCACTACCACTACTACCAGAAGAAGTACTCGTACTACTCATTGTATAATTTATTCCAGCATATTGATTTGCCATATTTTTTAATGAAGCTGCATTTGCATTATTAGCAGCTATATTTTTATTTGTTAAAGCTAATTGCTCTTGTAATGCTTTTTTCTTCTTTTCAAGAGTTGCTATATATTCATTAGAATGATCATTCATTGTACCTAAAGTATAATCATAATTTTTAATTGCTAATTGTACTTTATTAATTTCATCTTCATATACTTTCATAACATTAGTAGCTTCTTTTACTGCCTGAGTTGCTCTTTTTTGCATTTCTTCATTAAGTTTTGTAGCCTGTGTATTGGCATCTGTGGCATCAGTATTATCTTTGGTTGCCTTAGTATTTGCTTCTTCAGCACCTGAATTATCCTCATCAGCTTTTGAATCATCTTCGATAGATTTTTTCGCTTCCTCATATATTTTATTTACTTCAGACAAACTGTTAGATATCTTAGATGCAGCATCCGTATAACCAGATGCAGTTTTCTTGGCACTATCTTTTGTTTCCTTACTCCAGCCTGGCATACTATATAAAGCTTTTGTATTATATGCTTCTTCTTGTAGTATCTTCATCCTTGCAGTGGCTTGTTGATATGTCATAGTAGTTTCACCAACTTGGATATCTTGTGCTTGTTTACTAGCATCCAGTTTTATTTTTATCAAATCTTGTACTGACACGCCTTCTTTACCAAGTATACCTATCTCCGCATTTAATAATCCTGTATTTTTAATAGTAACATTACCATCTTTATCTTTTTGCGTAACTAATCCAGAAACTTCCCCACTTAATTTATTGGCAATAGTACTCATTTTATCTTGTATTTCTGCATTAGGAACAGATATTTGTTGTAATTTTTTATATTCGTTGCCCAATGAAATAATATTATCTTTATGGCTTATTTCTGCCTGTGATGTCTTGGAAATCTTTTCAACAGTGTCATTAATACCTATTTGTTGTTCTGCTTCTGTGTATTTATATATCTCACCAGTAGTACTATTAAAAGCTAATCCTGCATCTTTTAGAACCTTTTCTTGTTCTTTGATCTGATTATTTACCTTTGCCAATTTATCTAAATCAGGACTATTTCCAACTATGTTTTTACCAGCTATGCTTATACCAAAAGAGGGATCTTGCATTTGTCCTTGTATATCATTACGTTGTTTTATTAATTTTTGCAAATTTTCTTGAGTTTTCTTTAAATCTGATGTGTTAGATTTTATACCTGCTACATCATTCTCCTTCATTGCTTCGGTTAATCCAGAATAAGATTGCTTTAAGTCATCTGTTTGTTGTTTTAAATCCTTCTGATGTTGGATATGTTTAATTATTGCTACTCCTGCAACTCCTAATGCAGCTATAATCCATGTAATAGGATTTGTTAAGAATGCTAAACTTACAGCTTTTATACTTGTCGCTAACGCTGTAAATGAACCTGATAATGCATTGGTAATTCCTACTCCTTCGCTAATAACATTAAATAAAGCAAATGAAGCACTCATCTTTTTTAGTCCAGATGTAACTAAACTAGCATTTTTTATTATTAATATCATTGCAGTTCCTATTCCTGCTAATGCAATTCCAGATTTCGGTGCAGATGTTGTTATTGTGTCTAAAGATTGTATAAAACTTGTTAATCCTTGTAAAGCTTTATTTATAGTAGAACTTGATACAAGTGAAGTGTGTAAATCTTCTACTGCATGTTGGAAAGATTTTAATTTTGCTTCTGGACTATCTGCAAAAATATCCATTTTCTTTTGAGCATATCCAGCACTATCACCCATGTCTTTTAAGTTTTTATCTACTTGATCAAGATTGTTCATCAATGCTTGGAAATTATTAGCGTTTTCTGCTCCTGCAAAGGCCTTAGATATAGCCGATTTAGACACTTCATCTAGATTTTTCCACTTTTTAGATAACTCATCGATAACAGTTTCGTACGATTTAAATGTTTTAGGATCTGACCTCAAATTTATATTAGCATACCGTTTTAAGTCCCTTTCTACATTTGAAAGATCATCGCCTGAGAAGGCATCAAATTTCTGTCCTCCTTTTACGTTAAGAAAACGTGAGAACATAGTTGAAAAAGAACGTCCTATACTTGATGGATCTTCCCTCGTTACAGAACTTACAGTACTCTCGTAAGCCAATAAATGATTAAAGTCAACTTTTGCAGATTTGGCCATATCGGCAGATTTACTCATGCTTGTTGCCATTTCTGCAAATGAACTGGCACTACTATTATCTGTTTTAGTTAATTTATCTATAACTGTCATCATTTCTTTAGCATTGGATGTATTCATTTTAAATCCATTTGCCATAGCTATTAATTGGTCAGAAACCGTCTTAGTATCTTGCCCTGATAATGTAGCACCAAAACTACTAGCTTTTAATAAATTTTTAGTTTCACCGATAGAATTTCCTGCTCTAAGAAAATTCTCTGCTCCACTCATCATTTCACCAGTAGTAGAATGTACTTGTGTAGCTAAATCAGAAAATTGTTCTGTCAACCCTTTTACTTGTTGTTGATTCATTCCAGTAATCATCTGAATATTTGTCTGATTTTTACTGATATTCATAACATCTTGAATAGCTTCTTTTATTTGGTTAATTCCACCATATACTGCTGCACTTACAGCAGTCCATTGTAAGATACCCTTTATTGAACTTGCTAATTGAGATGCTAAAGTACCATGTCTACTACTTAAATCTTGAATACTTGTACTCATATTATGTACTGAACCACTACTCTCATCTAAAGTAGCTTTATAATTATGTACTATATTCTTACCTTCATTAACAGAATAATTAACTGTTTTCATAGTATTCCCAAGACTATCTACAGATTCCTTTACACTAGATACAGTAGCTTTACCATTATTTAATTCACTAAAATATTTTTGTATATCACTAAAACTAGAATTCATATTTAGACCAGTACTATTAAAGCTTCCTAAATTAGAACCCATACCTTTAATTCGCTGAACTTCAGTTCCTAATTCCTTCAATTTTTTAATTTGAGAATCTATATTTCCACTATCACCTTTAAAATTAGTTGAAGTATATAGTTTTTGCATTTCAGATCTTATTTGATTTATCTTACTTTCTGGAATTATATTGCCAAATTTAGATTTCAAATTATTTAATGCAATTTCCTGCTGTTTTATAGCATTGGTTATACTAATAATCTTACTCTGTTTTTTGTCTAAATCTGAAATAGATTGTCTAAGCCCTTGTTGTTCTGTACTAGATAAAACTTCATTTGCTCCTCTAGTTCTATTTATAGCAGAATTTATTGCATTATACGTATTTTCTAATTCTTTATATTGAGAAGAATCAACATCTATTTTACTACCATAATTATTACGAACGTTATTCAATTTGGACTGCTGTGAATCTAAGAAATTCTGTGTACTTTGTTGTAATTTTAAATTAGTTTCATATTCTTTACTTGCTTTAGATAATTCAATATACGTATTCTTTATTTGATTAGATTTTTCTTCAAAATTATTTATATTTAAAGAATCTAACTGTTTCTGTAATCCAACTATAGAATCAATTTTAATTCCTTGTAATTGTTTTACAGCATTATTATATTTACTCTTAAAATTATCTACGTTATTCAGCGTTTGGTCTAAATTATTTATCTCCTTGATATTATCTACACTGAAACTAATTGGAGTTAAATTCTTACCATCCATAAATTCATTAGCATTATATTTAATTTTATCGACTAAACCATTCAATTGTTGCAATTTAATTGTAAAGTCCTTTATCATCCCATTTTTATCAAATGTTGGATTTACGCTAATCTGCCCCATTTGCTTATATGTATTAATAATATCTTCAAAATTACCCTTGATTCCTGCTAAATCCTGTTTAGTTTTAACAGTATTTACCTGTAAATCAACAGATTTTGAAGCTGTATTTTGTACATTTTTAACTGCATCTAATATAGAATTCAGTTGTTTTATTGCTTTATCATCTTTTATATCAACACCTAACTCAATTTTTTGTTGAGTTATTTTATTTATCTGGTCACTAAGTTGTGTTTTTAAAGCATTTAATGAAGATTGATCCCAACCTATTTTTAATCCACTCAAATATTATTCCTCCCAATTTATCTATTTTTGCACTTTAACTTCATAAAACCATTTTAAAATCATATTTTCATCATCTCTTGCACCGATACGTTTAATTCGCCATGGTTATTGGACATATAATATTTTAAATTCAACATCAGTATCGCTTATATCAGATATAAAAGGCACTTCAAATTCTTTTATATCATCTCTATTAATACAAATTGTTTTCTTTTTCTTATAATCATTAAATATGAAGTATTTATTTGTAAACTTTTCTTTATCTTGTACTTTATAACTATAAATTTCAGGATTATTATTAAGCCAGTCCACAAATTCCGTTGATTCGGTAGCAGTAGTATATATATCTAATTTCTGTCTAAATCCTTTCAATATAACACTCACATTTATAAGTGTAGTATCTAAATCAATCTTATTTTTTCTTATTCTTGCCATTAATAAATTCCCCCAATTTATCTATTTTTTTATCCATACCATCCATTTTCTTATCTAATTTATCAAATTTATTATTAATCATTGTATTGTTTTCTTTTATGATACTAAATAATTTATCAAATCTTTTATTCAATCCAATTAAATCTATATCCTTGTTATCATAATTTTCTGATTTTCTTGTATATGAATATATCTTTTCTACATTTTCCATATTATAAATTTCTCCTCTTTAATTTAATTTTTAATTATATGCACCATTATAATAATCCCCACCTCGGGGGATTATAAATGTGAACTGATCTTCAATTTTTAGGCACCTTTACCTATAGACATTAAATCTATAGGTAAAATTCTTAAAGGAAATTACAAACAAAGCATAGTAATAAAATCATTATTTCTTTAGTTGAACATTTAAAATGTTTTGGTATGTAATTTTCCTGCTTAATAAATTTTTCCATAATATTTCTTGAGATTTAATAACTCATGCAGACAATCCATAAATTCTGGTGTCCTTTCAAATACAAATATTTTTCTATCTCCTTCAGGTATTTTTTTGAAATGATACCCTAAAAAATTCATAGCCATCGCTAAAGAAAATTTATTGATATTATATGTCGCTGTTATTTCTTTATAATCCATATAATTCCTCCTATATATAAAAGAATTCACTATTTTTAGTGAGTCATTTTTGTTTTCTATGTATTATTTATTTTGTTTATGTATAAGGTAAATTTCATGTGCTGCCAATTCTAACCTTGCTAATAATTGATCTCTTTCAACTGTGTCAAATATATGATTATTCCTATTCTCTTCTAATTTACCTTCGCATTTATATATTTCTTCTAATTGTTCTTCTAATCTTTTATCCATATATATAAATCTCTCCTTCTATAAATTTAAATTTTATGATAATACTGAATATATAGCACTATTTTTATAAGTCCACGCCAACGAGAATATGTTATTTTCTACTGGCACACCTGTCTTTTTTATAAATTTTTTGCATAATAAAAACTCCTTACTAGGGAGTTCTAAATTGAATCCAAATAATTTATTTAATTCATCTAGTTTTATATCTGTTTGTAAATATCCATCAACCATGTTTATACTTGCATATAGGTTATATTTATCTATTATTTTATAAAAATAATCCGCATCATGTTTTTCTAATATATCCATTAATTCTTTATATCCTAATATAGTATCTATATAATACGTTGCCTGTTTTTTATTAAAATAGTAAGATTTAAACATTGTATCTATACACAATATTACTTCTTTTTGTTCTTCTGTAAATATGTTAATATCCACATTTAGTATGCTCAATATTGTTATTAAAGTTGATCCTGCAAATTTATTATAATAGTTATGTCTACCAATATTACATAAACTATTTATATTAATGGCATCTTTGTTAATATTATTCGTCAAATGATTTCCAAAACACTTCCCTGAATATAAATCTGCATCCACTGCAATACAAGTGTTCGGAATAACTTCTATCCCCTGATTTTTGTATAATCCATAAAAAGAATAGAAATATTTTATATCCCATTTTTTATGTAATGTAAGATAATAGCAACTCATTAACGAATCTATATCGTTGCTTAGACACAGACAATATTGTCCTACTGTATTAATCCAATTTGGTAATCGTTTTATTATTTCTTTGTTCAAATAATTCGTGTTTTGATCGTAAAGTAACAATTACTATGTATTATTTATAATTCGAATATATTATGTTAATACAAACATTTATCCCCCTTCCTCTTGTGCTAGATTTTTACCTCTGCAACACTTCCACCTCCTGTAATTATATTTTCTGTTATCTCTAAAATCTCTCATATTTTCTCCTCTAATCTCTTTTTATTATTTATTCCTTTTTAAATAATTTAGGATTATCCAATATATTCATTATCATTGTTCCTCTCATTTTTCTTAGTGTTTTTAATTATTTTGTCCATTATTTCCTCATGAGCAGTATGCTTCTTATGCCCTGCATCTTTTAATCTTTCCTTGCTTTCCTTTTTCCACTTTTCAATTTTTAACTCAAACACTTCTTCTTTAGTCAGCTTCTTTTTTATTTTCTTCATTTTCAACTTCCTTTTCCTTGCTTTTATTTTTAGCTGATACTTTGTATACTGCATTTACATATTTATCATGCTGTGCCTTAGAATAACCATGTTTACCATTCTCAATCATTGAAATATAATTTTTAGATGTTCCCATTTCCTCTCCAATTTCTTTTTGTGTAACATCATGTATCAATCTTAGAAATTTTAATTTATCTGGACTTAACACCTAATCTCACTTCCTTTCATCAATTTTTCTTACTTAAATCTTTTATTTCAAGCAGTAAAGCTTGTATTATATCTTCTTTTATATTTAATTTTATTTGCAATTTTTCTAATTCATCTTTTATTTTATCTACCTCAAATTTTGTATATATTTGTTTATTCATATATAACTCCTTTTACATAAAAAAGATGGGAAAATACTATTCCCACCATTTTAAATATGTATTATACTATTGTTTTCTTTAACATAATTACCCCAGATTCATCTATCTGTTTTACAGCATAAATATATGTACCAACTATATCACTGGCATGTAATTTCTCTTCTCTTTCTTCTTTTATATCTATAGCTCTTTTCTCCATATATGCAAGTGCATTTTTCTTTATAATAAAAGATCTACATTCACCTGTAATAGAATCATAGGTGCTATGATTACTATGAAATACTGGTATCCCTCTAAAATAACCTATCATACCATTCCTAACTATTCCATTGCTTTGTTGATTATAAGTTTTACTTACATCTACAAATTCAGGCATACTATAAAAAGAACTATCTAGCATACTATTTATAACTATTCCTGCCATCTCATCTACATCAGATTCATCTCCAAATAAAGTCAATGCTTCATTTAATTCATTGGCAGTAATTGCTTTCCCATCTGCTGTAGCAGTTTTAAGAGGCGTTTTAGATGCTTCCTCTATCAAATCTTTATCCAGTGATCTTGCAAACACTATAGCTTGCTGAGAAGAAGCTTCCTCAATTTGATTTCCTAATGCTGTCATATCATCAATATCAAAAACCCTTATTATAGAGTCCTTCATTAATATTGTTGCAGTAGAATCATCCTGGTCTAAAGTTTGTATTGGTGATTGTGTTCCTTTTGTAACTTCATTAGCGTCTCCTATGGTTTTAAATTTTGGAAAATGTATTGTTTCCCCTACAGTAGTATTTTTTAAATCTCCTAGTGGAGCAGCTAAAAGTGCTACCCTTACTTTCCCTTCAAATTTCTCTCTTGTTAATTTACTGTATACCTCTGGTATTATTAAACTCATTAATAATCAGATCCTTTCTTATTTTTAATTTTTAATATAATAAAAAAGCCACCTACAAAATTTATGTAGATAACTTTTTATTTACTTAATTTATCATATAATTCTTTGTTAGTATCATATAGATCCATTCTTTCCATAATTCCCATTTTCTTAAATTGTTCTTTTGTAATAGAAACTAATTTAGATTTGTGAGAACCTGGTTTAAAACTATTATCTATTTTGCTATTAGTAAATATCTCCTTTAAATTTCCAATTTCATCAGACAATTTATCATCTTCAATTCCTGATAAATACTTTGCTAATTGTTCAGGTAAGCCCTGCTCTTTCAATTTACTAGATACATTCATTACCTTTTCTTTTTTAGCAACTTCTTTTTCCTTATCCTCAAGTATCTTCAATCTTTTTTCCAATTCAATTTCAGCTTCTGATTTATCCTTAGGTTTATATTTTTTCAATTCTTCCTCTGCTACATTTAATTTTTCACCATATGTATTTTTAATTTTACTTGTTTCAGCTTCAATTAATTTATTTACATCATCTTTAGGCAAATAATCCTTGTAACCTTCCTTGGTCTTAGTAATTTGCTCAGTTATATATTTATTTACTCCTTTTGTTTGTTCTTCACTTAAATTTAAATCTTTGATATCCATATAATCTTCCTCTCAAATTATTTATTTTTTATTCTAGCTTTAGTCTCTACAATTTTATCTAATATTTCTTCCTTTATTTCTTGAGTTTCGGCAATATCATATTCTTTCTTCAACTTGGACAATAACTCTTCATCACTCATCTGTATTTCTACTACTTTTTGTTTTATATCTTCAGGCAATTTGGCGATATTTTTATCTAACTCTTTATTTACCTTGTCAATGCTTTCTTTAAATTCAGTGAATCTATTCATAAGATCAATAAATTCTCTATTAATTTCTGTAATGAATTTTATAAAAGCATTATTTGGTGGATACGCTAACATACTTTTAAATTGTTCTAATTCAATATCCTTTTTGACATTGGTTAAAATATCTATGAGCCTATAAACTAGCTCATCATATTGTTTTTCTTTTTTAATATCTACAGAATTAAGCTTATCTAATAATCCCTTATTAATGCTGTGGAATTTTATTCTACCTTTTGTAAGTGGTTCAATTATCCTAGTAGCTTCCTTACCTTCTTTATCCATATAAAACTCTAATTCCCTATCTTTTGTAAAATCTGATAACTTCATTTAACTTACCCCCTATATTATTTCTTTAGATAATTTTTGTAATTTTTTATGTATTCTTTCAATTTCATATGATGAAATATCAAAATCATAAGCTATATTTCTTATTTCTGCAACGTCTTTTAAGTATGTATTTTGTTTGTTACAAACATCAAACAAAATATCAATCAAATCATTTTTTGTTTGAATAATTTCTATATAACAATCCTGTACATGCTGTGTATATTTTTTTTTATTACAATATTCATCTAACTCTTCATAAGTCATATTTTCTATTTTTTTGTCCTTTGCTTCTTTTCTTGTATCTCTTTTTAATTCCATAAAATAATCTCTCCCTTTTTAATATTTAAGTATAAAATTTTTTAATTTATTAAATTTGTCTTCTCTAATTTCTCTTCCATCCCTTGCAAAATGAGCCACATCATATCTTTTAATTCCTGCTGCTCTTGCAATAAAGGCGAAAGATATTCCTTTTTTATCTTTCATTTGTAATACTTTTTCTCTTATTACTTGTCTTGCTCCATCATCATTCAATTTTCTCCTCTCCTTATTAAATAGTCTGTGCTTAATTTTTTTAATTTAAGTATATACCAGTATAGCAATACCAACGGTTGACACTAGCTTTACAACTTAGGTATTAGTTTGTTTTGTGCTATAAAAAAAGAGAATACAAAGTGTACTCTCTATATCTCCAAAATTAAGATACTTAATAAATTAATTAAGTACCTACATAGCATTTTCCCCTATGTGCGTCTAGTTTTTTCTTAATGGCAAAGGGGCAGGATCTGAACCTACATCAAAACTAGCAAAAATTACCGATAAATAATTTAGCATACCAGAATCATTCTAGCTAAAAAATAGCTAGAATCAATTATCTATTTCTTCAGATAATTCATTTTAACTATTTTTATATAATTTTCTATTGACTATTGTAATTTAAATATGTTATAGTATATTTGTATTATTATATAGTTTTTTAGATGAAAATATATAAATATTATGGAGAGGTATAAATACTAGGCATATAGCTGTTCTTTCGGGATTCTTGGTATACCTTCCCATCATACCTCTCTACCATATAGGAACCAAATTTCAACTCACTTGTTAAGTATTTTTTATGAAACTTTAAAACTAGTTGTCTAACAAATTTCCAAAATGAATGTTTTTTTCCAAAATATTATTTTTTGTCTTAAATACATTTAAAAATATATCTTTATCTGCTTGATATAATGAATTTAATAAATCTAATTTGTATTTGCATTCAATAGGAGTAAAATATTTTTCTTTATGAAACACTTTATAAATGATAGCATATACAGTTTCTGATTTAATTTTATATCTCTTTATTTTACTCATTCCCTTAGATTTATTATCATCTAATTTATTATATTTTTCTAATTCTTGCGATTTTGATAACTCATTATATTTTTTATATTTTGCTTCAATAGATTTTTGTTTATTTGTAATTTCCATAATACAACTTACAATATTTTCTATTTGTCTCTTTTTTGCTTTTTTAATATCAAGATCAACCAATAATGTATCTAATTCAATTGTAGGAATTGAATCTGCATCTTTAACATCCAATATTGATTGAAGATAATCCATACTTGTATCGTATTTTTTAATTTTATTTTTTATCTTCTTACTTTGATTAATATATTTAAAAAATTCTGGTTTTTTATCATATAATATATTAGTATTAGCAAGATTTTTTATTTGTAACTCTATATCTACATCGTACATTCTTTTGGCACTATCAATACAAATTTCGGATAATACTGTACATATATCTACTCCCTGCAATAATTCATTTAATTTATTTTTATCCTTACTATTTTTATTTATTAAATCCCAATATGTACTCATATACAATTGTCCTAAATTAACCACAGTTCCAATATTTTTTTGACTTGTTGCTAATATATTATCTATTCGAGCCATATCTTCTGAGCATACTGTATATCTGTTTTTATTTTTTTCGGTATCAATATTGGAAGATACTTTCTTATTCTTAGTATCATCTATTAAATCCACCCCATTTTCACATACCTTATAATTTTGATTATTATAACATTTCTTAGCATTCTCTAGCAAAGTAGCATTTCTGACTAAAAGTAATACATCACTGTCATAATCCATGCCTGACAATATCCTTTGTATCGGAAATTCAATTGCATTTATAGCAATAATATTAGGTGTTAAATTGAAATACTCTTTAATAAATTCATTATCTTTATTATGTAAAATCAATACATTAGAAGGAGATGTATGTGGATTTCTAAAAGCAACATATTCTTTATCAAATGGATGTAATGTAGTATATACTTCATTTGTTTTAAATTGCTGTTCACTATCCCATTTATGTAATAATATATTATTTTTATCTACTGGTAAGATTCCTATAGCATGGTACATATATTCCACCAGATTTCCAGCTATAGTACAATAGTCTGCTTCTAATCTAATCTTACCTTTCTTTACATGAGTAATATATTTATGTATATCTTTTTTCCTTTTGTCTTTAAATACCTTGGTATTAACTATTTTAATATTTCTATTATATAAATCAACTAACATGTTATTTGAATTTATTGTATTAGCTGTATTCTTCAAATATTGTATATATGTTTCAATATCATTTTTTAACTTATCTATATAATAAAGTTCAAACTCACTTAATTTTGCCATACCATCAAGATTAATAGGAATAGAATTTAGCATCTGGTAGCTCATCTGATTTATAATATTACCTTTATCATTTTTACCTTTTGTACTTTTTTGCTCACTTTTACAAATTCCAAAAATACAATTTTCTTTCTCTATTTTTCTTTTCCAATGCAACCACATTTTCTTTTTGTTATTGTCTTTTACAACATAAAATTTTAATGCTTTTAAAGAGTTAGGAGTAATAATCATATGTACGTCTTTAGCATATATAGCTTCATCAAACATATTTTTTAATTGCCAATCATTATAATTTATGTTTTCAGGACAATTATTCTTCAGAAAAGATTGTAAATTGCAATTAAATACACAGCTTTTAAACATATGATTTCTAAGTAACATCATACCTTTACCAGTTTTAAAGTAACTGCTATCTAAGATCCCTTCACCGTCAAACAAATCATTTTTCATCTTTATATTTTTCTTTTGACTAAATAATTCTTGATTTCCTTTTTCTTTTTTCTTAACAACATTACAGTCTATCGGAAACACGCTCTTTACATCATCAATAATTAATATATTTTTAGTATTAATTTTTATAATATCTTCAATATGACTGCTAACCAATGATTCATAACTTAAAAGTCCTGGAAAATCTATATCATTTCTTCCTTCCAATCTCATTCCCATTCTTGCCCAATTTATCATAGTATCTCTTAAAGATTTTTTAATAAATAATACTTGTCCAGTACGTGACTTAGATGAAGATCTTTTATATACAACAAAATCAACTTTTTCAGTTTTTTTCTTACTATTTTCATCTATATAATGGAATGTTAATATAAATCCTTCTTTATATAATAAGCTTCTTAATTTATCATTTTTTATTTCTTTCCATTTATCTAATGCAATTTCTTCAGATATTTCATTTATATAAAGCTTTAATTTTTGTATATATTCTTTATTTTTTTGAGTATCAGGAGATATAGTTTTTAATTTTTTATTTATGATTGATATTACTTCATTACCAGATTTTACTTTTTGCTTAAATTTAACATTTATAATATCATTAGTCATAATTTTATTATATCTTTTACTGCTAAATGTCTTAAAACCTTTTTGATTATGTAAGTGTCTTAATTCCAGTGAATATGGAATCATACCACAATAAGAAGTATTTAATTCATTCTTTCTATTTAAATGTTCCCAAATTTCAGAACCTTCAACAGACATTATGTATATATTATTATTTTCCATTATAAATCAATCCCTCTTTTTTATTTTATGTGCTAAATTGTACAAATATAATTTATCTGGCCTGCACCTACAGATATTAAATCTATTGCATTTTAAATGCTTTGCTTTAGTTAGAAATTTTAAACCCTTATTTCAAGCCATTTGAGGTTGTACTATATGACCAGATAACCATATACCTATATAGGATAACCTTATAAGATATATTATTAATGTAACCGATACGTTTTAAACGTAATGTTGAATCCCCAACGTTGGGGATTTAAATAATTTTAAAGCCATCAACAGATTTATGATCGGGATATTTTCGTTCCCATCAATAAATATATATATAATAGTTCTATGAACCTATGGTCGATTAAGTTGCAAAGAACCGCAACATTAACCTCCTGTCTTTGCCACTACGTGTCAAATCCAATATACTTTTTTTAATAAATGTATAAGTGGAATTTCCCCGATTCACTGAAAACTTCTTAGAGCGTATTCTTACGCTTATCAAATTATAGAGAATATTATTCTAAGGGACTTATAGTCTCCCTCTTATATGTATTGTCAACCTGTCTTATAAATTCCATTTACAATAAATTATATATACTAAGAATACGACCTGTAGTCGGATTCTTAAGGCAGGTAATCCTTTAGGATTACCGACTCTCTCCCTTTGAACTAGAACTCTTTTTATTTTTGGGGTCGTTTTATGCAATAACCTCTATATAGAGCTTGTGGGTGTTTTTGACCCCAAAAATTATTCTTCTTTATATATTAATTTACCAACTATCCAATATCTTTTACCTCTATTAAGATTCTTATTTCCATTATTTAATTTTCTTCTCTTGTCTATATCATGATTAATCGTATAAGGCAGTCCTAAATCTTTTAACCACCCATTTAATGTATGTCTTCCCATTGTTCTAGCTTTAAGGCCTGCTTTATTAAATATCTTCTTCAATTCTTTTCGTTCATCTGAAAACAATTTTGTACCTTTTATATTTTCTAAATAATTTATTAATATATCCTTTTCTTTTTGTTCTTCTAATATTATATAGTTGTATTTTTGACTGTTATTATAAAATCCAAATATATTTGCTAAATACTTACAATATCCGAAATTACCAAGTTGTTTCATTTTATTAATATTCAATAAATCTATTTTGCATTTGAAATACATCATCTCATTTATTTTTTTAGTACATTTATTATTTTCTTCTACAGGATCATCATATATTATATTAGAGTAATCATTTTGTCTAGGATATTTTAATATATAGTTTTTGATACCATTCTCTTTTAAATAATCTGCCATTTCAATTTTTTTATTGAGTTGAGTTTCTATTCCACCAAGTTGTTTATTTGTTATTGTTTTAATATATATATTTACATAATCATCTAAACTTTTTATTCTCTTCCTTCCAATACATTGAATTAAGCTTCCTACATCTTTTACATCACAAACTATATGTTTTATATCAGTATCAATTAAATTTATTCCAGCATCCATACAAGTGGTTGTTATTAGGATATTTTCTTCAAACTTTTCTTTTACTAGCATATCCATTACTTTTTCCTGATCTACTTTTTTAAAATATTGTTTATTGTTTCTGCTACAATTAAATAAACTATATTTTTCAAATTGTAAATATAAGCCATATGCTTTTTGGGCAGATTGTATAAAAAATATTATTTTTTCACTTGTTTTTATTGCATCTTTGGCTAATTCTACTAAAGTCGTATCATAGTTAAAAAATACTAAATTTTCAAATTTATATTTTATAGGTAAACTATAATCTATTGTTTTTATTTTTTTCTTTCTATTTAAATATTGTTTGATGTAATCTCCAGTGGCAGACATAAATATTTTTGTGACATTTTGAGATAATATTAAATTTAGAGATATATCTGTTGTTTTATTAAAGGCAGCATCTGATAGGAAATAATGGAATTCATCGCAGACTATATATTGATATTGATCTAATAAATTTTTATATTTATGTATTTCTTTAAATTCTAATTTTTGATATGTATGTATATCTATTACATCTATTTTTTTATCTTTATTAATTTCATTTTGAAACTGATTTACACAATTTGTTCTATGTATTAGCATTAGTATTTTCTTATTATTTTTCTTTGCAAAGGCATATAGAATATTTTTTATAAAATAACTTTTTCCTGTACCAGTTCCTGCTGTGATTGTTACAGTATTATTATTCCATTGTCTAATATCATCAATTTTGATAATTTCACTTATTCTTTTATCCATTCAATTTCCCCCAAATTTGATATTTTTAATTTAATTTGGTAAGGTAGGGTAATACCCTACCTTTCAGATTTTAAATTTTCCATCTTCAAAGTAATATAACTTATCCCATTTTCTAACTAATGTTTTACTAAATTTTTGTGCTGTACCCCACTTAAAATCACGTAACTTTTGTACTACTTTTGCTGTTAAATCTGCAACTAAAATATCTTTTGTCCCTAATATACAAAATTCTATTTTTTTCCTTCCGACTATTTTATAGTTAAAGATTACATCTATTTTGCTAAAATCTTCGTTACTAAACTCTTTTATAATATCTAATTCTTTTTTTAATAAATCTGTATTTTCGATCGTTTTTTTAGTTACTATCATATCTCTCACCTTTACCCTTATATAAATTTGTTTAATTCATCCAGCTCATTTTGTTTAATTTGTTCTAATTCTTCATCCTTATTATCAGATTTTACTTTTACTGGTTTATCATTAAAATTACTTAAATTTAGTGCAAAATTATTATCATTATTGTTTTTTACTGTATTTGATTTACTTTTATTACTCTCCATTACTTCTGTATCATTATTACTGCCCTTGACTGTTTTTACAACATTTTTAGTAATAGTGAGTAACTTTTTATCACTTTTATTGCCTTTGCTTACCTTCTTCTTGCTTCTAGTTTCTTCTATTTCCTTTGTAGAATTTTGATTCACAATGTATTGAAATAATATTCTTTTTATCTCCTGAGTTTCATTAAATGATTGTGAAAGATAATCTAGAACTATCCTTTCTTTCTCTTTATTTCTATTAAATGTTAATTGGAATCTTTTACTGCTATTGCTTATTGCCATTATGCAACAACATCTTTCAATATTATTTTACTAGCTTCCATTGCCCCTATTATATTAGAATTTAAAGCATCCTCATGGATTTTAAAATTTGGCAAAGTTAACTTATTAATATACTCTTGCAGCATTAAGCTTGTACCGCCTGTAAAGATTACCTTATAAGTTGCTAGATTAACTAATGGTTTAATAGCATCCAATATATTATTAAGGAACTCTGCATATTGTTTTTGGTAAACTTTAATTATACCCTCATCAATCAGGCGTTTTATATCTTCTTCTACAAAATTTTCTCCCTTAGCATTTTCAATATTTTTTATTTTTTGAAAAAAGTTATAACTTCCTAGTGTTATGGTATTAAGTTTTTCAATTTTGCCATTGTGCAATACTACTAAGTTTACTGTCCTGGAACCTATATCTACTAGTGCTACAGAACCTTTCTTATCTTCACTATTCAGTGAAAAATATGAAACATAGCCCTCTGGCAGTATCATCACATTATGTATAGAAGCAAGAATTTCTTTTCCATTATATTTAAAATTAAATTCTTTATTTTTTAATTTACCTATTAATCTTGTTTTATTTTGCATTTGGATTGCAGGCAGTAATAAAGTAATATTAGATTCCATGATCTCTTGTCCTGGATTTGCTTTACATAATGTATATAGGATCTGAGGTATTAGGCACCATTTTTCTATCTTATTAAATTCTTTTTGGATCTGTCCCACTTCAAAGAATATCGTTTGTTCATTATACTCAATTCGCTGGAATCCTTCCTCATAAGATTGATATTCGCTGCTAACTCTACTGCTAAAAACCCCTTTAATTCCTTTATTATTAATCCATTTTGTATTCCAATTACCTTGATCTATTACAACAACATTATTTACTATTTCTTCTTTTGCACTTGTTTTTTCCATTTTAATTCCTCCAATTATTTTAAAATTCTGATATTGCTGTATTTTTGTGAATCTCCACTATTAAGACATTTAAATATTTTAAGAGTACAAATTATACCTTGCAATTTAAAGTATCTTAAAAAAGCTATTGAATAATATTTTTATGTGTGTTATACTAAATTTATTGTTTAAGAATTTTTATTTTATTGTCAAAGATCGATATAACTTGAAGAGTTATTTGTCTGAATTACTTTCAAGTGACACCTTATATCGTACCAAGTTTTTGATTATTGTTCAAATTTCATATTTAGTTATATGTTTTATTTTTTGGCTATTATAGGCAAATAGGTATTTTGTTTGGCGTTTTATATAGCTTTATTTGTGTTTTCTATGTTTTTGTAATTAATTACACCAAATAGCCATATTTTTACCATTAGCAGTTATAAATACTTCTCTAAATCCATCTTCCTGCCCCCAGTAATCCTCCATTATATTATTTACATCATCTAAATTTACTTTATATTGGATTGATTTTGACATATTATTTTCATCCATCTCAACACCTGTTATTTTTAAAATATTATTATTCTTTAATATTCTATAATCCTTTAATATGTGTATAGCCTGTTCATCTTCAATAGTTAAATATTCATTATTAAAATCTGCTAATATCTCATCTAAATTTTGCCTCAGTTGATTCAAATGATATACTTTGCCTCCACTCATAAAAATATTTACCAAAATGTTATCTATTTCTATATTAGTAATATCGTCATATTTGAGCTTTAATACAGTAATTATCTTGTCTTTATTTAAGTATATAAACTCAATGCCATGTTCCTTACATACTAGAGATCCTTCAGTTAAATCTTCAAATTTTGGCTCTATCATATGTAAAGAATATACCTTATAGTTTAATCCTTTCAGTTTTTCTTTTACATTTGTTAATTTTTCCATCTGTCTTCATCCCCCAATTATTTAAATATTAAAGGAGTACTCTTTGCTGAAGTACTAGAAGAATACTCCAACAAAAATTATTTTTCTAATGTATCTAATATTCGATCAATCTGCCTTTCAATCTTATCATCTGTAATATTTTTTAATTGTTCTGTATATAGTGTCATAATTTCTGTAGCTTTTTTATAAGTAACTTTTATATCGCTACCACTCTTCATAAATGATGTTCTATATATGTTGTGGCTTTCATTATCTATACATATTTTGCAATACCAACCTGATTCATAGTTCTTATATTCATTTATCACAGTATGTACTAAATTTAATATATAATCTCTATTCCATTTAATGGCTTGTCTTAATGTTGCAGTTTCAGATGATGTTTGATATTGTCGTCCTGGGTACTGCTCTTTATAGTTATCTATAAGCAGATATTCTTGTGCTTCCTCTATACTCTTATATTTGGTTCTAATATTATCCTGAGTATCATCCATTATTGTTGGTGCTGGTACAAGCTCGTTATAACTCTCTTTAAAATTTACTTCTCCATCACTTATTGAATGTATTTTTGCATTACCAGAGACACTTACACTATCATCCCCATATTCTCCTAGTCCCTCAAATTCTTCTTCTGCCTTTTCCCTTATTTTCTGTGCGGTTGCATTGTCCTCTACTTCTACTTCCTGTATTACCTCGCATACTGCATATCCACTTACACTTACTTTTTTCATTCTAAATTCCTCCATTTTTTATTTATAGTTTTTTAAAATTTAATGATTAAAAAATTAATCATTATGTGTTATAATTTATTTGATATTTAATTTATATTAGTAGAAGTTAAGTGTGCGAAACTTATCATCTACATTAATAACTACATAATATTTTATTTAAGTTAAGGTATTTAGCCGTACCTTAACTTATTAAAATTTTTTAGTTTTAGAGAAATTTTCAATACTTTTTAGAATCGTTTTATTAAAATTGTCAAGTGATTTTTTATAACTCTCTGGATAATTAGGTACATCAATATTTTCTTTATATTTATCTGGTTCATAATAGTATAAAATCAACATTGAAATTGCATCTGCAATCCATATTTCGTGAAAATTATTTGTTTGGATAATTGCAATTACTAATTTTAAGTACATATGTACTTGATTCATATATACTCTATCATTTATGTTATCAAATTGTAATATTCTTTTTATTTCTTCAATAATCTCAATACTTTTAATTTTTACACTTATAAGAGATATTTTTTTAAGCGTGACTCTATCTCTTCCTTTAATATCTTTTATTTTAATATCTTCTTTAAGCATATTAGAATCTAATTCATTATTTAATTTTTTTTGTTGAATATAAAGCTTATCTAAATCATTAATTTCTTTTTGAAAATATTCTTCTGGCATATCATCAAACCTCTTAGACAAAATAGGAATATACTTTTTAGCAACTGGCCTTCTGCCTGATGTCCATGCGTTTACTGTCTGCCTGCTGATACCTAATTCTCTTGCTATATTTATATATTTAACATTGTACAAATTACATATATACTCAAATCCTATCATTTGTTTATCTCCCATTTGTAATACATTGTATTGCTTTATGCTTATATAATATCACCCTTGTAATACATTGTCAAACATTATTTTTAAGTTATCAATGTCTTTATTTACAAAAGTTAATAAAAATATTGACAAAGCGATAAATAAACCTTACAATATAAATAATAAAACAAATATGGGTCATACCTGTGTTTATTTTCAGGTAACTGATTTAAATAAAATACATATAATATAGTAGTAGTAATGCTATTTAATTATCAAGGAACAATTTTTCAATGTGTATTTCCCGCAACAGAAACACCTTTAAATATACTCTTTTTATTTTGCTACTGTAACATAGTAATTTGTCTATATTTTCTTATTAAAGTTGTTTTTTGATTAATTAACTTTAAATTACTTTGTTTTTCATAATATAGCAAAGTTTTTTTGTGTTGCCTAAAATTATATAGATTAAGCATGTATTTTTCTTATCAGCTCCCCTAAAGTTATATCTCCAAATAATTCTCTTAAAAATTCTAGCTTCTTATTTAAATCTCTTGCTTTAGCAATATATCCTAATTTCATTTTTATTTTCCTCCCTCTTGGTATATTTCTATAATACTACGATATTCGTAACGTGTCAACACTATACTCGTAAATAAATATATTTTTTATGATATCTATATTGACCACAATTCAAATAAATAGTAATATATTAAGTGGTGATGATATTATGATAAGAATGAAATTACATATTAAATTAGCAGAAAAAAGATTAACTCAAAAACAATTAAGTGAACTAACTGGCATAAGATTACCCACTATTTCAGCTTATTGCACAGACAAATTCAAAACAATTCCCAGGGAACATTTAAATATATTGTGTCGCTTTTTTAATTGTAAGATAGAGGATTTAATAGAATATATTCCAGATCCGACAGATGGACTATAAAAGGTTTGTCTGTTTTTCATTATTCCCCTCCTGCAACAAAAACATTGTATCATTTATTTCTTTTCTTTGCACGACAAATAGACACCAGAAAAATCCATTATATTAAAGTTTTTCTGCTGCTCCTATATTTTCCTATTATATTCTTTTATTTTCTGCCTAATCTATATTATACATTTTATATAATTTATGTTATAATACCTACCCTTAACATTTTAAATACATCTCATGTTAAGGTTCAATAATAAGATTTATTAATTTTATTTAAACATAAAACACATCATTAGTAATTACACTACGCCTAACTTACTTACATTCTTATTTTATTAATTTTATTGACCATTGTCAATGGTTTTTATTAATTTTATTTATTTTTTTATAAATATTTTAATATGATTTACATACGATCCGCATGGTTGAGCCATTCACTAAATTAAATATAATTAATATAATTCAGTCATATATGCAATTTTCCTTTTTATTAATAAAATAAATATACGGTAAAACCATAATAAAACCTTGATATTGCATCATTTAGTAGATATAAAAATTTTAGATTATCTTTAATAATCCAGTTATATCAACAGTCATGCTATTGTCTTGCTTTGAAACACTAGATTTTAAATCCTTATAACTAAATTTTATTAATTATTTGAACTCTTGTCAATGAATTTTTATTAATTTTATTTATTTTAATATATATTAGATAAATCTCTTTTAGAGTTTTATCTTACTGCTGATCAGACCATCTATATACTCATACTTAAGCATATAGCGATGCTAAAAGAAGAAATATACTATTATTTATTATTATAAGTTAAATTTCTAATCCTATAATATTTCTATTATTCTATTATACACTATATAAACTTTTATTTATTTTATATAACTCTTACTTAGCTTATACCCCTACAAATAAGCCATTTATATAACGATCACATTTATTAGAGTATAAAAAAACTAATTATTTATTTTATTAATGTTATTTAATTTTAGTTTTATTAATTATATTTATCCTTTATATTCATGTGAAAATCCACATTTGCCACAATAATAAGCACTTTTTTTCTTACCTAATGCTCCACCAACTAATCCTATTGGCCCAAGTAATATTCCTCCTACTGCTGCTTTACCAACACTGAATCCTTTATTCTCCGTATCAACTTTCTTCCAACTTTTAACTTCACCGCACATTGGACATTTTTTAGGTGCTTTCCCCATACTTATTTCCTCCTCAAATTATATAATATATATCCATTATAGATTTAATTACCAGTAAATTCAACGATTACCCAATAATTAATCTTTCTATGATTTATTTATCTCTAACCTTTACCTTTTTCAGCTTATGACCTCCCTATAATTGGTTAGCCGTATCATAATCAAAATGTTGATCAACTTCAGGCATATCGGGTTGAATAATTTTTACATCTATACTCTTTATATCTTTTAAACCTGATATATCAAATTTTCCGCCAATAGTATTTTTATATACTGGTTTATCTGGGAAAAAATCAGTTACAGATTCATTGCTCATATCAGTTGACATACTAGTTGGATGTAATGTTTTTTGAGTTCCATCATTATTAGTTACTATAATTACAATATTATCATTTTTTGCAAAATCCATTTCATCTCCACCAACAGTTGCAGAACAAAATACTAAATTTAAATTTGAACTTTTCTTTTTAAGTTCATTTGTAACAGATTTATCACTTATATCATTATAGTTTTTAGCTAAATCAGCACTTGTACTCACTACTGTAGTATATGGTGTCCATATAGTAATACCACCCACATAGCTATTTTGAAATTCATCAGAAGATTTTATTACCATGTTAATACCACTAGTATATATCGATTTATCTTTATATTTTTGTCCTAGACTCATAGCTTTATGAAATTGATCTTTTGTTAAAACTCCTAAATCAAATCCATTAATTTTATTATCTTCTTTTGGTTTCTGTTGAGTAACTAATTTATCAACTACCGATTTATTATTAGATACACTTTTATCATTATTTTTACTAGCAAAATAATATCCGCCTATAAATACTAATATAATAACTACAATTGTTCCTATTACAATACCTATCTTCTTTTTAGTTTTTTGCTTTTTAATACTACTATTTTTTACTTCTTTTTTAATTTTCTTTCCACAATAACTACAAAATACATTATCATCTGGATTTTCATGACCACATTTTTTACAAATCATCTTAATTCCCCCTTGAAAATATTTTACCTCATTTTACAATTTTTGTACATATTTTATTCATATATTGTTAACTTTTAAGTTTCAAATATATAAATTCAATAGAAAATTTTATACCTATACATCTATTTTTTCTATTTTAAGAATCCTTTAATAGCAACGTTCCTAGCATCTCAATTTTAGTAAATTTCAATTCTAAGCGTTTTATTTTTGCTATAGGTATAATCCACATACCTTCTATTTTAGGATGTCTTAAAACGGCTGTATAAATTATAAATTGTGATTATTTTATATAAGACCATTATATTTATATACTCTCTTATTATATCTCTTACACATATGTTCTTTATGAGATACTTTCCTATTCATACTGCAATACTCCAATCCTTCATTATGATAATAACAACAATTTACACACATACACTTTCTTTCCTTTCTCTTAATATTAACTACTCTTAATATATTATCTTTCATTTTATTTTTATATCTCAATCTCAATCACTCCTAAATTTTTAATTATTACTTGACTTTTGATCTAATTCTGATAAACTCTGGCAATAGTTAAGCAATTGGGTATAGTTTGCCCTAGGATTTCTGAGCAAACTATTGACAAACTCTGTATAATGAGTTGAAGTTTCTTGTCATACTGCCATTGTTCCATGATAGGATATCTTAACTACTCACCCATTAAGAACTATCATAGATCCATCTTACGATTGAGTGTACCACCCCAGATAATTTATTAGACGGTCATCTGAACCCTTCTAAGGGGTATATATACAAATAGCAGTATAATATATATCCCCATGAATTTTACTCGCTGGCGGCTTCATGTCACCCCTAGAATTATTTATAGTTGTTCTAGTGCATACACAACTAACCTATACCATTTTTATCCATATTATTTTATGGTATAGGAAATAAACCTTGCAAATTCCTATTTTTTGAAATATAATAAAAGTATTGAGTTTATATTTTATTGATAGGTTTTTGCAATGAATATTATTTGATATTCAGTTTTGTAGGTCTATCGTAAATATTAAGTTGTAGCCACCTTCTTGCAGGTGGTTATTTCTTTTATATAGCCATTCTAAGACACTTTAGTGCGTGACCATGGATTACTTATATGCTTATCGCTTATATCTCTCTGTATTATCCCCTCAATTTCATCAGTGGACTTGTATCCATACTCATTTTCACAATTTCTTTATCTTTTAAACTTTGTAAGTAAATTTTAGTTATATTTACATTTTCATGTCCCAATAACCTACTTACTGCATAAATATCTTCATCATGCCTAAGCATGAATTGTGCATAATAATGTCTTATTGTGTGTGGAGAACATCTTATTGTATCTCTTACCTTTGCCGTCTTTCCTGTTTGTCTTACAACTCTTTCTATAGTTTCAATCGTCAATCTATTTCCCCTAAAACTTATAAAATAAGCATCTGTTGTAATAAATTTATTCTTTATATAACCTTCCCTTACTCTTGCATACTTGATAAAAATTCTTTTCAATGCAGGTGAAATAGGAACATATCTTTCTTTATTGCCTTTGCCATGAATTAAAATTATTTGTTCTCTTATATCTGACATATTTAAAGAACACAACTCAAGATTTCTGATACCTGTTTCAAATAAAATAGCCACGATTGCTTTATTTCTTGCATTATAAAAAGATTTGTAATCCCATTGTTTCAACATTTTCTTTGCTTCACTATCTGTAAAAGTTTCAATTAATTTTTTTGCTTCTTTTACCCACTTAACTTTTCGCACAGGATTATTTTCAGAAGAAATATATTCCTCCTGAATGCAATACCTATAAAATCCCCTTATGCATTTTAAAATTGAGTTCATATAAACTTCTGTTCTGCCCTGCTTATCTAAATAATTAATATATTTTTTTATAGATGGACTTCTAATTTGTTCTAATTCAGTTATATTAAACTCATTTTTCACATACTTACAAAATCCTTTCACAATATTAATGTTTGTCCTAATAGTTCTAGGACTTAATTTTCTACACTCCATATCAAACTTAAATTCTTTTATAAGGTCATTTAATGGCAACAAAAAAACCACCTCCAAATATAGATAAATTTACACGTATATCTATATTGAAAATGGTCTATTCCTTGCATAGCCTCATTTAATATGTTTTATATTTTATATATACCGTTATAACTCGACTTTTTGAAAATATACTAAACTTGTTGACTTTGTCTAAACCGCCTAATCATCAAATTCATCAGGGAAATCCGCATTGTGATAGACATTTTGGACGTCATCATCATCTTCAAGTTTGTCTATAAGTTTCTGCACCTTTTCGGCTGTTTCCATATCAACAGCTGTCAAAGTATCTGGTATCATAATAATATCAGCTGATATAAATTTAAATCCCTGTGATTCAAGTGAATCTCTCACATTTCCAAACTCTTCTATAGTAGTAGTTATTTCAAATACTTCATCCTGAGTTTCAAAATCTTCTGCACCGGCATCCAAAACCTTCATCATCATGTCGTCTTCATCCATATCATCTGTTTTTTCTATTATTATCTGACCTTTGGTCTGAAACATATAGCCTACACATCCATTAGCTCCTAAGTTTCCACCACTTCTTGTAAATGCGGTTCTAACATTTCCAGCAGTTCTATTTTTATTGTCAGTAAGAGCTTTAACTATTATAGCTACACCACTTGGTCCATAGCCTTCATATGTAACTTCTTCATAATTCAGTCCTTCCATTTCTCCAGAACCTTTTTTTATTGCTCTATTTATTGTATCTTGAGGCATATTATTGGATTTTGCCTTTGCAATAACATCCCTTAGTTTTGAATTTGTATCCGGATTTGAACCATCTTTTGCTGCAATTGCAATTTCTTTACCTATTTTAGTAAATATCTTTCCACGTTGGGCATCTATTTTACCTTTTTTAGCTTGTATATTATGCCATTTTGAATGTCCTGACATATTCATTCCCTCCCAAATACCATTTATATAAAATCTTAAATATTATATCATATAAACGTTTATTCGCACAAATCTTCTTCCCTATACAACCTATTTTCCATTTTAAAATAGTCTTCTTCATCTCCAACTATTACCTGACATTTTCCTCTAGTTATATCTATAGTCTTATTTATAACTTTATCATTACATTCCAATGGACAGTACATTAAAATTTTAACTTTATCTGAATAATCTATATTTTCTATATGCCACAATTCATTTTCAAAACCATGTTTAATTTTGTCCAAGTCTTCATAGTTTACCATTATATCAAGCTCTACACCTTTAATTTTTTCTATTATGCCGCTATCTTCTATAGCCTTGGATGCAGCTTTGGAATAAGCTCTCAAAAGACCTCCTTTTCCTAATAGAATTCCTCCAAAATATCTTGTAACTACTACCACCACGTCTGTTATTTTATTTTTTTTGATTATTCCAAGGATAGGCAATCCTGCTGTACCTTGCGGTTCACCATCATCACTATATCTTTGTATATTCATATTTTCTCCTATAGCATAGGCATATACATTGTGCCTTGCTTCTTTTTCACCGCGTTTTATTTTATTTATAAATTTTTTGGCTTCATCTTCAGAATAAATTCTCCTTACACGACCTATAAATGTGGATTTTTTTTCTTCAAATTCATATCGAGATTCATTCTTCACTGTAAAATAACCCAAACTTTTCACCTCTTTTAAATATTTTGTTTAATAATATTTAAATATTGTTGTGAGCATATCTTCAAATATTCTTTATCTGTATTATTTTTTATATATTCTATTTTTTCCGCTGCTTTTTCACTTTTTATTTTAATCAAAGCCTTTATGGCATACATTATAACTTGAGGGTTTGTATCATCTAAAGCTCTTATAAGTGCATTTTCTCCTAACTTATTTCCTGATTTGCAGCCTAATTTTCCAATAGCAGAAACTGCCATTCTTCTAACATTTACATGCTTATGGACTACTCCCTTTACTAGAACATCAAAGGCCTCCATATCTCCTATTTCTCCTAGTATCCAAAGTGCAGTTTCTTTATCTTTGGTTCGCATGTCTGTATAATTCAACTTTATAAATTCAACTAGTTTTTTTTCATTAGATTTGTCTAAATTTTTAAGTACATTTATTTTATCAAATTTTCCAGATATGGATATTTTATAAAGCAGCTGTTTTTCGCTGCCACTTTTAGCCAAAATTCCATATTTTATTTTACCACTTATTATATGATTTTCAATCGTCTTTCTATCTAAATTTCTTATTTTACTTATAGAATCTATACTTTTGCCTTCTAGAGACAAAAAATAACTTATCTCTTCAGTAGTATAAGAATCTATATCATTCCAATCTACTTTCAACATTCCATTTAAGCCCATAACATTACCTCTTTTGGTTCATAATATCTGATATAATATTAATCCCTGTTTTTATATCCTGATCTTTTACCTGGGAAAAACTCAACCTAAAATATTTTTGTCCATCTAATGGGTTTTTGTAAAATAAAGTTCCAGGAGTTATTAGTATTTTTCTACTTTTAGCTTCATTAAAAAGCTGAATTGTATTTATAGAGATTTCATCCAGTATTCTCAAATAAAAATGAAGTCCTCCTCCCGGGTCATTAAATACTGCTTTATCTTTCAAATACTTTACAAGACAGTACTTTGTATAATCATATCTATGCGAGTAGACGCTATTCAACTTATTTATATAGTTTCTCCAGAATCCCTTTCTAATATATAAATCAAGTGCCCTTTGCATAATACTTGAAGTAGATATGTCTGTGTTTATTTTACAATTTTGTATACTCTCTTTAAATCTCTTAGGCGGCACTAAATAACCAATTCTTATTCCAGGCAAAAATATTTTTGAAAAACTCTTTATATATATTACTCTATCATTAGTATCTAAACTTTTAAAACTATTATATTTTATTCTGTCATCATAAATAAGTTCTGATAAATAATCATCTTCTATAATATAAAAATCATATATTTGTGCTAAATTGAGTATCTGTATTTTCTTCTCATAGCTATAACTCATACCTGTTGGATTTTGAAAATAACTCATTGTATAAAAACATTTTATAGTATTTTTTCTTAATATTTTTTCAAACTTGTTAATACTGAGACCATCTTTATCTACAGGAACTTCAAATATCTCAGCCCTTCTCCATTTAAATACAGATAATGCCCCACTATAAGTTGGTTTTTCTAAAATCACACCATCATTTGTATTAACTATAGCTTTAGATACTATATCTATTCCTTGTTGTGCTCCCGAAACTATTAATATATCCTCACTATTGATTTTGTTATTCCAAAAGATATGACTTATACTGTCCCTAAGTCCTTCATATCCTAAAACTTCCTGACAAATAAGAGCTTTGGCTCCATCTCTGTCAAGAACTTCATCTATTACATTTTTAAAAGACTTTACAGGGAAAAAATCTCCATTTGGAGTTTCTCCTGTAAAATCCATATACTCTGTATAACCGTTATTAGATATTTTTTTTAATACTTTTGAGTATTCTCTTCGAAAATTTTTATCTATATCTTTTCTCTTTGCATATGTTCCGCTGCCCAGCTTTTGAAAAGCATATCCTTCACTTTCAAGCTTTTTATATGTATTTACAATAGTTATACTATTTACATTCAAATATTCAGATAGTTTTCTTATGGAAGGTAATTTCTCCCCATCTTTTATACTATTGGAGTCAATTAGCTTTTTTATATGCTTTGCTATAGCCTTGTATTTAACTATTCCCTGACGATCAAATTTTAAAAAATACTTATTCGATTCAATCACATCCATTTGTTTTGTGTATTAATCTAAACAAAATACACATTTTCTTTAGATAGTATACTACCATCTTCCAATTTGTAATCTCTTATTTGCTTTTTTATTATATTCTTCTTCCAAAGTTTGTCTAGTATTTCTTCCATACATATATCATATTCCTTGAATAATTCATCTTTTTTTATTTGTTCAGAACTCAAGAAATCATCTTTTCTCTTAATATAATTTATTAATACATTTACAAGCTTTGATATATTTAAATTTATGTTTTCATCAAAGTATTCAATTAAATTTCTTATAGATATCTCTATATCTTTTTCCTCTTTACTACAGAATAATAGATTTTTAACATATTTTTTTAGTTTATCATTTAAATTTACAGCAACACTGACGGCATCCTTGCTTATCATATATCCTGCAGAGTTAACATACAACTTAGAAAATTCCTCTATTGACTTAATTGCTTCAATATATGCAGTATAAATACCATCATTTTGTAAATATTTTTTACATATGGAAATATTTTTAATCAATTTTCCCACATACACCATATTCCATCTTTCTCTATCTATATCTGGATAATATCTAATTATATCATATCTAGAACTTATTTCCATGTCCTTGGAAAACACCAAACGAGAAGATGATATTATTCTATGTATAAAACCACCTCTTAAATTTTCATCATTAATTTGCATGAAATTACCTTTACTCATAAATTTAATATGAATTGGAATACCTATTTCTTCCGTATATATATTTATTAAACTTGAAGCATTATTGTCATATATTACAAATAGATCTACATCTGACTCATCCCATAAATCTCCTGTAATTATACTTCCAAAAACCATAACAGCCAATATGGATTTATTTTTCTTAAATCTAGCAATTGCACTATTAAATGCTTTTTGATATTGTAATATTGTCTTTTCCACTATATTACAACCCCCCTTACCATAGGTCATAAGCAATTCAATCGGTTATTTTGCTGAATTGAATATTAACAGAATTTTTATATATTATATAATTATTATAATATAAATACAATAGTGAATTTATATTGGAAATTATTCCATTCAATTTTTAAGCAAATTATAATTTAAAAATTAAAAGAGGAAGAAGCAATTTAAATTACTTCTTCCTCTTTTGTACTTTTATATTTTAACTCTCTTTTTCAAATTCATCCTTTGAAACTCCGCAAAGTGGACATACCCAATCATCTGGTAAATTCTCAAATGCTGTTCCTGGATTTACTCCATTATCTGGATCCCCTTTTTCTGGATCATAAATGTATCCACAGGCACTACAAACATATTTATCCATATCTAAATTCCTCCAATCATAAAATGTACTAATAAATTTTGTACTATTAGTATGTCACATTAAGTCATATAAGTCAATATATCTATATATTACCCAAATATTTGATAACTACATATTATCTTAATATGGTATATAATATAATAATATTTACTATCATTATATTTCAATATTTTTATCTACCTATTAGTATTGTTAAAAACATTGAAAAATATTAGAAACATTGCTAATATTAATAATGTAATTTTATAATAAAATGGACAATTTTAATAAGGAGGGCAATTATGGGAAAGAGCCAAAAAAAGTCTCGGAAAAAAACTCCAAAGAAAACTCAGAAAAAAACTTTGAAACTCTCATTTACTATTTTAATCTGCATATTTTTATCAATAGTTGTAATATGTATTGGAGTTGGAGCAGCTATCATAAAAAGTGCACCTGCTCTAGATGTAAATCGTGTATTAAATTTAAATGAGCCTTCAGTTTTATATGATAATAAAGGAAATATGGCAGATACAGTGACCAGTACCGAGCAAAGAACTGTTCTTTCTTTTAATAATATACCTGATAATTTGAAACATGCTTTTATAAGTATTGAAGATGAACGATTTTATAAGCATAAAGGTATAGATATAAAAAGAATAGTGGGAGTAGTTTTAATAGATATTGAAAATAAACTAAAAAGACAATCTGGACTGCAGGGAGCATCTACTATAACTCAGCAGTTGGTAAGAGGTATATATCTGTCGCCACAAGTAACTATGACAAGGAAACTACAAGAAATGTATCTTTCCATAAAGCTTGAAAAACTTTTAACCAAAGATCAAATTCTTGAAGGATATATGAATACAATTTTTTTAGGTGGAAGAGCTTTCGGTGTTGAATCCGCATCACAACAATACTTTGGCAAGTCGGCCAGTTCATTAAATTTAATTGAATGTGCCTTTATTGCAGGTATACCTCAAAGTCCATCTGTATATTATCCTTATTCCAGTGCTTCTAAAAAAAATCCATCTATATATTTAAACAGAACAAAAAGTGTATTGAAAAAGATGTATGAAAATAATTACATAAGTGAACAACAATATGTTGAAGCTATAAATAATATAAATAAGGGAAATTTACATATAAAACCGTATACTCCCCAAAGCAACAGGTTGGAACACGAATGGTTTTCTATGCCTGCAATGCAGCAGGTAAAAAATGATTTAAAGACAAAGTACAATTACACTGATTCACAGGTTAGTCAAATGATAACTTATGGAGGATTAAAAATATACACTACTATGGATAAAAACCTTCAAAAGCAAACTGAAAGTATATTGAATAATTCTACTGTATTACAAAATAATTCTGCAAAAGATAAAAATGGAATAATACAACCTCAAGCTTCAGCTGTAGTTATGGACTACCATACTGGAGAGGTAAAGGCTTTAGTTGGAGGTAGAGGCACTCAACCTGCCATGTCATATAATAGGGCAGCTTCTCAAAGTTATTTAAGACCACCTGGTTCTGGAATAAAGCCTTTAACTGTATATAGTCCTGCTATAGAGTCTAAAAAATATACTGCAGCAACTATACTTGAAGACTCACCATGGTCAGATGACACAGCCAGAAAATATGGAGCAAATGGCAGTGCTTATAATCCAACAAATGAAGGTACTATTTCATATACAAATATGACATTGCGAACTGCACTTATGAAATCATCAAATGTTATAGCTGCTAAAGTAGAAGATACTATAGGACTTAAAACAGGTGCTTCATATGCAGAAAAATTTGGGTTGAATTTGGATACTACGGATAAATCAAGTATGGCTGCACTTTCACTAGGAGAAATGTACCATGGTACAAATACACTGCAAATGGCTGCTGCCTATGGAGTATTTGGTAATAATGGCATATATACTTCACCTAGACTTTATACAAAAGTTACAGACAGATCCGGAAAAGTAATTTTGGAATCAAAAGTAAGTTCTAGAAAGGTATTATCAGCAAATGCTGCATATGTAATGTTTGATCTTTTAAAAGCTCCTGTAAGCTCAGAAGGAACAGGTTCTGCAGCTAATTTTAGTGATATGGCTAGAGGTAAAACAGGTACCTCAAGTGATGACAAAAATTTATGGTTTTCAGGATTAACTCCCTACTACTCCGCTTCAGTTTGGATAGGAAATGATGATAATTCACAAATATCAAGTTTAAACAGTAACTCTTCAGCTGCAGTTTGGGCATCTATAATGACAGCTTTTCATGAAGAATTACCTTATAAAGAATTAACTATGCCTTCTGGAGTTGTAACTGAACAAGTTTCTTCTGAAACAGGCAAACTACCATCTCCACTTTACTTTTTGAATCCATCAAAAAGTAAATACTATACTGAAGTATTTATAGATGGTACTGAACCAACAGAAGAAGATACAATATCTGATTCATTATTTAATAATAATAATAAAGATTCCCATAAAACAAATAATCAGCAAAATACTAAATCAAAAAGAAAACATGTAAATACTCCAAATTCCAATGACAATACAACTGATTTAAATAATCAAAACTCCAATAATAAAAATATAAATAGTAATAATGCCAATAGTAATGTTAATACTACTGACAATACCAATAATACTACTAATACTACTAATAACAATACTAATAATACAGACACCAATAATACAGATACGACAAATGATGCAAACTCACAAAATCAATCCAAATTAGGCAATTAGCATAAACAAGTAGGTTTCGTAAATACTTTTGTATTACGAAACCTACTTGTTTATTGATTCAAAATATCTTTCATAGTTTTCAATACTTTCTTTTCAATTCTTGATACTTGCACTTGATTTATACCAAGCATTTTGGCAACTTGTACTTGAGTTTTATCTTTAAAATATCTTAACATTATTATTTGTCTTGACCTTACATCCAAACTTTTAAGTGTTTCCTTTAAAGCTATCCTGTCTACCATCTCAACATCTTCATTTGGATTCTGACTTAGCTTATCTATCAAGAGAACTGGTGCTCCATCATCCTGATGTATAGTATCATATAAATATTGCATATTATTTGCAGATTCCGATGCAAATATTAAATCTTCTACCTTTATTCCAGAGTACTTAGCCAGCTCTTCAACAGTAGGCTCTCTATTTAACTGTTTTGTAAGTGCCTCTTTATCATAATGGATTTTTTTAGCAGTGTTTTTTACACTTCTGCTAACTTTTATCATTCCATCATCTCTCAAAAATCTTTTTATTTCACCCATTATCATAGGTACTGCATAGGTAGAAAATTTCACATTATATGTTTCATCAAAATTATTAATTGCTTTCATAAGACCCATACATCCTATCTGGAATATGTCCTCATATTCATAGCCTCTATTTAAAAATTTCTTACTTATAGAAGTAACTAATGGAAAATTAACTTCTACTAACTTATTCAGCGCATTTTTGTCCCCTTTTTTGGCAGCTCTTATAAGTTTTAAATTGTCATTATAGTCATAATTAGATATTTTTACAGCTTCCTCACTCATATTATTCACCTAACTTAATGATTTAAAAACTTTTTTCATCAATACTCTTGTCCCCTTGTTCTTTTCAGATTGTATTTCAAGAGAATCCATAAAAGTATCCATAACTGTAAATCCCATGCCTGATCTTTCTAAATCAGGCCTGGAAGTATACAGGGGCTGCATAGCAAGATTTATATCTTCTATGCCAGCACCTTCATCTTGTATTATTAAAGTAAGTTCTTTTTCCTTTATATAAGCTTCAATTTTTACAATACCCTTTCCGTTTTCATAACCATGAATAATAGAGTTTGTAACTGCTTCTGAAACTGCAGTCTTTACATCAGTTAATTCATCTATAGTTGGATCTAATTGTGATACAAAAGCTGCTACTGATACTCTTGCAAAGCTTTCATTCTGCGATTTGCTAACAAACTCTATTTTCATACTGTTATCATACATGTCTCTATCCCCCCATTAAATATTATCAATAGCCTGCTCAACGCTGTCATACACCTTTATTATTTTAAACATACCTGATAACTGAAATACTCTATTTACTGAATCTATAACTTTTGCAATACAAACAGTTCCATTTTTTAAGCCTAGCTTTTTATACCTTCCAATTACAACACCTATACCTGAACTATCCATAAAACTCACATGAGAAAAATCCATTATAAGTTTCTTTATGTTATCCCTTTCAAGTCTATCATCAATCTTATTTCTTACTTCTTCAGCACTATGATGGTCTAGTTCTCCGGTCATATGAACTATAAGTTTATCATTTTTAACTTCAAATTCTAAATTCATATCATAAAAACTCTACTAAAACCATGGTTTAATATATAAAATGCCATATATGGTCTTAGCGTTAAGCTATAGCTTAACTTTAATTTTACATACAGTAATAATGGCATATTTCCATATGTCTAAAATTTATATATAAATGTATAAATTTTAGTATGTGCAAGAATCTACACAGTCCGAGTCAGACGCTCTTACCCCCTCTCCTTTGTAAAATTTTAAAAACCATTAAGTTTTATTAAAGTATTTGAAACTTCAATTTCATACATAAAAATGTTCATAATGTAAAATTAGATACTCTAAGATAATATTCGCTGTGTGGAATAATTTTCCTCTATTTTTATAATTTATTTTTTATTTATAATATATTTTTACCATATAATATATTTTTAAACATATTTAACTTGTATTACTTACATCTATTTTCCAATATATTTATTTCTTTTTTACTAAATCCAAAAAATTCATATAAATACTCAGTATCCTTAATATGGTCATAATCAATATATGGAACTTTTAATTTCATAAGTTTATTAGGATAATATTCATATAAACTTTCTCCTAATTTTTTAGCAAAACTCTTAATATAAAATTCATAGATGGGGCTATTTAGTATATACAATAACATTTCATAATTAAAAATGCTCTGTTTCTTTAATATTAGGCAATACACATCTGCACTGAAATAACTTCCCTTATCAAGTGCAAATCTATTATGAGAAGATTTATATGGAAACACAATTTTTTTATTTTCAAATATTTCAGGTTTTCTTGCCCATTGAATTTCATACCACATTCTCCTCCCGACTTTGCACTCTCGTCTATTTTCTAATTTTTCCTTATATCTACTTATATAATTTATTGAATTTTTATATGTTTGTTGTTCTACATTATTTAAATATATAATATATGTTTCTGTAGGATTTACCTTGTACTTATTAATATAACTGCTCTTTATCCATGGTCTAACTATGTCTTCTTCTATATGTCGTGTTTTAATAACTTGACGATTTAATATAAAAGCCCTATCACATCCAGTTATTATTCCCTGGTGGCTATCGCATATATCTGATAGTGAAATTTCACATTTTTCTTTTATCTTATTTAATATTTTTCTCTCATTCTCATCTATAATAACCCATTCTTCTGAATCCAAATCACCCTTTTTTATAAAAAATCTAGTGAATTCTCCTTTATTATTTGGCTTTATAATTTTTATTTTATTTTCATCACTACAATTTTTTTCATTTTTAAGAAAAATTATAATTGGGTCTATTCCTATATCTTTAAAAGGCCTTATACCATAAAAATCCACAATTAATTTTATACTTGCATTATCCAATATAAATTTTCTCAATTTTTTTCCACTTGAAGCTTCACAAAAATATCTGGATATTATAAAACCCAATTTTCCTCTTTTATTTAAACATTTTAATGCCTTGCTGAAAAAGCAGTAAGATACATCTCCCTTATCTTCATATACCTCTTTATACTTATCCTTTAATATTTTAGAATAATTTTTTTCTACATTTTTATGCCCTATATAAGGAGGATTACCTATGATAAAATCGAATTTATCTCTTATTTCATCCATTAGAAAATCCTTTACAATGAAATTTTTATTATTCATACTGCCACTTAATCTAAATAAGTCTATTTTTAATATAATAATAGCTGTTTTATCTATATCAAATCCAAACAAGTTATAGCAGACTATATGATACTCTACTTCATCTGGATTTAATTTTTTATTTAATTTTTTATTTATTTCATTAATATTATTTAGAAATATTTCTTTCAAATACTGAAAGCATGAAAATATTAAATTTCCACATCCACATGATGGATCCAGTATTTTAATATATGGATTATTGATCACTTCATTTGAATCTATTAAATTTTTAACCATATAATCCGCTATTTTTTTAGGAGTATATACTATTCCTGATCTTTTACTATCTTTTATATATTTGTAGTATCTAGTAGAAAACCTGTCTTTCACATTGATTTTCATGCTTCTTTTAAAAGTATCTATATAATCATTTTTTTCATATACAGATACTTCCTTATTTATAAATTCATATATTTTATATATAGTTTTTAAAAAATCATCCATATATTATTTATAATCTCCTTAATATATTTCCAATCTATTCATAGTATAAATTGTTCTATATAGTATACCATAAATATATCATAGTTATGGTAGGTGATATATAAATGAAAAAAAATATTGTGCATTTTTTATTAATATTTATAATTTCTACAATATTTATTTCCCAAATAAATATTTGTACTGTAAATGCTTCCAATACTCTAGAAAAACCTGTTTCCAATTCTCTTAAAGGTTTAGATATTTCTAAATTGGATATGACTGAAAAAAACTGGTTTTTCAAGCCTAAAAGCGATGGATTACCATCGGAAGAACCTGCTGATATTATATCTCTTCTGCAAAAATATTCTGGATATTACTTAGGAGATACCTCTAAAAAAGTGTTATATCTAACTTTTGATGAAGGATATGAGAATGGATACACAGGTAAGATACTTGATATATTAAAACAGAATAATGTAAAAGCAGCTTTCTTTACAACCACTCCGTATATACGGGATAATAAGGATCTAATAAAGAGAATGGTAAATGAAGGTCATTTAGTATGTAATCATTCAAACAAACATCCTTCTATGGCCCAGAGGGCTAAAACTCCTGATGAATTCAAAGAAGAATTCACTATTACAGAAGATGCTTATAGAAAAGCTACTGGTAAAGAAATGCCTAAATTTTTCAGACCCCCTATGGGAAAATATAGTGAATTATCATTATTCTACACAAAAAAATTAGGATATAAAACTATATTCTGGAGTTTTGCTTACAATGATTGGAACAGGGATAGCCAGCCTTTACCTAAATCTGCTAAAAAGAAAATAACTGATAGAACTCATAATGGAGCTATAATACTATTACACGCAGTTTCAAAAACCAATTCTGAAATTTTGGACTCTGTTATTAAGGATTGGAAGCATTCTGGTTATACCTTGGAAAGTCTTGATAAATTACCTTAACATTCATAAAATATTTTATAAAAATAAAAATACTTTCATAATTTTACTTTATATTATCTTCATATTTAGTTATAATTAAACTAACATATAAATACTATTTGATCATATAATAAAAAGGTTAAATAGTATCTTTGTTGAGCTCTATTAATATAATTTATATTTGGAGAGATAATATGAGAATTACACAAGAAACAGACTACGGATTTAGAGTTATATTATATCTATCAGGACTTGGATATGGAGAAAAAATCGAGGCTAAATCTATATCTAAAGATCAAGGTATACCACTTAGATTTCTTTTGAAATTACTTAGAAAATTAACTAGACATGGAATCATAAAGTCCTATAGAGGTGTCAATGGAGGTTACTCCCTCAATCGTATGCCAGATGAAATTACTTTAAAAGATGTTATCGAAGCCATAGATGGACCTATTTTTATAAATAGATGTCTTGATGACCCTGAAAACTGCAACATGGACAATAGTTCCTATTGTGCAGTACATCGTGCTCTATCTAAAATTCAGTCTAATCTAATTGAGGATTTACAAAAAATGAATTTTGGGAGATTGTTAAAAAAAACTCCTTAGATAAATATTATACAGTACAATAGAAAATACTATTTTTTATTGTACTGTATAATATTTATTAAAAATTTAGGTATTGATATTAATCTTTTTATTCTCCAGGGTTCTTTTATTACTCTATAAAACCATTCTATTCCAATATTAACCATCCACTTTGGAGCTCTCTTTACCTTTCCTGCAAAAACATCAAAACTTCCCCCAACACCCATGAATATATTACATGGAAGTTTTTCCATGTTGCCGCTTATAAATATATCCTGTCTTGGAGATCCCATTGCTACAAAAATGGCATAAGGTCTTTTTTGTTTTATATCTTCTATAATATTATTGCAATTTTTCAAATCAAAAAATCCGTTATGAGATCCAACTATATTCAAATTTTTATGGATGTTTTTTAAATTTTTCATACAATTTTCAAGTACATTTTGTTCAGCTCCCAAAAAATATACAGCCTTATTTTCAATCTCACATTTCTCAATAATCTGTTTCATTATATCTATTCCCGCTATCTTTTCAATTACAGGATTTTTTAAAATTTTAGATGCTATAACAGTACCTATACCATCAGGTATTATAATGGAATATTTACTCGTAAAACATTTGAATAATACAGGATTTTCAAGACCATTATACAGTACTTCAGGATTACCTGATATTATATTTACCTTTTCAAATTTTTCTATATAATTCATAAATTGTTTTTTGGTACCATTGAAAACCTTATAGTCCAATATATTCGTAAACATTTGTTCATTCATACTTTAAAAAGCTCCTTCACTTTTAAATACAGAAGAGAATGTTTTAAAAAGTACCTTTATATCCAACCATAGTGAAAAATTCTTTATATAAGTCAAATCATAGTATACAGTCTTGCCAAGTTCAATTTCTCCTCTTCCGCTTATCTGAGCCAAACCTGTTATTCCTGGTGTTACCATAAGTCTCTGTTTATATTCTTCTGGATAAACTCTTGCCACATCTGGTATTTCAGGTCTTGGACCTACCAGACTCATATTTCCAATAAGTACATTCATAAGCTGAGGAATTTCATCTAAACTTGTTTTCCTCAAAAAAGCCCCTGATTTTGTAATTCTATTATCAGCTTTACTTTGAAATATAAAATTTTCCAAATTATTTGTATCTATATTTAACTTTCTTTTTTTCTCTGCATTTACTATCATGGTTCTAAATTTATATATCGTAAAATCCAAACCATCTTTACCTACTCTTGTCTGCTTAAATATAACAGGTCCCTTAGAATCTTTTTTTATCCATAATGTAATTACCAAAAACACAGGACTTAAAATTATCAAACCAATAAGAGCAAGTATGAAGTCCACTATCCTCTTTACTATAAATTGAATTTTCTTGCTGCTTATGTCTTCAGCCGGATCAATTTTTATATCTTCAGCCTTCATGAGAGCCTCCTCATTATTTAATTTTTATATTTTATAAAAATTTCTTTAATTCATTTATTATTAAAGCTCCAAAAAATGTAATGAAAAACGCTTTTAATTCAAAGTGTAAACTATTCAATGCATATCCATTTGAGATATAATATTGTGTATAAAAATACAGTATTAATGCATGACATAAATAAATACTATAGGATCCTTTGGATATATATTTTATTATACCCATAAATAATTTATTTTTCCAATTAAAGCTGAATATAAATAATATAAACAAGGTACTGTATATTATAATCGATGGTCTTTGAAAAGTCACTAAATATTCTAAATTTTTTCCAATTGCTTTATAAAAAATAAGTGAATTCAAAACATACAACATGGAAATTATAAGACATCCTAAAATCAAAAAACTATAATTTCTTAATTTAGGTAATATAGTATCCTTGTGTTTTCCTATATATCCACCAATGGAAAAATAAAAGATCCAATACAGTAGATTCTTCTTGTCAAAAAACCACATATCAGGAGTCACATTTATAAAATAATATGTATATATAATCATAACTGCAGTAATACCAAAGCTCAATATTGCAAACCATCTCTTTCCTATAAATCTATAAATTATAGGAAATATCAAATATAATTCTATTATCAATGGTATAAAATATAGATGATAAAACACCTTTCCATGTATAATATAATCTATATTCTGATGTATATTATAATTTTTAGTTACAGCAATTATGTAAATTAAACACCATACAAGATATTGTGGTAAAACCTTTTTACATCTCTTCCATAAAAAATAAAAGTAATTCTCTTTTCTATTATAAGATATAGTAATACCCATTCCCGAAATAAATATAAAGGCAGGAACAGAAAATCTACATATCTGATTTAATATAAATGTAATATTGTACGTAGTAGGGTATGGATTATATCTGAGTGTAGTTGCAGAAATATGTATCCCTATTACCCCAAGTATAGCCATAGCCCTAATTACATCCATTTCCAAAATACGTTCCTTCTTAATTAAAAGCACCTTCTTTATCTATTGAATATTCTACTTTTTATTAAATTAATTAAATTTAAATATTCTCGAATTCTAACCATATATAAAGATACAGCATATACAATAGTTCCAATTACTAATGATGCAAGTATTGAAACCAGACTTGCCTTCATAGTACTTGCAAATGTATAATTGCATAATCTATTTATAATAAATATGACAACACCCATTATACCTGAAGCAACAATGACTTTTATAAAATTTATAAATATCCTTGAGATATCAATTCCTTTAATTCTTCTGTTCAAATTCCAAAACATGAGAATTGTAGTTGTCACTGCTGAGATGGTAGTAGCCAGTGTAAGCCCTGATACCTTCATATATTTAACTATAAATATATTTATAATTATATTTACAATTATACCTAAAAAACTATTTATCATAGGTGTTTTTACATCTTTTAAAGAATAAAAGGCTTTATTGAGTATATCACGTATCCCATATGCAATCATCGCAGGACAATAAAATAGGAGCGCATTTGAAGTCAGCTTTGCAGCCTCTAAAGTAAACGCCCCTCTTCTAAAAATTAAAGTTACAAGAGACATTCTAAGCATTCCTATAGCAACTGCTGCGGGAACCATTATAATTATTATGGTAGTCAACGCACTTGATAATGACTTTTTATATTTATCTAGATTTCCTTTAACTGCCAATTCTGATAATGTTGGATATACAATCATAGCTATACCAATAGCAAATACTTCATAAGCCAAAGTATTTATTTTATTTGAGTAATCCAGTACAGTAGCCGCTCCAAAATAAATATTTATTGCAAATGACCTATTTACAAAAACATTCAATTGAACTACTGATGTGCTTATAACTACTGGAATCATCAATTTAAACATTTTTATAGTATCACTATCTTTAAAATTCAATACTGGAAAATATCTATATCCAAGCTTTCTATATTTAGGAACATTTATTAAAAACTGTACAAAAAATCCTATTACAGTGGCTGCAGCGAAACCTATTATTCCGTATTTTGCTGTAAGAAATACAAGATATATTATATACACTATATTTGACATCAGTGCCATAGCTGCAGGTTCATAAAATTGTTTATGTGACTGAAGCGCCCCTGCCAGTATACTCTGCAGTGTTACAAATATAAGCGATAAGAACATTATTCTCGTTACATGAACAGATGTATTGAATATTACTGTTTGAGACGTAAAATTATGACCAAATATATATATTATCTGTTTTGTAAAAACGACAAGCAGTACAGTTATAATTACAGTTACAATAGAAGATATACTTATAATGTTATTTACAAATCTATTTCTCTTTTTTATATTTCCACTTTCTATGTATTCTGTATTCAATGGTATAAATGTAGTTGTAAGACCATAACTTATAGTAGTTAAAAGATATACTATACCTATTGCAAAATTATATATATCAGTAACATATGTAGCTCCAAATTGTGAAGCTATTAAAGAATCTCTTAAGAGAGCCAGTACCTTTCCCCCAATTATAAAAATCATAACCAATAGGGAACTTTTCATTAATGTCTTCTTTCCCATTTACTTCACTCCACCTAAAATATGTAAATATGTTTTATAATAATTTTCCCAGAATTTTTTCATTGAAAATCCATTTAACATATCCTTATAAAAATTATTTCCTACAACATCTAGTTTATATCTATTTAAATAAGATTTTTCCATTTTATTATATATATCTTTTTTGTCTTTTGGATTTATTAAATATCCATTTTTGCTATTAATAATTAACTTCATATCGCCTACATCAGAACATATAACCGGTTTTTTTAACAGAGCACTTTCAAGTACCACAAGTGGAGGAGCTCCTCCTTCATTAAATGAAGTAAGTATGCTTATGTCCGAGGCATTTATGAAATCCAGTACATTATTTTTAAAACCTGTAAATATAACTTTATCCTTCATCTTTAAATCTTCCACCATACTTTTTAAACTTTCTTCCAATTCTCCGTCTCCAACCAGAATCAATTTAGTATCTGAAAATTTATTCTGCAGCATATAAAAAGCTCTTATAAGTGTATCGTGATTTTTGATAGGATGCATTCTAGCCACCATTACGTATACAAAATCATCTTTATTTATGTTGAATTTCATCCTCAAATCATCTCTTGCTAATACTATCTTGGGAGAATTGAAATTTATTCCATTATTCACCACATATTTATTGCCTGTAAAATTACTTTCATCCAATAAATTCTTAAGATAATTTGATACGCATATATAATTATCAAATTTTTTAAGTCCTCTAATGCTTAAAGGTGTATATATGTACTTTTTTAACTTGTTGTTTAGAAAATCATATCTGTAATCACTATGGACTGTAACGGCACATAAAATATTCAATTTTCTATTTATTACAGAATATAAAAAATTTGATTTAGCTCCATGAAAATTTAATATGTCTATGTCATTGTGCTTTAAGTAGTTTAAAAATTTTTCACCTAAAATATCTTTATATCCAAAATTGACTACTTCTATATTGTTTTTAATAGCAGCATCATATAAAAAACCTTTCCCTATAGTTACAATAGAACTTTTCATATCAAAAACATCGTTATTGCAAATATTTAAAACATGTCTGGCTCCTCCACCATTATCATTTCCAGATATAACCTGTACTATATTCATGTTATAACCACCAATTTAAAATATATTTTTTATTTCAACAGGATTGTCATCACATTCTATTTCATATGCCTGCAGCACTGCTATAATAATCCAAAAAAATGCTATTACTTTAGGTGCTGAAAAGAAATCATCAAGTAAGTTCATTATCAAAAATACTATGAAAGATACAAAAAATCCCTTATAAAAAGCTGAATAAAATTTATCTCTAACATTTTTAATGAAATATACAAGTTTAACTATAATTGAAATTATAATTGCTATAAAAGCTACGCTTCCAAATACACCCATTTCGCTCTGCATTTCCAGAAAAATATTATGAGGATGTTTAGGAATAAAATTACTGGTTTTTAATCCAGGTCGCTGGTACATATACCTGGCTGCTGCTTCTTCAAAATTTCCATTTCCTACTCCTTTAATTGTATGATCTTTTATTATCATAGTGGCTACATCCCATATCTTAATTCTAGACGTATTCTGACCTATATCTGTTATTTCCTTTAATCTATCCCGTATTTGTGGTATAAAAGAACTAATTCCTACAATAGGAATTAAGACAAACAAAAATTTCAAGCTGTACATAATTCCAAAAATTATGCAACCAACAATAAAAGCAATCCATGCATTTCTTGAAAAACTAAATACTATATTTGCTAGAAATATACAGGTGCTTATTATGTAAAATATTTTTTTCTTTTTATCTTTTTTCTTAATAGCAAGCATTATTGTTGGAAATATAATCAAAATAAAATAAGCTCCTAGATTATTAGAATTTTCTAAAGTAGATGCAATTCTAATCCTTTGTACTCCCTCTCCAGCTTGAACAATACCAATTCCATTTATGTAGTAAAATATTCCTACCACACCTATTATAAGAGAAACACATATATAGCATAATAAGATACCTTTCAAGAATTTTCTTTTACTTCCTTCGCATAGTATTATAAAATATATTGCAATATAACTTATAAATCTACTAGTTGAACTTACAGATGATGTTATATCTTCAGCATATATAAAGGATGCTAACATTATAATTATAAGTGCCAATATTGAAAGACTTAAATAATTTGTAAAAAATTTTTTTATTCCCCGTATAAACCTTCTTCTAGTATCTTTAAAAAACACAAGTCCAACTAGATATATAACAATTACTATTGCAAGCCATATATCCCCATTAAAAGAAATGTTCATAAACTTATACTTACTATATATAAGAGGCATAATAATTATATAGAGATAAATTGATAAATATAATATCATATCATAAATTGCCATTTAATTTATTCCTCCACACTACTTATTTTAAATTTAAAATATTCTTCCAATTTCATATATAATTCAATTATTAATATAACGCATTAAATATATGTTATATAAAATTGATGATATTATATATACTGAAACTGTAGCTAAAGATGCACCTAAAGATCCAATGCTATTTATAAGAATTACATTTAATAATATATTGGCTATTCCCGTTATCATGGAATTATAAAAATTCACTTTTACCAATTTCATACTTGCAAGTATATTTCCAGATGGTGTTCTAAAAGTTCCTGCTACAAGATACCCTATAGATAATATTCTAAAATTAGTAACTGCATCAGAATATTTTTTAGTAAATACTATATTTATAATATAAGGTGCAAATACTATAAGTATAATAGTTATTATCAAATTAAAAATAAATAAATATTTAATAAGCATTTTATATTTATCTTTAATCCATTTTTTATCATTCCAGTGTCTAGCAAAATATGGATAGGCAAATATCATTATTGACATAGGAATAAAAGTAAGATTAAATGGTATTTGAGCAGCAGCACTATAAGAAGCTACAACTGAACTATCCTTTATTATAATTCCTACAAAGAAAGTATCCATCATATATAATATTTGCGACATCGCATTAGTAAAACAACAAACAACTGAATATTTCAAAAAATCTTTTTTCTCTTTTAATTTTGGATAGTCTATTTTTACAAGCTTTTTTAATCCATTTCTTATCATATATATTCCAATTAAAATTGATATAATATACGATATATATCTTCCTATAATTATACCTTTTATACTAAAATATCTTCCAAGTACAATATTTCCTATAAAATATAATAAAGTATTTATAACTGTAAGAGAAGAAAATTCATTATTTCTAAATTCCGATCTAAGTAACACTTGAATTTCATTAAAAAATATAGTTAAAAGAGGCATTAAAGACATGTAAAATAATATCTCAGTACTACCTTCAACAGGTAGTTTAAAAAAAGTAGTATATATTATAATACAAATAGCTATAATAACATTAAACATTCCTCCTATTTTAATTGCATATTTAAAATAGGAAAGCCTTTTTTCTTCTATATTTTCCATACTACAGTACTGAAGTGAACCTGATACCATTCCAAGTCCTTCCAGCAATAAAAACATATTTAATATACTTTGGGCATATACAAATTTACCATAAAGATTTACTGATAATATTCTAGTTAAAAGCATTACTATACCAAATTGTATTATTTTATTTATAAAATTTGCACTAAATATTTGAACAAGGCCTTTTTTTAACGCTGCCTTAATGGTATTTGTATCCTGCATAATAGCCTCCTCAGATTTTAAGACACATAATTTTAATTTTTTATAAAATATTCTTAAGTATATTTTCTAGATTTCTAGTTATTTTATCTCTAGAATAATTTTCAGTAACATACTCTCTTCCATTGGCTCCAAATACAGCTCTTAATTTTTTATCCTCAGCTAATTTTAAAACTGCATCAGCCATCTCTTCAGAATTTTCTGGTTCAACTACTATTCCCGCTTTAGCCGCATTTATAAGATTGGCAGCTTCTCCTTCTACGGACAGAATAATTGGAAGCTCCGTAGCTAGTGCTTCAAACATTTTAGATGGAAGAGCTCCTTTAAATAAATCCAGTTTTTTTAGTGGTATAATTGAAGCATCCATAGAAGCAATTATCTTAGGCATGTTCTTCTTGGGTTGCACTGGAATAAAAGTAACATTGCTAAGTTCTTTTTCTTTTACCATATTCTTGAGCTTTTCTTTTTCAGGTCCATCACCAACAAAAATAAATTGTATATTATCATGATTTTTTAAAATTTCAGCTGCATTTATAATAACTTCAAGTCCTTGTGCCAATCCATGTATTCCACCATAACATGATGCAAATTTACCTTCTATTCCTATTTTTTTTCTGAATTCTTCATCCCTGTTTTCTTTCTTGAAAAATTCAGTGTCTACACCATTGGTTATAAGATGAACTTTATTGCTGTCAAATCCTCTCATGATTATATTGTTGACAATCCCTTTTGTCTGGCCAGTAATTGCATCCGCTTTTCTATAACAAAATTCTTCCAACCAGGTAGATGCCTTTATTAAAAGTTTATTATGAAGCATTCCCAATTTAACCGCTGATTCCGGCCACAAATCAGATATATTAAAAACAAATTTTGCCTTTATTTTTTTAGATATTACATATCCTGACCAACCTAAAAAAAGAGGAGGTGACTCGGTTATAATTACATCCTGATGTCCAACATGTTTTGCTCCAGTAATTACAGAAGAAAATGTAAAAGATAGATAATTTCTGAGTCTTTTTATAAAACCTTTTTCTTTAGTGGCATATATACTTGTTCTTATTATTCTTATATCGTCAATTTCTTCTATTACAAGCTTCTTTCCCTTATATTGATCGAATATTTCTCCCTTGGGATAGTTTGGCATAGCTGTAAGAATTGTAATCTCATGTCCAAATTTTTTTAGACGTTTTGCAAATTCAAAAATTCTATTCTGGGGTGCTCCAACTTCAGGAGGACAATACTGAGTTAAAAATAATATTTTCATCTTTTCACCTTACTTATTATATATTTCCTTCTTTAATATATCTAATATTTTTTCTCCAGCTTTTCCATCACCAAATATATCTTCCTGTTTTCTTTCTGGAGTAAATTCTACTATAGCATTTAGAATATTATTTTCATTAGTTCCAACAATAATATTCCATCCATTTTCTACAGTTTCAACCCATTCAGTTTCATCTCTCATAGTTATGCATGGCTTTTTCATAAAAAATGCTTCTTTCTGAACTCCTCCACTATCTGTAACAATTTTCTCCGAATGCATTTCAAGACTTATCATGTCTAAATATCCTACAGGTTCAATTAATTTTATTTTATCACTAAATGTTAATCCATAATCATCTATATATTTTCTAGTTCTAGGGTGAAGTGGAAGCACAATTTCCTTGCCACTATCATTCAAAGCTGATACAATATTTTTCAGCCTATGTATATCATTGGTATTTTCAGCTCTATGTATAGTTGTCAAAATGTATTTACCATTATATAAATTTAATCTGTCAATTATATTTGATTTCTCCATAGCTAACTTTTTAAAATCTATTACAGCATCAAACATTACGTCACCTACATTATATACATGCTCTTTTATACCTTCGTTTTTCAAATTATATACGCCAGTTTTCGTAGGTGGAAATAATACTGAGGATATATGATCTGTCAATATTCTATTCTGTTCTTCTGGCATTTTCATATTAAAGCTTCTAAGGCCTGCCTCTACATGAGCTACAGGTATTAATAATTTACTTGCTGCAAGAGCTCCTGCCAATGTTGAATTCGTATCACCATATACTAATACCAAATCAGGTTTTTCCTTCAAATATATTTTTTCAAGTTCTATTAGCATGGTACCCGTTTGTTTACCATGATTTCCAGATCCTATTCCAAGATTATAATCTGGCTTAGGTATATTAAGTTCATCAAAAAATATTTTTGACATATTTTCATCATAATGTTGTCCTGTATGAATTAATACTTCTTTAAATTCATTTCTTATACCATTAGATACTGCTGCTGCTTTTATAAATTGAGGTCTTGCTCCAACTACAGTTAATATTTTCATAATTTCACCACCAACATAAATTATACATTTATTATTTCTTTATATATTCTATCCACTTTATTAAAATTATCTTCTATATTAAAATTATCTTCTACAAACTTTCTTGCATTCTTTCCCATTGATATTCTAAAATCTTTATTTAAAATTAATTTTTCCAGTGCATTTTGTATATCGTCACTATTCTTTTTTCTTACTAAGATACTTGACACATCTGGAGATGTTGCTTCAGGGAGACCTCCTACATTGGAAACTATAACAGGAGTACCACATGCTTGAGCTTCTACTGCTGCTACTCCAAAGCTTTCACTATCTAAAACAGAAGGGAAAACAGCTATATCAAATCTATTGAAAGTTTCTACAACCTGCTGCCTATTTAAGAATCCAAGAAATTTAACCTTATTATGTATTCCCAATTTTTGAGATAAATTTTCAAGATATTCTTTCTGAGATCCCTTGCCACCTATTTCCAATATTAAATTTATACCTGGATATTTAAAACTTACTTTGGCAAAACCCCTTATTAAATATTCTATACCATATTTCTCTTCAAGGGTCTTTATAGTACCTATAGTTATAGTATCTCTATCATCATATTTATTTTCAGATGGTTTTAATATATTTAAATCCACCCCAAATGGTGTGATTTCTATTTTCTTATCTGTATATTTACTAGTTTCTTTTGACATAACTTTACTTGTGGAAAGCACTTTATCTGCCTTTTTCAAATTATATTTCAGCATCATTTTATTCAATATTCCTGACTTAGGGAAATCAAATACATCACTTCCCCAAACAGATAATATAAATGGGTGAAATTTAGACAGTGCTGCCAACAATCCATAACTGGTTGCATAATGTGCATGAATTAAATCCGGTTTTATTTTATCTATAATTCCGCTTATCTTTCTAAAAGAAAGTATATATTTTAATTTTCTAGTAGAACTATTCTTTTTTATATCATTTATATCATAATTTAAATTATATACAGAAATACCATCTATGTATCCATCGTTTAGAGATATAACAGATACATCATATCCTTTATTTTTAAAAAAGTCACAAAATTTTTTAGTATGTATGCTATTGGCATCGGACAAATAACATATTTTCATATATATTCCTCCAAAATCATTTTTTTAAATCATTCATAACTTTGATTGCCCTTGCTTCCCATGTATTATCCTGTATAATATTTTTTATGTTATTTACTTTTTCTATATATACCTCTGGATTCTCAATTATATACATCAACTTTTTTCTAAGTTCCTCTTTTGAATAATCTACAGACCATCCTACACTATTTTTATCTATAAATTCACCCACTCCTGTTCCACTTGTAGCAATTATAGGTTTCCCATAAGTAAGATAATCAAATAATTTAACTGGCATTGCAAATTCTCTATACTCTTGAGGTTCTACAAATATGCTAAATAAATCTGCTTGTTTAAAATATGGAATTAATCCATCTCCTGATTCATGGATTACCTTTATTCTGTCATTGAGATACTTTTCATATTTTCCTTTTTCTACTGTCCACTCTTTCTCCCTGCAGCAAACAGTTAGGTCTAAATTTTTATTTTCACTTACTACATCAAACAAATACTCTAAATTGTAAAGATAATTTAATCCACCTACATAAAATATATTTAAATTTTTTCTTTTCTCAATTAAGGTATTATCATAATCTAAACATATTTTATCCTTTTCTGCAGCAGGAGGCAATTCTTCTACTTTTCCCTTGAAATCTATAGGTACATAATCATACATCTTTAGTGATGGAAGATACAAGGTATTTAAAAGTCGTTTATATCTAAATAGATCATACTTATAAAACATACGTGCAATAATTCTTTTTATAAAAGATACTGTTAGTTTATATTCGTCAAACTTCCAATATACATCTCTATAAAATAATCCTATATTTATTCCATTATTTGTACAAAAATTAAAAAATCCAAAATCTAAAAATGGGAATTTAGGAATATGATTTTTTTCAGTTAATAACGTAGGTTCTGTAGAACTTTCTGAATACATGAAATCATATTTTACCCCACTTCTAATTTTATCTTTTATTTTTTTTATATTATTCTTACGCTCTTTTCCACATCCCATAACTATATCTACATTGTATCCAATACTCTTAAAAGCATTTAACATTCTCATAGGTCTGATTTGAGATGCTGATGGCCAATCTTCATCTATTTTAAATGGTATGTGAAATATACAATTTGGCATACAATCCATCCTTTCAACAATTACTTGAGTATCAACTTGAAAGAATACTAATATATAGTTCTTTAAGTTTTTTTCCAATTGAATCATAATTAAAATTATCTTCAGCATAATTTCTTATATATTGAAAATCAAAATGATCATAGTTGTCAATCATATTTTTTATTCCAAGTTCTAATTGTTCCTTGTTACCGGATTCAACTAATATTCCAACTTTTTTGTTTACAAAATCTTGTGGGCCGCCACATTTGGTAGCAAGCACAGGTTTACCACCAGCCATGGATTCTATTAATACGCTTCCAAAAGTTTCCTTTATACTTGGCAATATTAAGAAATCATTTTTTTCTATTAATTTAGGTATTTCTAATTTATCCACTTTACCATAAAAATTACACTTATCATATATGCCCAATTCTTTACACGTTTTTTCGTATTCTTTTCTCTTGGACCCGTCACCTACTATATTAAAATTTATATCATACTCTGGATTTTTAGACATAAAATCAGCAAGTGCCGGTATGAAGTATTGCAGACCCTTTACTTCACTGTCAGGCATTAATCCAACAAATAACAAATTCCAGTGTTTTGCATCTTTATTATTCATAATTTTTATATTATATGAAGATGTATCTACTACATTTCCTATTACTCTACTTTTAAATTTAAATTTTAAATCAGCAAGCTCTTTTGCTAAATATGTACTTACCGTAATTACATATTTAGCCTTCTTATATGATAAATAAAATAAGATTTTATTGTAAATCTTATTTGAGAATTCTTCAACTTTTGAAGAATGTTCTGTTATTATATATGGTATATTATTGAAAAATTTGCTATATACATATGCTATAAAACCTGCCGTATAACATACATGACAATGTATTAAACTTATGTTATTTTCATTTAATATCTTTTTTAATATTTTAGCTGACTTTATTATGCTATACAATCTTGATATTTTAGCATTTTTTAAATAGTCCGTATTAGCTCTATAAATAATAACTCCTTCTTCAATAGTTTTTCTATATCTACCATTATCTGCGCTTTTGTCATAAGGATAGAATACAATTGGAGTAATTCCTACTTTTTTCAAAGCTCTAACTTGCTCTTTTACAAATACTCCATTTACAGGACTTGAATCATCAGGATACCAACTAGCCAACACTAAAATTTTCAATATAATAACACCTCAACTACTAATTATTTTCCACAAATTTTTTGCTTCTTCCTACTATAAGAGCTAAAGACATTCCCATAGAAATCCAAAAAGGAGGATACCACATGATTGTACTAGGACCAAAACATAAGAATATAATGCCAAATAAATTTGCAGAGAACATTATAAAATACTTTTTATACTTAGCTTGTTCATAATAATATGCCTTTATACCATCTCTAATCATACTTATATATATGTAGATGATGTATAAAAATATTGCTATTCCGAAATTTCCTAGCATTTCAAGCCAAAAGCTATGTACATTCAGAACTCCAAATGTATTGTTCATCTTTTCTACATATTTTTCTATATTTCCAGCTCCAAATCCCAAATAATGTTTTTCTGATATTACCCCATGTACTACATCGTGCATAAGTGTATACCTTTCATTATCTGATCCCTTTTTACCTAATTCAAGTAATTTTTGATCTTTTAAATCAGGTTGATATTTATAATTGGCTATGTTCAATTTGCTTAAAAGTGTGGAACCTGTTATTTTACCATAAAAAGGCTGCATATTAGGCACAAAAGAAATTCCTACAAATACCCCAAGAGTTATAAGAGCTGTAGATATTAGTTTTATTACGTTAAATTTATCTTTATTTTTAGATATAGAATAGAATAATATCATGAATATTATTACTGCAAATATAGTTATCCATGATGTCCTAGACCTTGTAAATATTAAATTAATTTGACTTATAAAATATAAAACTATATATAATCTCTTTTTAAACTTGTTTTTAGTAAATAACCAGGCAACTATGAGAATAGTCATTGCCATAACTAAAAATACTGCATAATTGTTAGGATTATAAAAAAATACAACTGGTATTTTTTTGACATAACTTATTTGAGTTGATATAGGATCCCATTCTTCAAAATGATTTCTTACTCCATATCTTATGCCGAACATTTCCAATACTCCAAGGAACAATATTCCCATATATATGTACTGTAAAAGGCTTAAAGTCTTTCGCATTATATCTTTAGACCTATTCTCCCAAAATATCATTACCAAAAGAGAAAACATAATAAAAAAGTTAAATACATATTTAACTGCAAGCTTTTTATCTTGTGCGATTAGAACACTAAACAGCATATATACAATAAATATAATTATAAAAATTAAATATTTATTATATTTAATATTTTTAAAACCATCTTTAATACAATGTTTTATAAAATTGCGCAATAAAAATACTATATATATAAATAAGGTTATGTAGAAATAATATACATCATATCTACTTCCTATCGGTACTTTCAATGAAAAATTTATAATAGCAAATAGAAGTGTGGAAAAATATATAAAATTCCGTTTACTTCCTATAAATTTTTTATAAATTATAGTAACATAGAAAGCTGCAAATATTTGAACTACAATCAAACTTGGAAACATAAAATAGTTAGCTATTAAACTTAAAATAATTATTAAATATATAATTTTATTTTGATTTTTGACGCTTATATCCATTACCAGTTCCACCTTTTCATTTATTGTTGATTTTTAAGAAGTTGATCTTCTGGCACTTTTCTTAAAGATTTGGCTGGATTACCTGCAACTATACTTTCACTTTCTATATTTTTTGTAACTACACTTCCTGCTGCCGCAAAGCCATCTATATCTATTGTTTTCCCCGGCAATATAACAGCTCCTGCTCCTATTCTGCCTCCTCTTTTTACTGTCACGCCCTTAAAGTGTTTAAATCTTTCTTTAGATCTAGCTGCATAATTGTCATTTGACGTAACAACGCATGGGGCTATAAAAACATAATCTTCAATTTTTGAATAAGCTGTTATATATGCATTTGTCTGAATTTTACAATTTGATCCTATGCTGCAGTAATTTTCAACTGTGGCACCTTTTCCAATTATGGTCTTTTCACCTATAGTTACATTTTCTCTAACTACAGCTATATCTGCAACCAACGTGTTTTTTCCTATGCAGGAACCTGCATACACAATAGCAGCTGCACCTATCAAACAGCCATCTTCTATTTTAGATGGCTGTAATGGCTCTTCATCATCTTTAAATATACTATTTGCCGCTCTCATAGGTTGTTTACCTATAACTGCATTATCATCAATTCTTACATTGTCACCTATTATTGCTCCCTTATGTATAACTACATTGTTTGAAATAATACAATTATCTCCTATAACAACTTCATCTTCTACAACTACAAAACATCCAAAGCTTACATTTTTACCTATATTCGCAGTTTCAGATATAAAACATTTATCCATAATCTTCTGCTCCTTTTGACTAAAACAAATTATTTATGTATCTTATCTACATTTATCATATCCATAGTAGAGAAATTATCAAATGGGAATTTAACAGGCTGTCCTGTAAGCCTTGACTTATAAGCCGCCAATATTATAGACATTCCCTTCTTGCCTTCTTCACCATTTACAAGAGGTTCTCTATTGTTATTTATTGCATCTATCATATCTTTAAACAATGGAGTATGACCAAATCCATATACTGTATCAGGATCACCCTCCTGAGCCTTCAATACATCTTCCTCATTGTCCTTATTATCATCGAATCTCCATGTCTCTATCTTGTTAACTGCAAGTCCACCTATACATACTGCCCCATTTTGACCAAATATGCTTAAAGTTTCTTCAAGATTTTTAGGATATACACATGCACTACCCTCAATCATTCCTATAGCACCATTTTTAAATCTTATTATTACAGCTCCAAAATCTTCTGCTTCTATGTCCCTCATGAAAGTATCACTTTGTGAATATACTGTATCTATTTCCCCGCCAAGCATCCACTGAAGTAAATCTATATCATGTATACATTGATTCATCAATGTACCACCATCTAACTTCCATGTTCCTCTCCATGAAGCTTGTTTATAGTAATTCATATTTCTGTTCCACAATATCCTTGCAGTACCGTTTATAAGTCTTCCAAATCTCTTTTCATCAATGGCCTTTCTCAACTTTTGAATTGGCACATTAAATCTGTTTTGATGACTTATGCACAATTTTACATTATTGTCTTTTGCACACTTTATCATGTTATTTGCATCATCTATTGATAATGCCATAGGCTTTTCCACTATAACATTTTTCTTTTTGTTCATACAGTACATAGCTATTTCAGGATGATATCCGCTTTCTGTAGCAATTGTAACTACGTCTATATCCTCATTTTCAAGCATTTCCTTATAGTCACTATATGTTTTTATTTGTATGTTTTCATTTAATTTATCTGCATATTCCCTGCTTTTTTCCTTGGCCTTATCCAGCACTATGTCACATGTACACACAAGCTCCGCTTCCATCTTATTATTTATTAAAGCTTCCACATGTTTATAAGAAATCCTTCCACAACCAATAATGGCAAATTTTAATTTATTCATAAAGACACCTCTCTTTTAAATTACTATATTCAGTAATATAAGCCCCATAAATTAGGACTTATATTAATATAATATCATTTTAATAATTTTTACAGTTTATGAATTTTGTCTCTATTGTTCTTTACATCTTTAGTAGCATTTCTAGTATCATAAATAAGTTTTGCTCTCTCAGCAATCTTTTCATAATCGTAGCAACTGTGATTTGTAGTTATTATTACTATATCCGCATCATCTATTACTTCTTTCCAATCAACAGTTCTATATTCCTTATCTTTATGTTTGAAACTAGGTATATACGGATCATTTATTATGATATCAGCTCCATTAGCCTCCAGATGTTCTATAACCTTAAGAGCAGGTGATTCTCTCATATCATCTATATCATTTTTATAAGCTACTCCAAGGAGCAATACTTTTGCACCATTCATAGCCTTTTTTTGATATTTATTTAATAATTTCATAGCATTATCTACCACAAAAGATGGCATGGAATCATTTATATCTCCTGAAGTTTCTATAAGTTTGGTATGGAAATCATATTCTTTAGCTTTCCATGAAAGATAAAATGGATCTAGTGGTATACAATGTCCACCAAGTCCTGGGCCTGGATAAAATGGCATGAATCCATAAGGTTTGGTTTTTGCAGCTTCTATTACTTCCCATATGTCTATGTTCATTCTATTACACAATATAGCCATTTCGTTTATAAGTGCTATATTTATATTTCTAAATGTATTTTCAAGTATTTTTTCCATTTCAGCTACTGCTGGTGAGGATACTGTAAACACATCACTTTTTAATACGCTTCTATAAAGTGCTGCTGCTACTTCAGTGCATTCAGGTGTGCAGCCACCTACTACTTTTGGAGTGTTTTTAGTTTTGTATTTCTTATTTCCTGGATCTACTCTTTCAGGTGAAAAAGCAAGGAAAAAGTCATCTCCACATTTTAAACCGCTCTCTTCAAGTATTGGTTTCAATACTTCTTCTGTTGTTCCAGGATATGTAGTACTTTCTAAAACTACCAACATTCCTTTATGTAAATATTTAGCTACACTTCTAGTAGAATTTACTACATATGATAAATCTGGCTGCTTATATAAATCAAGTGGTGTAGGAACAGATATTGTAACTGCATCTACATCTTTTACAAAACTAAAGTCGGTAGTAGCTTTCAATTTACCATCTTTAACTAATGCAGAGAGATCTGAATCAACTATGTCTCCTATATAATTATGTCCCTCATTTACCATGTTCACTTTTTTATCTTGAACATCGAATCCTATAACATTATACCCTACCTTTGCCTTTTCAACTGCAAGTGGGAGTCCCACATATCCTAATCCTACTACACCTAGCTTGGCAGTCTTATCATTTAATTTTGATATCAATTCATTTTTTAACTGTGACATTGTTTTTCCTCCTGAGTTTTCAAGTATACAAAATTTTATTAAATCATAAATATATTCTAATTCAAATTTTCCTTATCCTATTATATCATACTGTATATTGTGACATTTATTTTTCAGCTAGTTTATTACTTTATATTCTTTGTTATTTAAGCTGATTCTCTTTCATTATTTTTTCTTGTATAGGTCGGAACTTTTTCTTCCATAAGTTTAAATATATGTTCCCTGTCCTCATATACAACTTCTTTAAATTCAAGTATAGATTTTTCTATGAATTTCATATCTATTTTATTTGGCTTTTCAACAAAAATCTTTTTATGTTCTGTTGATGTAAGTGCCAATTCATTCATAAGAAGTTCTTCATATAATTTTTCTCCAGGTCTTAATCCAGTGTATTCTATCTTTATATCTTCATCCGGTCTATATCCAGATAGAGTTATAAGATCTCTTGCCAGGTCTACTATTTTAACAGGTTTTCCCATGTCAAGTACAAATATTTCTCCACCATGGGCTATTGCACCTGCCTGAATAACAAGTTGTGCAGCTTCCGGTATGGTCATGAAGAATCTATTTATCTCAGGATCTGTAACAGTAACAGGTCCTCCATGAGATATTTGCCTCTTAAAAAGTGGAATAACGGAACCATTACTTCCAAGTACATTGCCAAATCTGACAGCTACATATTCAGTTTTGCTTACAGCATCAAAAGCTTGAACCATCATTTCACAAAATCTCTTGGTAGCACCCATAATATTGGTTGGATTTACAGCTTTATCAGTACTTATTTGAACAAATTTTTTCACATTGTAATCATTACAACATTTAAGTACATTATAAGTTCCAATTATATTATTTTTTACAGCTTCACCAGGATTCATTTCCATTAGTGGAACATGTTTATGTGCAGCTGCATGAAATACTACATCCGGTTTATAATGTGAAAAAATTTCACTAAGTCTGTCAGCATCTCTTATAGAAGCTATAATAACCTTTTTGTTCAATTCAGAATGATTATAATTAAGTTCCATCTGAACGTCATATACATTGTTTTCATATATGTCAAGTATTAATAGTTGTTTAGGATAGAACTTGGCTATTTGTCTGCACAATTCAGATCCAATTGAGCCTCCACCGCCAGTTACCAATATTACCTTATCTTTTATGTATTTATTTATATTGCTGTTGTTTAATTTAACTTCTTCCCTGCCAAGTAAATCTTCTATATTTACATCTCTTAATTTACTTATATTGACTTTTCCATCTACAATTTCATATATTCCAGGCAATGTTTTTAATTTACATCCAGTACTTTTACAGATGTTTATAATTTCCCGTTTTGAATGCATATCAACTGATGGAATAGCAATTATTATATCCTCTATTCTATTTTTTTTACATATTTCAGGTATATCTCCTCTTCCTCCTAAAACTTCTATACCACTTATAAATTTTTTCTTTTTATAAGAGTCATCATCAATAAGTCCTACTATGTCATAGTTCAAATTTTTATGTCTCTTTATTTCCTTTATCAACATTGCAGAAGCATCTCCTGCTCCTATTATAAGGAGCCTTTTACTTTTTTTGTTTACTCCTTTTTCTCCAGCACTCTGCTCAAACATTCTAAGTAAAAATCTTGTTCCGCCTAAAGTTACTACAGACAATATCCAAAATATTATATGTACAGTATAAGGAAATCTATAATATCTGTTTTCAAGAAACCTAAAACTTACTATATAACTATAAACTACAAATACAGCATTTGACAGTGAAACTGAATAAATAATAGACATTAATTCTTCTATAGATGCATACTTCCATATACTGCTATATAATTTAAAAAACCTATTAAATATAAGAGTTATTCCTATTACTGGGATTAACGACAACTTTAAAAATTCCATATATTCTGATGGTATACTGAAATCAAATCTTAAGAGGAACGCAAAATATAATGAAACTATTATTAAAGCTATGTCATATATAATAAGCTTTTTGTCTTTCTGCATATCAACACTTCCTAAAGTTATTTTTACAAAAATAATTCTACATTAAAACTCTCTTTTCTATTTTACATCATAGCTAAAATTATTCAATATATTTTTATTTATCAAATTGTAAACTTATTTTTATCAGTTTTGTCTAAAATTTCTTTATGTACATTTTTAAACAACTCTGTATCCTTTAAATTTAACAAATATTCCATAAAAGGCTTTTTCAATTCATCTCTCTTTAAAGCATACTCCACTGTAGCTTGTAAGAATCCCAATTTGTCACCTACATCATATCTTCTTCCTCTAAAATTATACGCATACATCGCTTCTTTGTTGGCTAGAGTTCTAAGAGCATCTGTAAGCTGTATTTCTCCTCCCTTTCCAGGTACAGTATCTTTAAGTATTTTAAATATGGATGGTGTTATTATATATCTGCCTAATATGGCTATATTAGAAGGAGCATCTTCTACTTTAGGCTTTTCTACCAATCCCTTTACTTTATACACTCTATCCTCTATATACATTCCTTTGACTATTCCATACTTGTATGCCTGATCTTTTGGTACTTCCTGAACACCTATTATGGAAGTCTTATATTCGTCATAACAATTTATAAGTTGTTTAAGACATGGTTCTTTGCTATCTACTACATCATCACCAAGCATTACAGCAAATGGTTCATTTCCCACAAATGTTTCAGCGCAACTTATTGCATGGCCTAATCCCTTTGGTTCTTTTTGCCTTATATAGTATATATCTGCCATATTTGATATCTTTTTTACTAAATCCAAAAGTTGAGTTTTATTATGCATTTCCAACTCTTTTTCTAATTCAACAGATTTGTCAAAATGATCTTCTATGGCTCTTTTATTTCTTCCTGTAATTATGAGTATCTGCTCTATTCCAGAAGATACAGCCTCTTCTATAATGTATTGTATTGTAGGTTTATCAACTATCGGAAGCATTTCCTTAGGTTGGGCTTTAGTTGCCGGCAGAAACCTGGTTCCCAGTCCCGCAGCTGGTATTATAGCTTTTTTAACTTTCAAAATAAAATCTCCTTTCAAATAATTTATTGATCTTTTTCTAAATAACCTTTAATCTGTAAAACTATTTCATCATTTGGATCAAGCTTTTTGGCAATATCATAGTTAAGTTTTGCATTGTCCATATCTCCAAGATTCAAATAGCACATTATTATATTGGTACATATCTCCACAGATTTAGTAGCTTCAAAAGCCTTTCTCAAGTATGCTAAAGCAGTTTTGTAATCTCCAATAGATGCATAATTTATTCCCATTTCATTTACTATCTCAACTATACTGCTGTCTATGCTTAGGGCTTCATTTAAATAATATATTGCCTTTTCATAGTTTTGAAGCATTCTATAGCCTACTGCTATATAGTAGTAAAGCGAAGCGTGATCTCCAAAAGTGTCTATCAATGGAATAAGCTTTTTCAATGCTTCTTTAGGATTTTCATTCAGAATCTCCTTGGCTCTGTCAAAATCTACTACTGATTTAACTGACTCTTTAAAATCTGTAACTTCTAGAGTTTCCTCTCCACCTTTTGATATATAGTTATTAATATAAAAAAGAGCCTTTTCATAATCTTCTCTCTCTTTTTCAATTATTGCATGATAGAAATATGGGAGAGCATAGTTATCAATGCTCTCAGCTCCCTCCAATATTTCCAATTCTTCATTTCTATAATCGTTGTTCATAATTCTAAGTCTATCTATTATAAATATAGTTTTATCGTATACTTCTTCAGTTTTTTCCACACAGAGCAATCCTTTTAAAAGTATATACGCATCTTCATAATTTTTATTTTTTACTCTATCTGCTATTTCAGCCTTTATTAATGGTACTGAATCCTTTGTATTTTTTAATATAATCTTATAGCAGTCATTGAATTTAAATTTAATATCTGCTCCGAGTACATAAAACATACCTTCTATAAAAAATGCTACAGGTATTTTATCCATATTGTTTTCAGCTTTAACAGTATCTACTATGTTTTTAGCTTTTAATGGTATATATATGCTTTCATTCAAATCGACTTTGAATACTTTTTGCAAAGTTTCCCTATTTATCTCTAAAAACATTATACTTGATAGTTTATCTTTAAAATGTGCTTCTATATTCATAAATCTCACCTATATCTTTATATTTTAACTTTCACATGCATCATCAAATATACTTTCAATCTTCTTTTGAAAATTTTCAATTCTATTATTGGAATCATCCAAAGTATTTCCTATTACAGATAGATATATTTTTATCTTGGGTTCCGTTCCGGATGGTCTTACTACAAAGCAGGATTTATCCTCCAGTATAAACTTAAGAACATTGGATTTAGGTAAATCAATAAAGCTTTCTTTTATATTTACAAGATCTTTCTCCACACTTAGTTTATAATCCATCTTCTTGACTATTTTTACACTGCCAACAATATTCTTCATTGAATGTCTAAGGTACTGCATTATTTTTTCAATTTTTTCATGACCTTCTTTTCCTTTAAGTTCTACTGATACAAGTTTTTCTCTGTAGTATCCATATTTATCATACAATGCTATAAGTGCATCATACAAACTCATACCCCTGGATTTATAATATAAGGCCATTTCACATATAAGTGTAGAAGCAATTACTGCATCCTTGTCTCTTACAAAATCACCTGCCAGATAACCATAACTCTCTTCAAATCCAAATATAAAATTCTTGTCTCCACTCTTTTTAAATTCCTTTATTTTTTCTCCTATATATTTAAAACCTGTAAGTACGTCTATTATCTCAACACCATAATCTTCTGCTATTTTTGAAACAGCCTCTGTGGTCACAATTGTCTTAACTACAGCTCCATTTTCAGGTATTGAATTAAATTCTTTTAAAGAAGATAAAATGTAATTTGTCAGAAGAATTCCTGTTTGATTTCCAGTTAAGATTTTATATTCTCCGTTAGAGTTTTTTACTATAACTCCAATTCTGTCACAATCTGGATCAGTTCCAAATATTATATCTGGCTTTATCTTTTTAGCCATATCGAGAGCTATTTCAAATACCTTTGGATCCTCGGGATTAGGATATGGGGCAGTTGGAAAATTTCCATCTGGTTTTTCTTGCTCCTTTACTACAAATACATTCTCATAACCTAATTCACTAAGTGCTCTTCTTACTGGAACATTTCCACTACCATGAATTGGTGTATATATTATGTTCAGTTCTTTTGCCTTTGATTTAACTAATTCTTTTCTTATTCCAAGTCCTTTTACTTTTTCTAAATATGATCTGTCTACTTCTTCTCCAACTATATTCAACAGTTTTTTATTTTCTGCATCAGACCTGCTCATATTTTTAATTTTGGAAATATCGTCTACATTTTCTATTCTATATAATATTTCTTGGGCTAAAGTATCGGTTACCTGTCCACCATCTTCTCCATAAACCTTATATCCATTATATTGCTTTGGATTGTGAGATGCAGTTATTACTATTCCAGCTTTACTTTTAAAATACCTGACGGCGTAGGACAACATAGGAGTAGGTCTTAAAGATTCAAATAAATTAACCTTAATTCCATTGGCACATAAATTAAGTGCCGCTCTTTCAGCAAATTCATTTGACATAATTCTTGAATCATATCCTATAGATACTGATATATCTGTATTTTTATATTTATTTAATAAATAATCAGATAAACCTTGTGTAGTTTTTCCTATAGTATATATATTCATTCTATTTGTTCCTGCTGCCATTACTCCTCTAAGGCCACCAGTTCCAAACTCAAGATCTTTATAGAATCTGTCTTCTATTTCCTTTTCATCTTTAATATTTTGCAATTCTTGTTTTGTACCCTCATCAATAAACTTTGAGTTCAACCACTGTTCATATTTTTCTCTATACATTAATCAATACCTCCTACTATTTATCAAAATCATCTATATATCAATATTTAACATTTACAATTATACTATAAATACTTATTAAAATCACTTTTACCTACCCTAAAATTTATTTATATTGTTGAATTTATAAAATAATTAACATATAATAATATTAGTTTTTATTAAATATAAGAAAACCCTTTAAATTCAAGAGTTAAAGGGTTGTTTTTATGAAAGAAGGTGCATATCCAGATGTACAAATTAGATCAAAATGAAACTCCGCTATTTGATGCATTAATGGAATACGTAAAACGAAAAACTATACCATTTCATGTACCGGGTCACAAAAAAGGTGTTGGAGCAGATGCAGAATTCAAGACCTTTATAGGTGAAAATCCTTTCAAAATAGATGTGACAGTTTTCAAATCAGTTGACAGTCTGCATCATCCTACAGGTCCTATAAAAAGGGCTCAGGAATTAGCAGCTGATGCATATGGATCAGACGCTGCTTTTTTTTCAATACATGGCACATCAGGAGCAATACAGGCGATGATTATGTCTGTAGTAAATTCAGGTGACAAAATTATAATACCTAGAAATGTTCACAAATCAGTAACAGCAGGAATTATACTAAGTGGTGCTATTCCTGTATATATGCAGCCTGAACTTGATAAAAAGGTAGGAATTGCCCACGGTGTCACTCCTAAAACCGTTGCTAAGACACTAGAAGAAAATAGTGATGCAAAAGCAGTTTTAATTATAAATCCAACATACTATGGTGTAGCTGCAGATATAAAAAAAATAGCAACTATTGTTCATAGTTATGATATTCCATTAATAGTAGATGAAGCCCATGGACCACACCTTGGTTTTAATAAAAAACTTCCCCTTTCCTCCATGGATGCTGGAAGTGATATGTGTTGTCAAAGTACTCATAAAATAATAGGTGCACTTACTCAAGCCTCTCTACTACATGTTAATTCTGAAAGAGTTGACGTTCATAGAGTACAACAGGTTTTATCATTACTACAAACTACTTCACCTTCTTACATACTAATGGCTTCCCTGGATTGTGCCAGAAGGCAGATTGCAATCAGCGGTAAAGAACTATTGGATAAAGCTATAGATCTAGCCAATTATGCACGATGTGAAATAAACAAAATTCCTGGTCTTTATTGTTTTGGAGATGAACTTCTAGGTAACAGCGGTGTGTACTCGCTGGATCCAACAAAGATAACTATTACTTGTAGAGATTTAGGAATAACAGGATACGATTTGGATATGATTTTATCAAGTAAATATCATATCCAAATGGAACTTTCAGATATATATAATGTTCTAGCTGTAGGATCCTTTGGAGATACAATGGAAAATATGAATGCTCTAATAAATGCCCTTAAGGAAATCAGTAAAGAGTATTTTGGAAATAATACTAAAAAGTCAGATTTTCTTGACGTCCCTGACATTCCAAAACAAATTAAAATTCCAAGAGATGCTTTTAATGTAGAAAAAGAAGCTGTTTCTTTAAAAAATAGTGTAGGTCTGGTTAGTGGAGAATTTTTAATGGCCTATCCTCCTGGAATTCCAGTACTATGTCCTGGAGAAGAAATAACCAAGGATATAGTTGACTATGTTAAACAACTTAAGGAAGCAGGTCTTTATGTTCAAGGAACAGAAGATCCTGAAGTCGAATATATTAAAGTGGTAAAATAATAAAATATTCCCGATTCAACAAAATCAGGATAGCTCACAATAAAATTTGAGCTATCCTGATTTTTATACTTCAATAACCTCTATGTTATTTTCTATAAGTAGTTGTGCAAATACTCCATTTCCATTTATAGTATTTCCAGAAAAACTTCCATCATATATTTTTCCACATCCACAGGATGGACTCTTGGATTTTAATATGGCAGTTTTTATAGAGCATACTTTACATATATTTATTACTTCATTAGCTCCTTTTACAAACTGCTCAGTTAAGTTATTTCCCTCTTTATCAATTATTCTAGCTTTTCCAATCAATACATCTTTTCCAGTTCCCCCATTTATTTCACATGGAAGTCGTGGTGTAGTCAAACCACCAAGTTGTTCGGGACATACGGGGATTGCTTTTCCGGATTTTAGAAGTTTTAAAACTTTATAATCCAAACTGGACTTTCCATCATATCTTGTATTTATTCCGCAAAGACATGCACTTACTATAATCATATATAGTCCTCCTATTTAAGTTCAACTACAGTAACGCCCGTTCCACCTTCACCATATTCACCTAACCTGTAGTTTTTGACATGAGAATGATGCTTCAACATTTCATTTATAGAATTTCTAAGTACACCAGTTCCCTTTCCATGAATTATTACTACTTCTTTTAATCCACTCATATATGCATCATCTAAATATTTATCCGTAGTATAAGATGCTTCTATGGAATCCATACCCCTTAGATCTACAGAACTTGATACAGATTTAAAATTCAATTTAGCTTCTCTTTTTTTCTTTTTCTGCTGTTTTGAAATTCCCTTTGGAGCTCTTAAATCTTTTAATTTTGCACTTACCTTCATTATGCCTGCCTGAACTTGAACCTCACCTCTGTTATCAGGTGTTGCAAGAACTATTACATTTTGATTGAGGGAAGGAAGAAATACTTCTTCTCCTTCTTTTACATTTTTAAGTTTTTCACCATCATCACTTTTATTTATATATAGTTTGCTTTCGGTTTCATCTAATTTTCTGTTGATTTTTTTTCTGTGCATTTCCAGATTTTTTCTAGCCTCAGAAGTATATCCAAGTTTCTCCATCTCATGCATTTCACGTACTATTTTATCCGATTCATCTTTTGCTTCTTTTATTATATTTTTTGCCTCTCTCTGTGCTTCCATATATATCTTGTCTCTAGTATTCTGAAGTTTTTTCAATTTATTGTCATACTTATCTTTAATTTTTAAAGCATCAGCCTTTAGATTCTCGGCTTCTCGTTTATATGCCTCAGCTTTCAAATTTTTATCCTGAAGATTTTGAATTAAATCTTCAAATTTTAAAGTTTCACTAGTTATATTTTCCCTAGCATCTTCTATTATAAAATCTGGAAGTCCAAGTCGCTTTGATATTTCAAAGGCATTGGATTTCCCGGGTATTCCTATTATAAGTATATATGTAGGTCTTAATGTCTCAATATCAAATTCTACAGATGCATTTTCAACTCCTTCAGTTTTAAGTGCATATACTTTTAATTCACTATAGTGGGTAGTTGCAACTATACTTGAACCTCTTTTCTTCAAATTTTCAAGTATTGCAACTGCAAGTGCAGCTCCTTCAGTTGGATCAGTTCCTGCACCAAGTTCATCAAATAGTACTAAAGACTTTTCATCCGCCTTATCTATAATATTAACTATATTTGTCATATGAGAAGAAAAAGTAGACAAATTTTGTTCAATACTTTGTTCATCACCAATATCAGCAAATACTTCATTAAAAAATCCTACTGTGGAATTTTCCCTTGCGGGTATCATAAGCCCACTTAAAGCCATAATATGCAAAAGCCCTATGGTTTTTAACGTTACTGTTTTTCCTCCTGTATTAGGACCTGTTATAACAAGAGACTTAAATTTCTTTCCCATGTATATATCCATTGGGACAACTACTTTTCTATCTATAAGAGGATGTTTTGCCTGTATTATATCTACAATTCCATCTTCATTTACTGAAGGAATTGTACAATTTAAATCATTTGCAAATTTAGCTTTTGCAAATATAAAATCCAGTTCCCACAATATGTTGGCATCTATCTCAATTGCAGATATATCATCATATATCTCTAGTGACAACCCTGCCAGTATTCTTTCTATTTCAGCTTTTTCACTTAATTTTAATTCCTTTATTTCATTATTGAGATTTACAAGCCCCATAGGTTCTATATACAGAGTAGATCCACTTGCACTTTGATCATGTACTAATCCAGGAACCATGGATTTATGCTCTGATTTTACTGGAAGTACATATCTATCCCCTCTCATGGTATATATACTGTCCTGCAAATACTGGGAATAATTTCTCATAAGAGAATTCACTTTATCTCTTACAGAAGAATTTTTATCTCTTAAACTTCTTCTAATTTTATATAAAGTAGAACTTGCCCTATCCGATACTTGTTCTTCACTTTCTATGGATAAAAATATTTTATCTTCCAACTTATTTAATTCCGTAATTCCTGAACATATGTCTTCTATTACAGGAAACGATTCTTCATCATCTTTATGACTTATATATTTTTTAAATCTTCTTGCAGACCTTAGCACTGCACCTATTCTCAGTATCTGAATGGGCATAAGTACCGAACCTTTTTTTGCCATAGTTATCCCAGTTCTCACATCATAAACTCCATCAAAAGGAACCTCGCCCTTGATCACCAGTAATTTAAACGCTTCTCTAGTTTCTTCCAAGTGCTGTCTTACTGCATAAATATTATCATAAGGTTTTAGATCCTCTATTATATCTTTAGCTGCAACAGTGTTGGTATACTCTTCTATTTTTTTCTTTATTTTATTAAATTCCAATATTTCTAAAGACTTTTCGTTCATGTAAAATTATTCATCCTTTCATATTTCACTAAAAATCTATTAAATTTACTCTACTCCTCTTTTATAACTGCCTCTCGTAAATTCAGAAAAATCTCCACTCCACTTTTCTGAAATAAAAGCTTTTAATATGTTTTTGGTTTGTTCATAACTTTCATCTAAAAAATCCAGTCTAAAACTTTTTATGCCCATATTCCTAATTTCTTTCATATCAGATATTAAATTTAAAGAAACACTATTATATATATGACTTCTGCAGAACTTATCTGTTTTAATTGGGAATTTTATATTTTTTCTATCTATAATACAATATTCACCATGTTCACAGGAACTATTGCAGTTTTTTGAAGCAGTCCTGCCTCCAAAAGTGCTTCCTATAGCACAATATTCGCTTACCATAAGTTCAATTTTCCCATACATCAACATTTGAGCACTATATTTGGTATTATTTAATACATTTCTAATTTCACCTCTACTTAACTCTACACTCAAACAATTTCCATTTGTAAATCCATTGTAAAACTTCAAAGAAGCACTATTAAATATATTAAGTTTATAATCTCCAATTAAATTTATTTTATTTTTAAATCTGTTCAATATACCTAGATTTGAGGTAATTATACCTTTAATTCTATTAGAATTTTTTTCTATAAAATTGCATATATAATCGAATTCCTCCTTTATTATATTAGGAGCTTTAATATATATATCTATATTACTTTCAATATTATCCAATTTAATTGAGTTCTTTCGTTGAAAAGGGTCTACACATATGGAATTGAAGTTTAATTCTAAAGCTGCTCTAAGCTGATCATTTGTGGTTACAAATATTATATTTCCTGGTAAATCAACTTTAGTTTCAATATCAGTTATATCAAATTTATATTTATCATTAACTACAGGCATATTTTTCCCAAGCACGTACTTTTCAATTTTATTTATAAGCTCTCTTCTGGCAATATTTATTTCAGACATAGGTAAAAATCCTTCTTCATAATCTATAAATTCCATATTTGAAAATTTGAAAGGGGTATCTCCTGTTTTTAATAGATTTTCACTTATTCTATCCTTGGTAACAGGTCTTTTAACTGCACTTTCAACAATTTCACCAGCAAAAGTAAATACATGATTCTTATATTTGGTTTCAAGTAAAAAGTCTGTTCCTACTTTGAATTTTACTTTTAGATTCAAGTATATTTTCCTTTTATAAGGACTTTTATAAATATTCTCCAATCTTTTGAGTTGGTTTAAATCCGATGTCTTATATATTATATCACCTGATTTATATCTTACCGGCATAAGTTTTACTCTTTGAGATTTTTCAGCATTATCCAATTCCCTATTATTTTCAATTATTTTAGAAACAGTGAATCCATTTTTGTTGTTCCTAACTCCATCACCTTTAGATATACACTCATTTAAAAGAATAGTCATATCTTTTTCAATCTTTCCAATTTCAACTCCTGTATTCTTTGGAAATGAATAAGACATCATATCTTTTCCTGTGTTTTTAAATAAATAAGCCTTAGAAAATCCTTCCCTATTAAATAGTTGTAATAATCTCTTTTTGCATTCACTTATATTAATGTTATTATTTTTGCTTTTGGACTCTATATATTCATCTATTACAGCTCTGTATTCACTTACAACTCCAGCTACATATTCTGGTCTTTTCATTCTTCCCTCAATTTTTAGAGAAGCTGCACCAGTATTTATTATATCTTCTATATTTTCAATAATACACATGTCTTTAGGACTTAAAATATATCCTTTTCTGTTGACTCCATTTTGTAAATTTACTACACTATATGGAAGTCTGCAGGGTTGTGCGCATCTTCCCCTATTCCCACTTCTTCCACCAATCGTACTGCTCATAAGACATTGACCTGAATAACAAATACAAAGAGCTCCATGTATAAATATCTCAGTTTCAACTCCAAGATTTCTTGATATATATTGTATCTCTTTTAGCGAAAGTTCTCTAGATAATACTATTCTTTTAAATCCAATTTCTTTTAAAAACAGTGCACCTTCAAGATTATGAACTGTCATCTGAGTTGAAGCATGTAATTCAAAATCAGGTAGAATTTTCTTTATATTAATTGCAAATCCTATATCCTGTATTATAAGACCATCTACACCTATACTATGTAAAAACTTTGCATATCTAACTGCCTCTTTCAATTCATTTTCCTTCATAAGCGTGTTTATAGTTATGTATATTTTAACATCATAAATATGACAGTATTTAACTGCAACTTCAAGATTTTCATTATTAAAATTATTTGCGTAAGCCCTAGCAGAAAATTTATTTCCACCTAGATAAATTGCATCAGATCCAGATTGAACTGCTGCATATAAGCTGTGCATATCTCCAGCAGGAGCTAATAACTCAATTTTTTTCATATATTCATCTCCAAGTATCAATTTTATTTTTTAATTTTTTCATATGAATCATAGTATCACATATTTTAATTATTGCACAATAAAAATAACATTTAAAAGTTTAAGCACTTTAATTTAAATACTTTAATTTAAGCACTCTAATATGTAACCAAACCTACTGTCCTATAATATATTATAATTGAAGCAAATTAAAACTTGTTTTATTACAACAGAATAATACTCGAAAGTGAGGTATGTATTATATGACTATTCACAGAGCTTATCCTACTGATGATGTCTATATATCCGAGTTTTTCCCAAATAAGAACTTTGTTTCATCTTCAGTTTTATATACAGGCGAATACACAAGATATAAGAACTGCCCGGATTCCTATAGAAGTCTTTTAAAGTTTGATATTCCTGGTTCAATACCTTCTAAATGTAAAATAACCAAAGCACTATTATATATATATGTTAACAGAAAAGATAAAGATCATTGCAGCTATCCATCTCAAACTGTAACAGTTTATAATAACTTGGTTAATTTTAGCCAAAACACAGTTACATGGAATAATGCACCTAATATTTCAATTACTCCATATAAAATTAAAATATCTAATAAAGATATAGGTCATTATGTAAAATTTGATATTACAAATTTAGTTAGAGACTGGTACAATAATACCATTGCAAATAATGGTTTAACATTAGTCGGAATAGAGGATACTCCTTATACTATAATTGGATATGATAGCAGTAGAGGTGCTAATAGTCCTTATTTATCCATAGACTATAAATGTGAAAAACCATGCCCAGTATGCCCTACTGGCCCAACTGGTCCTCAAGGTCCTGCTGGTGCTGACGGTTTAAATGGTGTTACTGGTCCTGCCGGTCCTCAGGGTCCTGTTGGCCCTACTGGTTCTCAAGGTCCCGCTGGCCCTAACGGTCCTCAAGGATGTCCTGGCCCTGCTGGTCACCAAGGTCCTCAAGGTGCTGACGGCTTAAATGGTGTTACTGGTCCTGCCGGTCCTCAGGGTCCTGTTGGCCCTACTGGTTCTCAAGGTCCTGCTGGCCCTAACGGTCCGCAAGGATGTCCTGGCCCTGCTGGTCCCCAAGGTCCCCAAGGTGCTGACGGCTTAAATGGTGTTACTGGTCCTGCCGGTCCTCAGGGTCCTGTTGGCCCTACTGGTTCTCAAGGTCCTGCTGGCCCTAACGGTCCGCAAGGATGTCCTGGCCCTGCTGGTCCCCAAGGTCCCCAAGGTGCTGACGGCTTAAATGGTGTTACTGGTCCTGCCGGTCCTCAGGGTCCTGTTGGCCCTACTGGTTCTCAAGGTCCTCAAGGTGCTGACGGCTTAAATGGTGCCACTGGTTCTGCCGGTCCTCAGGGTCCTGCTGGTGCCAACGGCTTAAACGGTGCTACTGGTCCTCAGGGTCCAGCTGGTCCTGTCGGTCCTCAAGGTCCCGCTGGAGTCAACGGCTTAAATGGTGCTACTGGCCCTCAAGGTCCTATTGGTCCTACTGGTGTCAATGGCTTAAACGGTGCTACCGGTCCTCAGGGTCCTGCTGGTGCTAACGGCTTGAATGGTCTAAATGGTGCTAATGGTTTAAATGGTTTGAATGGTGCTACTGGTCCTCAGGGTCCTGCTGGTGCTAACGGTGCTCAGGGCCCCGCTGGTCCTACTGGTTCTCAAGGTCCTGCTGGTGCCAACGGTTTAAATGGTGCTAATGGCCCTCAAGGTCCTGTTGGTCCTACTGGTGCCAATGGCTTAAACGGTGCTATCGGTCCTCAGGGTCCTGTTGGTCCTACTGGTGCCAATGGCTTAAACGGTGCTA
>NZ_JAHHUY010000050.1:0-10182 GCF_019144085.1 Clostridium tyrobutyricum
TATATTCAAATTACGAATTGAAGATAAAAAATAATTTAGTTTTACTATTACACATTTTAATACATGTACATATTATATTTGTAGGGGGTGATGGAGTTGAACTATCTTTATATATGCAGTAATTGTTCCGACTTTATATCCAAGGTTAATTTAGATGACTTCTGTGTGATTAAAAAAATTCACCTGAAATCTGAAAATCTAAATCATAAGATAGGTCCTCATGGAATATGTACAAGAAACAATAAATTAATAACAGCTAATAATTACAGCAACAGCATTTCTATAATAGATTTAAAAACTGACATAAATCAAGATAACTACTATATAGGCTCCAATTGTAACGATATTGTTACATTAGATAATAAAGCCTATATAATATGCGGTGATTCAAATAGTTTGATAGTATTTGATTTCAATCTTAAAAGAATAGTTGAACAAATCCCCTGTGGAAATCTTCCTCACAGCATATACTTAAATGCCAGAAAAAAAATTCTTCTGGTATCCAATATGGAAAGTGACAGTATAACATTAATAGATTGCACAAATACAAAACATATAAAAAATATAAGAGTAGGAGCTTATCCTACAAAAGCTATTTTTACTATAGACGGTCAGCATATACTGATTTGTGAAAGTAATTTGGGATCTGAATTCAAAGGAAATATATCTATATTGTCCCTTAAAAATCATACTGTACTAAATAGAATAACTGTAGGAAATTCCCCTATGGATATATATTGTACAAATAATTATTGTTATATATCAAACTTTGGAGATGGTACCATAAGTATGATAAATATAAATAATTATAGAGAAATGAAAAAAATAATTGTAGGTGGTATGCCGTCCAGAATACTAAAATATCGCAATGAACTCTATATAGGAGACAGCTACAACAATATCTTAATAAAATTAAATGTGGAGAGTGGATCAAAAAAATTTATACCTATAGGGGCTGAACCTACAGGTATGATAATAAATTGATTTTTAACTTTCTAAAAGAGTTTGGATAATCTTATAGTATATGTTGTCAGTATTACTTTTCCATTTATTACACAACTCATGTGCCTCTTTATCCGACTTTACACTTAATTTTATATTCATTAATGTAATTTCGTTTTTTGTTACTTTTAAATCAACTATATAATTATCTTCATCTTTTGAAATGTATTCAGAACTTATAAGTACATCTTTTTCTGTGTTATTTACATGTTTTTTAAAATAAACATCTACTATTTTTATTTTTTCTTTGGATATCATATTTTCAAATAGATTCAATACTTTTATACCTTTTTTGGTAATAAGTAATTTATGATCTTTTTCTGCATCAACATACTGAATAAATTTAGAAACCAGTAATTCATCTAAATACTGCTGAAGTATAAAATAATTTATAAAATTATTTTCAAGTACAATCTCTGTAATCTTATTATTAGAAATAGGGATTTTTATTTTTTTAAATATATAAAGTAAAAGAAGTTTATTCTCCGCTAATTCTAGAGTATTTTCAGACATTTAAATCCACCTCATTGAATTAAAAATATTAAAATATCTTTATTAATAATTATAACATAAAATATCTTAAAATAAATTTATCTATTTATGTAATATTTATGTGTTAAAAATACTATATAAAACTATGGGAAAAAATTTAGGAGGTAAATTTTTGAGAATAAGAGCACAGAAAAAATTGTTTATGGTATGTATTCTTGTAATTATAGGTTCAGTATTCTCTTTATTAATAAATTACAAAAATACAGGGGTATTCATGGGCATAAATAAAAAATTACCCATTTACTGTGTAGATACAAAGGATAAAAAAATAGCCATAAGCTTTGATGTAAGTCTTGGGAACACTGAGCATACTAAAGATATACTTGATATACTTGATAAATATAAAATAAAAGCTACTTTTTTTGTAGTTGGTGATTGGGTAAACAAATATCCGGACATTCTAAAACAAATTTCTGAAAGAGGAAATGAACTTGGAAATCATTCCAATAGACATCCAGACATGACACAACTCTCAAAAGACAAAATTTTAGAAGATATAAATGTAAATGAAGCAAAGATAAGGAACATAACAGGTACAGGTACAAAACTATTTAGATTCCCAGCAGGATCCTATAATGATGAAGCTGTAAGCGCAGTAGAATCTTCAGGATATAAATGCATTCAATGGAATGTAGATAGTGTGGACTGGATGGAAAAAGGTTCTGATATTGAATATAAAAAAGTAGTTGAAAACACTGAGCCAGGTTCAATACTTTTATTCCATAGTAGTGCTAAATATACTCCGGAAAATTTACCAAAAATAATAGAAACGCTTAAAAATAAAGGATATAACTTTGTTACTGTTGGAAATTTGATATATAAAAACAATTATAAAATAAATCCAAATGGTAAACAAATAAAAGATTAAATTATGATTTTTAGTATATTTTAAACTTTTTATGAATATTTATATGTAGATAAATAATTTAAAACTAATGGAAAGAGGGGTTTACATGGAGAATCTTATGTTAAACAACAAGATTTATCTAGAGGGGGAAGTGATTTCAGAGCTTAATTTCAGCCATGAAATGTATAGTGAAGGTTTTTATACTTTTAATATTAAAGTACCAAGATTAAGTGAAACTAACGATATACTCTTTATAACAATTTCAGAAAGATTAATAAGTGATATAGATATCAAATTAGGAGCTCAAGTAATAGTAGAGGGGCAATTAAGATCCTATAATAAATTTGTAGATGGAGCAAACAGACTTATATTAACTGTATTTGCAAGAAATATAAGTGTTTGCACTGAAAGAAGTAAAAATCCAAACCAAATATTTCTTGATGGATTTATATGCAAAGAACCCGTTTATAGAACAACACCTTTTGGTAGAGAGATTTCTGACATGCTTTTAGCAGTAAATAGAGCCTATAATAAATCCGACTACATACCAACTATAGCTTGGGGAAGGAACTCAAGATTTTGCAAATCCTTAAAAGTTGGTGACAATATAAGAGTATGGGGAAGATTGCAAAGTAGAGAATACCAGAAAAAAATCTCTGAATCCGAAACAATAAAAAAAGTTGCTTACGAAGTTTCCATATCCAAAATGGAAAAGATAGATAAAACTTCTGATGAGGAAGATACGTTTAATGAGGCCTCTTCAGATGACACCAATGATACAAGTATAAAACAAACTGAAATAGATAAAACTAATAATAATGTAAAGGACAAAAGAATCTCCTAAATAATTTAATATAGGTATACACGTAATCGTGTATACCTATTCTTATTACATATTATTTTCTTAAATCTGCAACAAGCTTTGTCTTGTTTTTTGTCTTGTCATCTACAGACTTTATTACCTTTGCAGGTGAACCTGCAACAACTACATTTTCAGGGACATCCTCTACTACTACAGATCCTGCAGCAACTACAGATCCTTTTCCTATTTTAACGCCTTCTAAAATAACTGAATTGGCACCAATTAGAACATTGTCTTCTATTATACATGGTGACTTACTTGGTGGTTCCAAAACTCCAGCTACAACGGATCCTGCACCAAGATGTACATTCTTTCCAAGCTTACCTCTTGCACCTACAACTGAATTCATATCTACCATGGTGCCCTCTCCTATTTCAGCACCTATGTTTACTACTGCACCCATCATTATTACTGCACCTTTGTCTATTTTAACCTTGTCTCTTATTATAGCACCAGGCTCTATTCTCGCATCTATATTTCTTAAATCTATTAATGGAATTGCTGAATTACGTCTGTCATATTCTAACCTGAATTTATTTATCTTATTCTTGTTCTTTTCTAAGAAATCTGCTATCTCATCACTTTCACCAAAAATCACATGAAAATCACATGAACCATAATCTTCTATATTTCCGAAGTCACAATCTGATATGTCTCCTTTGATATATACTTTAACTGGTGTAGCTTTTTTAGCCTCTTTTATGTATCTTGCAATTTCGTATGGATTTGTTAAATCATAATTTTCTTCCATATTTTCTTCCATTAAAAACATCCTTTCTTAAACTAATTCCTTTATCCTATTATATATAATAACACATTAAATGTTCATAGATTATATAAAATTTGATATATTTCTTATTGAAACAAATTATATCATAAATTTTTAACATAATTCAAGTAACAAAAAACAGCCTAAAAAATAATCTGATAATGTACACAGCTTTATTTATCTCAATATTAATTAATGAAACTTAAATATTTATAGGAATTATGGACGGAGGTTATTTACATGTATTGTATCGATGCTGGTAGTATTTATTGTCCATGTCATCTTGCAGAGACTCATGACTGCATACTCTGCTCTCAGCTTTCTGGCGAAGAATTCTGTCAGTGCAAAGATTGGTGTGGTGTTTGCATATATGAAAAATATATATCCAATGGAAGGAAACCCACAAAATTGAGAAAAACCTATATGGCAACAGTGTTAAAAAAAGAAAGGACTGAAGATTCGCTTTATGTATTAACTCTAAAGGCACCTGAAGACCTAGTAAAAGAACTGGTGTATCCTGGAAGTTTTGTGTTTTTAAAAAACATAAATCTTCCAACCTACTATAATGTTCCAATATCAATAATGGAATCAGACATATATAAAAGTACTATAAAAGTAGCCATAAAAGAAAATGGAATAAAGACAAAAAATATATTAAAACTAAATACCAGTGAAAAAATATCAACAAGAGGTCCTTTCTACAATGGAATAATGGGACTTTCAAACATCAAAAAAGCTAAAAATGGAACATCTTTAATCATAGCTAGAGGTATAGGAATTGCACCTTCTATTAATGTTATAAAAAAATTAAGTTTAAATAACAATAAAATCATATCAATTTTAGATACAGAATTTAAAGATAATTTTGGAAAACAATATTTTGATCAATGCAATTCTGAAATAATAAATTCCTCTATGTTAGATAATGGAGATCTTAATGAAAATTTTAAATCTACATTAAGTAAAATTATAAGTGAAAATAATATAAATGTACTTTACTGTGGTGGACCTGACATACTTATTTATAAAATCCTCAAATTTATAGATAAGTCTATAAACTTTTCCTGCTGCAATAATTCCAAAATGAACTGCGGTGAAGGAATATGTGCAAGCTGCACCAAACACTATAAAAACGATGTAGTTAAAAGATTATGCAAGGTTCAAATGGACCCTAGAGATTTGTTTAAAGATAGAAGATTCATATAGGAGGCATTTTTATGAAAGTCATAGTAATTGGCTCAGGTTGGTCCGGATGTGCCGCTGCTCTTACAGCAAAAAAAGCTGGTGCAGAGGTAGTTATACATGAAAAGACAGATATGGTACTGGGACTTGGAAATGTAGGTGGAATAATGCGAAACAATGGAAGATATACAGCTGCAGAAGAAATTATAGCACTTGGAGCAGGAGATCTCATAAATATTACAGATAGACTTACAAGACATAAAAATATGGATTTTCCAGGTCACAAACATGCATGGTTGTATGATGTAAATAAAATAGAACCAGTTGTTAGAAATTATTTATTGGATAACGGAATAAAATTAAAATTAATTTCAAGAGTTTCAGATGTAAAAATGGATGGGAATAAAATAGATGGAATATATACTGCAAATGGCGATTATGAAGAAGCAGATGTATTTATAGAAACTACTGGTTCTACAGGTCCCATGGGTAATTGTATAAGATATGGAAATGGCTGTTCCATGTGTATATTAAGATGTCCATCCTTTGGGCCTAGAATAAGTATAAGCAAATGTGCTGGAGTAGAAGATTTGCATGGAGAAAGAGCCGATGGAAATTATGGAGCATTCAGCGGTTCCTGTAAACTTGCAAAAGATACTATGAGTAAAGAATTAGTAAGTGAACTGGAAAACAAGGGTGTAGTAGTGCTCAAAGTTCCAAAAGAAGATGTAAATTTGGATAAATTAAAGGCAAAAGTATGCCAGCAATATGCTTTAAAAGAATTTGCAGAAAACATTGTACTTTTGGATACTGGTCATGCAATGTAAACCAAACTGCAACATATTTCTCCAATAAACATATTGCCGTTGCATCTTAATATATTAAAAACAACTAATTATAATTGAGTTTTATTTAATTTTTGTGTAACTTCATCTAAATGTTGTTTATATTCTCTTTCTCTTAACTCCATATTATGTTTTTCATAAATTTGCTGAATTATTAACAATATGCAATCTTTCATTAAAGCAAACATATGTTTACAAGTTTCCTCATCGAGTTCACATATATTTTGATTTAAAATTTCATATATTAAATTTTTATCTGAATTAACAATTAAAGATGGCAAGTAATTTTTTAATAATTTTATTTTATTTTCAATACTTCCTTTTTTATATCTTTCTTCATCCCATATGGATTTAAGATCCACCATGGCAATCTTATGCTTTTGTTCAATTAAATTCTCAAATATACGTCTAAGATAAATAAATGAACCTATGCCACATCCATTTGAAAATATATTTAATGCCTTTTTGTATTCTATCAAGTCAGTTTCAGATAGGATTTTTTTATATCTATCTATTTCCATTATATTTAACTCTTCAGTGGAAGGTGTTTGTCCAACTTTTTGTATAGTATTATTTTCCAATAGGAAATAATATATCAATTCTTGTCCATCCATACTACAATTGAGTTCTAAAGAAAAATTTTTATATTCCTGCTTAATTCTATCTAACTTCTCCCTCTTTAACCTCATATGTTTAATTTGCTCTTTTATTAATTTTAGCTGATCTCCATTACTTTCAGTACTTGTTTCAATAAATTTATCTAATGGATTTTTTAAATAATTTTTTTTATTATTAGTGTTACTTTTCTTAAAAACACTTACTTGTCCGCATTTTGGACAATATACTCTAATAGCAAAATTATTATCTGGATGAATTAGTTGTTCCAGCACTTCTATATAATCAGTAGAAATATTAAATTTTTCATATAAACTTCCTTTTAGTAGAAAATCATTAATATCTGTCAATTGTCTACCTTCCATATACTAAATTCCTCCTTTGATGTAATAAATTCATCTACCTTCAATAATCTACTATTTATATCATACAACCTAATTTATCTTTTTCAAAGAAAAATTTTATCTTATATATAATTGCCACTTTTAATTTTTTTAATTCTTCTTTCAATCTCAACTCTTTCATCTTTTAATTCAGTTAATTTTTTGTAATCCTTTTCTTTATCAGCAATTTGAATTTTATTATCTATTTTTATTAGTTTCTGTTTATAGAATTCGATCATTATCATAACTATGCCTCCTATTTTTCAATTTATATTTTTTCATAATACTATTATATATATTTTATATTTTGATTTTTATTCTCTTTTTTCCTGCTTTTTGTAACAAAATTTCAAAAAATTTTATTATCTGGTTTATATATTAAACTATGTATCCCACGTTTACTTCCTATGCAATATTATTTTAATTTATTTTTCTTCTTCAGGTTATATATGTTTTTCAAGTTCTAGAATTAAGTGTCCAAGTTGTTCATAAGTTATAAGAGATGCTGTAATATTCGCAAGCACTTCCGCATATTTGTCTTCAATAATTTCTCTATTTTCAGGCAATAACACTTCAACTTTATACATAGTAATAACCTCCATGGATTTGATTCATATTATTAAAATATGAATTTTAACATATTTGTGTTACTTATTATTTGAAATTTTATGTCTACATTTTTATATCGAAAACATAATATTATAAGTAGAAGCAATTTTATAAACAAGGTGGTAAAATATATGAATATAGCTATATATTCTAGAAAATCCAAATTTACAGGAAAAGGTGATTCTATAGAGAACCAAATAGAAATGTGCAAACAGTATATAAAGAATCACATCAAAGGAAAATTTGAATTCTTAATATATGAAGATGAAGGTTTTAGTGGGAGCACCATAAACAGACCTGAATTTCAAAAATTGACAAATGACATAAAACTTCATAAAATAGATATTCTAGTATGTTATAGACTGGATCGTATTAGCAGAAATGTAGCTGACTTTTCTTCAACTCTTGAAATACTTCAGAATAATAGTGTTGACTTCATAAGCATACGCGAACAGTTTGATACCTCAAATCCAATGGGAAGAGCTATGATATATATAGCTTCTGTATTCGCACAGCTCGAACGTGAAACCATAGCCGAGCGTGTAAAGGACAATATGCTTGAACTTGCCAAAAGTGGTAGATGGACCGGTGGTAAAATTCCTCTGGGTTTGGTTTCAAAAAAGAAAAAATATATTGACAAATCAGGACTTGAACGTCAAATATCCTATTTAGACATAAATACCAGGGAAATGAATACTATTAAATTCCTTTATAATAAATATATTGAACTTGGCAGTCTTCATAAACTTGAAGTATATGCAGCAGAAAATGAAATAAAATCTAAAAAAGGTATAACATTTGAAAAATCCACACTAAAAATTATATTGCAGAATCCTATTTACGTAAAATCAAATAATGCTGTAATTGACAACCTAAAATCAAATGGATGGAAAGTTTATGGTAAAGCCGACAACTTACATTCCCTTCTAACATATAACAAAACCAAGCAGAGTATAAAAAATGGCAAACATATAAAATCCATTAAAGCGCCAGGTGAAAAATTTGCAGCAGTCAGTAATATACCAGGTGCTATTGAACCAGAGCTGTGGTTGAATGTGCAAAAACAATTCAGTCAAAATAAGAATACTTTTCCAAGACTTGGGAAAACAAATAATGCCATATTGACCGGAAAATTAAAATGTGGATACTGCAAAAAATATATGCTTATTCAGCATGGAAGAGTTTCCAAAGTAACAGGTGAAAAATTATTTTATTATGTGTGCTCATCAAAAAGAAAATCCCATGGAAGTCTCTGTCATAATCATAATGCTAAAGCCGCAGAAATTGAAGATGCTGTACTAACAATTCTTAAAAATCTTCCAAAATCAAAGATAAAATTTATTGAAAAATTAAAAATAATTTATAATGCTAGGCCAAGTAACAATACAGAATGTGAAAAAACTTTTATTATTAAATCCATATCTCAAAAGAAAAATCAGATCGATAATTTAGTTAACATTCTTTCAAAAAACCAATATATAGAAAACATTATAATTGATAAAATTAAATCTCTAAAGTATGACTATCTTGAATTAGAGAAAAAATTGACTGCTATTGATAACTCTCAAAAAAAGCACAAACTGGATTCTTATAATTTGAATTTAATAGATGATCTTATAAATGGGCATGATATAATAGATAAACTTTCACGTAAAAATCAAAAACAAATTATTGATAATTTAATAAGTGAACTACTCTGGTTTGGTAGTAAAAAAAAGTCCGGCAAAATAGTTATAAAATTTGTAGGATATTCCCCTATGTTGCAGTTTAGTTAATATAGCACATGCAAAACTGATGACATCTTATTACCCTCTTGATAAATTGAGAAAAATACCAGGATTAAAAAATGTAAAATTTATAGATCCTTACTCTGGTGGCAAGGGAAATTCTATAAGATATCTTTCTGTAGCCCCTGTTTCTAATGATCTACATGTACGAGGAGTAGATAACCTATTCTGTGGTGGAGAAAAAAGCGGTTTATTCGTAGGTCATACAGAAGCCATATGTACAGGTTCTCTTGCAGGGCATAATGCAGTAAGATATGCTCTCGGCAGACCTGAGCTGGTACTTCCAACTGAAACTGCCATTGGAGATATAATAAGCTATGCCAATTACAAAATTAAAACTGCAGAGGGTAGGAAAAATAGATATACTTTTGCAGGTGCAGAGTATTTTAACAGAATGAAAGAAAAGGGGCTATATACTACAGATAAAAATGAGATAAAAAAGAAAATAGAAAAATTGGGTTTAACAGATATTTTAACAAAGGCTTGATATCAAATTAAAAATTGGTATAGATTTATTCAATATAATTCTATACCAATTTATTTATAATAATTGTCTCTTTAATTAAAATGTTTGATTTTAATATTTTCAAAAATTTTAAGGTCCAACAGTTAATATATGGGCAAGTATAGAGCTTCTATGGGATTTAAATACATATCATGTTAAGGTTCAACTTTTATCTTTTTGGTGTCCCTTAAACTTTTTATCCAATTTAAATACATCTCATGTTA
>NZ_JAHHUY010000051.1:0-8839 GCF_019144085.1 Clostridium tyrobutyricum
ACATCTCATGTTAAGGTTCAACCTGTGTAAAATAGCCATTCTTTAATTTCATTATAAGCTTTGAAAGCATATAAATAAAGGTTTTCGCTGAATTTTTTCCAACCAATTTTTATTATGCATATATTTTATAAGAAATAACGTAACCCATTGATTCTAAATAAATTGAAGTGATTCTAAATAGAAAACAGGTTGGAAAATTCAAAGTATCAAGTTTTCAGTATTTTTATCATTTATACCTAAAGTTTCCTCTTCAAAGCAACTATCATTTATAAGTTTTATGATTGTGACAAAATCCTTATCTGCTACGATCTTATTTAATTCACTTTTTAATTTTATTAATTTAGATGGAGTTATAGATCCTCTAAAAACAGAATTTTGATGATGGTGGAAATACTTTTTACATATTTTAAATATCTTATTTACTCTTTTTTCATTTACATCATAAAATACAAAAGCATAATTAAAATTAAAATTTTTTCCCATTAAAATCCTCCATACTATATCATATTTTTCAAACTAAATGGCTTGAACTCAATTCCTTCAACTACATATTTTTCAAGTTTATATCCATCTATCTTGATTGCAGATTTATATGTAATTTTCCTTTTAAGTTTTGTATGTTGAAAAACAGACTCAAATCTCTGTTCAATAGCTTGTATAAATATCATCTTTCCTTTTTCATTTAGAAGACAATAATTATATTTTTTATCAAAATGTTTGCTTACCTGAATCTGCTTTGTGTTTACTAAATCAAAAATTGTCCTATAAACTATAACTGGTTTAAAAACTTCTGATAAGTCAAGACTTAGAGAAAATCTTCCTTCAGATGGTTCATGTAAATAGCTTATAGTTTGGTTTAAATGTGTATTATAAATTTGCGATACAGTCTTTGAATATAAAATAGAATTTCCAAATGATATAAGTGCATTTATAGGGTTATCTGGAGGTCTTTTTACTCTTTTATTGAGTATAAAGTCTTCTGGAAGAATATATTTAAAGTTCTCATAGAATCTCTGCCATATTTCACCTTCAATCCTCAATATTTGTTTTATCCCTAAATTCTCATCTTCAATATAATCCGGTAATTTTTTTCTTATCCATTCAATTGTAGGTTGTACCTCTTTTTTATCATGTCTATAATAATGATATAACACTTCATATATATTATCTGCTATACCTTGTACAAATGACTTTGCTATATTATTTCTATTATTTAAAAAAGCTTCTACCTGCTTTATTGTAACTTTACCACTTACAAGATTCTCCTTTGGGTAAAAAGTTCCACTGTAGTATCCATAATAGTTAAAAAAGTGAAGTATTATTCCTGCTTTTGCGCAAAAATCAAGAAATTTAGTATTTAAAGCAATTTCATTCATGCAGTATATTTCTTTTATAGATTCTACTGGCAAATAAGAATTTCCTTTTTCGTTATGAAATACAATAGAGTTATCTTTTCTTTTAAGTTCTCCCATACTCATTAAATATTTAGTACCATTTGCCATAAAATTCACCTTCTCTTATACGTTTTTAGATATAGCAATATTCATAATAAGCGCATTTTTTGCACCCTTTAACTTTTTCAATTTTAGGAGGACTTTCTTCTTCCAATAGTTGATCTATATCTTTAATTAATTGTTCTAATTTTGATTCATTTTCTTCTGTAAGTTCAACATATATTATCTTATTTTTCTGTTTATTTTTTTCTTGAAATTCGATCTTTCCTTTTCTAATTATACCTTTATTTTTTAATATGAATATATATAGAAGTACCTGCCATTTAACAGCTTCAACATCTGCATCTGATTTTTTTATTTCCACAAGATAATCTTTGGTAATTTTATCAATTTTAATATTTCCTATAGATATTTCTGAATTTTTCTTTCCTGCGGCTTTTAATTCGTGAATAACTTTTCCTATATGGACATCCTCGCTATTATCCTCCATGTTGATTCTATTACCATGAAGCCAACACTGCCTCTTGCAATGAAAATAATAATTTATAAGTGTACCATTCGTTCTCATATAAATCCTCCATTATATAAATAGATTGGCTATATCAGGTGTTTCTCCTATAAAACTCTCATGATTGAATCTTCCATCCTTAACATATTTTTCGCCATCTGAAATGTAATAAATATTTCCCAATATATCATCATTGTAAGTTTCTGGAATTTTATTAACCCTGTATATAAAATAATTAACTTTTGAATTTATTATAGACAGCTTAACCTTTTTCTCACAATAATCCATTTTATTATCCATTAAAAGTACTTTAAATTCTTCCCATATTTTATTTCCATCAATAATTTCACCTTTTTCATTCTTAAGTTTTCTTGATAAAAATATACTATATTTAATCTGATTATCATCACTTATAAGTTTCATATATTTCTTTAATTGGCTAAAACTATTTTTCTTTATTTTGTTTACAAAAGCAGCATATCCATTATCATTAAACTCTTTTTTATTTTTTTGAATCCTATTTAAAACTTTACCATAATATTTTTTGAAGTCCTTTTCTTTTAGCAATATCTGAACTTCCTCTTTTTCAAGTGTGAGCTCTTTTTCTTTTCTCACATCACCACTATATAATCTACTACAATCATTGATTTTGAAAAATTTAACTTTGCCAGTATTTAAACATGATCTATTTATCCTTCCCATAAACTGTTCTTCGGCATCCAAAATTGATATATTTTTATATCCTAAATCCATATCTATATCAACTCCAGCTTCAATTATTTGAGTAGCAATTATAATTATTTTTTTATTCTTTTCTTTAGCTTTTTTTATAACTTTATTTCTATCTAACTTATTATCATCTGAAGTAATTATTGCAATTTCATGTCCATATTCTTTTAAAAACCCTTCTTTAGAAACATAGCTAAAAAAACGATCAGCAGTCTTCTTAAATATGAATTCTAAAAGTATTTTATTATTTTTTTTACTTTCTTTCATTACATCTTCCAAAAGATTTCTAAATTGTTCATCTATATCATTTCCCAAATCAATCATTTCAAATTTCACCCTATTTTTAAATAGAATGTTTTTAAAATAATGATCTCTATTCTTTATTAAATATACAAAATCATCATTATTATTATTTAAAAGTTCACTTAATCTTGGAAGTGTAGCTGACATTATTACAAACTTAATATTGAGTACTTCAGAATATAAGCTTAAAAAGTTGATTATTTCTTTCCATATAGAATTTCTGTAACTTTGAATTTCATCTAGAATTATTACCGAATTACACAAGTTTATAAGTGGAAATAACTCCTCCCTACTTGTACCAAAAAATGAGTTAAACAGATTAACATGGGTTGTTATGACAAATGGATAATTTATAAAAATTCTATTTAGAAGTGCTTTATTATAATCAATCTTTTTCTTTGTATCCAGATTTAATACGTTATTATAATCTTCATCTTTATCTTCAGTTTTTATAGGAGTTATTGAATTTATTATAGCTATATTCTTTTTTATATAATTATCATTATTAAATATTTTTATAAATTCAACTTCAGTTTGTTCTACAAGAGTATTAAAAGGAAATATATAAAATAATTTATTTATATTCTCATGTGATTCAAGTATTAATTTAGCAATATTTACTGATGTTAAAGTTTTGCCTCCACCAGTTGGTGCTTCAAGATAATATATATTTTTATCCTTATTGGCAAGATAATTTCTTTCACTTTCAATTGTTATTTCAGATCTAAGCTGATTTATGTTGTCATAATTTTCATCAATTACGGGATTATTCTTATAGTTTTCTATACTTTTAAAGATCTTATAGTTTTTTATGTGGTTTGCAAATCTTTGTTTTAAATCTTTACTTATTATTCCAAGATCACTTACCTTTTCTCCATTCATGAATTCAGATGTTGCATAATAATCAGAAGCCGTAAGAAGTGAAAAAATAAATTTAGAATATATGTAAATATAAAAATTGAGTTTGGAATTATTCACTGTATATTCATCCATATATTCCTTTGAATTATTAAATGAATTACAAATTACTGATTTCCTTGAAGTTATAATATTTAAATCAGGATAATATTCATCTTTACTGTAGTCTTCTTGAAAATTATTCAGTTTCAACTCATAATCTTCCATGTCATCAAGATATCCATGATGTTTTGATATAATATATGAATTTAGATACATAAAGTACTTCAAATAAAATTTATCAGTTTTATCAAATTCTATTTCTTTTATTCTATTATTGAAATAACTCACATATATATATGATCCAAGAAGAGAATGCTTTGATTCCCCATCTGAGTTATCTTCGTAGAATTTATTTAACATTTTATTGTATTGAAAAGAAGGATTTATTTTTCCAACATCATGCATATATACTGTATTTACCATCATTTCTTTCCACACAGAAATCACTTTTTTATCTTTTTTTGTTAAAATCTTATTTTGTAAATTATTAAGTATATTATCAAGATTTTTCTCTCTACATATAAATTTCATATACTTATATGTTAAATTTATATGTTTTAAAAGTTTCTCTCTTCTATTTTTATCATCTCTATCTCTATGTGCATACATATTAGATATATTTTCTACATTAGTCTCAAAATCAAAAAGTTTTATTCCATCAAAATACACAATATCTCCCCCTAAATTTTAAAAGAAATACAAATTGCTTTTTGTCTCTAGATCCTTATATACTTCTATATTTTGATTATTTGATTTTACATTCATATTTGTAGCTGTGAAGTGTTTATATTTATATTGATTCAATTCCATATCCAACTCAACTGGAAGATATTCTGTATACTTCCACGCTATATCATCGTCTTCTTCCTGGTATCTATCGACTTTAAAACACTCAGTTTCAAATAAGCTATGAATTTTATTAAAATTATCAATCTTTTCAATATCTATACTTTTAACTTTAGTAATATCTGCAAAATGATCGTTTTTACCCAAGTATGGTAAAAATATAGCTCTTTTATGTAAAATCATATCTGCAAATTGTTCTGTAATCTCGTCTAATTTAACATAAATCATCCACTCTGGATTTTGCAGCCATTGCTCTTTTACTATAAGATTTCTACCCTCTTCAGTACTTGCATAACCTACTGAATTATTAAATGTTTGTACTTTCTTTGTTATATATCCCTGAGAATTTAATGTTACGATAGCTATTCTTGAACTTTTTAGTTTATTATAGAACTCTGGATATATATTATTTTTAAAGTCCATACTCTGCCAATTGTATCCATGAAATCCAATTATGCTTCCCATTATTCCAAGGATAGCTATCTTATGAATATTGCCATATGTAAAATAATAATAAGTATTCACATCTGGTTTCTTAAAAAATGCAGTTTTACCAGAAAGTTTAAATCTAACTACCCTCATAGTCTAAACCTCTTTTCTTGTAAAAATATTAAATTTTTTAGTTCCTTCCGGCATATTTTTTATATCCAATTTATAATCATTATAATAAATCTCTGCATTCTTAATTCTATCTTTAATTTCAGCAAGTATTTTACTTAATGGGCAAAGCTCAAGAATACATTTATCATTTTTTTTAATAAAATTCATAAATTGAGTTAAATTTGGAAGATAAGTTTCTTCATCGGTCTCTATAAACAATGCAAACTCATTTTCACATCCTGCCTTTGAATTTGTATTAAGTGCAGTTGCTCCTACAAGTGCTCCTTCTTTAAATTTCTTATAATCATCTTCTGTATAGCCTTCTGTAAGTCCAGTTTCAACATAATCTTTATAGGAAATTGGATTTATATAGAATGGGTATAGGTAATGTGCCTCATCACTTACAATTTTTGTTCCAAGAGTACTCTGATTTGCTTCTTTACCTTCTTCACTCTTCTTATCACTTCTGAAAGGTGATAGTATCTGCTGCTCTTCAGAATTTGAAGATTGGTATACATTAAATCCTTGACCGATTTGTACAGCTCCCGTAATTGATATATTATTTCCTTCTTCTGCAAATGTGGCTCCAAAAGACTTAACATCAAGTGTTGAAAAAAGATTTTTAATTACATCTTCACTATTATCCTTTTTAGTAAGTGTGGTATTAAACACCTTATTATATCTTTCCTCAAGAGATCTTGGTCTCATCTTGTCTTTATCTGTTTTAAAGGATTTTATATATAAAATTTTTTCTCCCATGTCGTCCCAATACTTTTTTATACTGTATTTAAGTGCCTTATCACTTCCAAATATGGTACCATCTCCTATAGTCTTTGGATACCCACTAAAATCTGCATTCCAATTTGCCATAATAGATTTTATTCCAATAACTCCATATACTCTATTCATTTAATTTTCCCCCTCATAATTATTTTTTTCTGATTTTTTATATATTAAATTAGGACACAAAAATCCTGCTATTATCAAATCTTTATCCACTTCATTTTCTGGTTCATATCCTAAAATCATATAATACATATTTCTGAATTTAATAGATGGCATAATTGCATAGTTATATTTAACAAACAAACGTCTTAATTTTTCTTTTATAACTTTATCTTCTGAAGCTGTAAGTATAGGATTTATAAAGGAATAATTTTTGTTTCCCGAATTATTTAGGCTATAAAAATATTGAAGTAACTGACCTATGCAAAAATAATATTCTTCTTCACTGTTAATTTCCACTTTATAGTCTATATCCTTTTTTATATTTATCTTTTCATCCACACTTTTTCTAATATTCTTAATAGTATTTGCCATCTTATCCCCCTCATTTCTATTATTGAAATAGTCTAGTACTGCATGCCTTAAGTTAAATTGGTTTATAGCTCTATTTATATTTTTTTGATTTATAGAATTACATAAAAGTTTCAAAGTCATCTTGTTCCAAAAGCCTTTTACAAGAACTTCTTCTCCCTTATAAAACCATGTATAAAATCCATATCTATATTTTAAAAGTGCTTCCTTTACGTTGCTATTATTTAATTTTATATTTTGCGAATCCGTAAAAAAATTTTTTATTAAATATTTATTAAAAAATACTTCACTAACAGTAGTTTTCAATTCGCCTATATTGCCTAAATTTCTTTTAATAAGTTTGAAATCTTTTCCAAATCCATTTTTTAATATAGGTTTAAGTTTTATACATCTCTTTAATTTATATTCATAATTTGTTATTGAATCATAATCTATAATTTCTACTTCTTTTCCTTTATTTAATCTAAAAAAATATCCTTTGAAATTACTTTCTTTACTGTCATTCATTTTTACAGTATCTATATTATTTCTTGCTGCATATACATAATTTTTTCCTTCTGATGCATAATTCATAAGATAGTCAAATAACTTTTTTTCCATAGAAATTTTCTCTGAATCTACGAGTAAAGGTAATCTACTTTTTCTTGTTTTATTTTCTAAATACGGTTTTTTAGAGTTCAATCCCATATTGAAATCAGGTAATCCATAAACTTTATTTTTTATTTTAATATTATAATCTGTGTTATTATAAATATTAGGTATTATATACCTTTCACTTTCTTTTTTATAATTATCAAAATCCGTGTCATAAAATAATTTAAGATATGTTTTATTTAAATCTATTTTTTCTGATATTTGCATTATATATTTTTTTATCCAATTTTGTATTTTGTCTATTAATTCCACATTTGGCTTTCCATACTTCTCTTCAAATTTTAAATAAAGTTCTTTACTTTTGGGCCTTTTATATTTAGTCTTAGGATTTTTTAATATACTGTAATATCCATCTATAACCTCATTACTTAATTTTCCTTTGAATTTATCGAGATTTTCCTTTTTGACATAGAAAGTATACATACTATTACTGTGTATTATTTTTTTGGGGTCTAAAGGTTTATTCATAGAGATCAGTCCACTTACATAGTCCATTTTTGCAAATTTTTTGTAATCATCTTGGGATTGATCAGTATTTTTATCTACATTTAATATTTCTATACTATCTGCAGTATCTTCAAGGGTAAACTCAACATAATCACCAGGTGAAAGTGTATAATTATCTATAAGAAGATTATCTCCATTTTCAGCCTCAGTATAAATTTTACTAAATATATCATATATTTCATTTATCAAAAATCATGGTCTCCTTTCACTTTACATATTGATAATTTACAAACCCGTATCCCCTAGATGAAATATCACATAAGCCCGTTCCAATAACCATGTAAGCAATATCTTGAGCTTTTTGATTTGTGTCAATTCTTAAAGTCACTTTGTCACCAAGAATATTTTTATTTTTGAACTTAGTAGATATAGGTTTTTTATTATCTATCCTTTCATAATTGAACAGCTGTAAGTTTTTATCTAGTTTTTCTCCTGTCAATACTTCATACTTTTTTATACTGCTATTTCTTATATATTCAAAGAAATCTGACTCACTGTGGTTATTTCTCCAATACTGAGTTTTATATTCATCTGAAATTTTAATTATCAATGGAGTTATACTATAGATTTTTTCTATAGGTTTCTTATTTATCTTCTTACTTCTACATACAAGTACTTTTAATTTAGATGTATATTCATTGCATAAGAAATTAACGAAATGATCTTTTAATTTACTTTGAATACATCTTATTTGAAAATTATAAATGTTTCCTTTTTGATAAACTTTATTATCTAAAGCTAACGGGTATAAACTATTAAAACAATATCCCTTTATTTTATTTTCTGTGTGGAAATCTTTCATATTTTCATTTTTGTAAAAAGATTGGTCAATTAATTTACTTAATGATTGTATAGAATCTTCCTTTGAGATATTTTGAAGTGTATACACTTTAACATTAATATCATATATCTCCATATATTCCTCCATTTATTTACTAAATATAATAATTAATTATTATAT
>NZ_JAHHUY010000052.1:0-8461 GCF_019144085.1 Clostridium tyrobutyricum
ATGTTTAATATAAGTAAACCTACCCTATATAAAGTTATAGAACAAATTAGTAAAAGTAAAATATCATAGTGACATTATAAAGTTATAATTAATATGCAGTTGTAAAATTATTTGTATAACATACAGAAAAATAGTAATTTATTGAGTTGTTTATTTGTTATTAAATTATGAGGAAAATTTATAAACAATTAAATGTGCAAACCATAATAAAAAAGTAATCTTATAAATGATGAGGAGCTAATAATATGAATAGATTTAAAAATTTTTTCAGGAATATGACAGATGAAGAATGGGAGAGATTTGCCGTTTATGTATTGCAAATTGTCGGATATATACCTACAATACTACCTGCTTATGGAACAGATGGCGGGAAAGATTTCTTGGTAGTAAAAGATAATTGCCAATACTTAGTTAGTTGTAAACACTACATAAATTCTGGTAAACATGTAGGGCAAGATGATGAACAGAATATTGGAGATAGATTATTGCAACATAATGTAAAAGGCTTTATAGGATTTTATTCAACGGGAATTACAACAGGATTACAAAATCGATTAAATGGGATATGTAGAAACAGCCAATATGAATATGAGATTTTTGAACCACATAAAATTGTAATTATAATGCAGTTAATGGATACTAAGATTTTACAAAGTTTTGGTTTGTATCCAGGTAAATATTATATGAATGTATCAGAAGAAGACTATCAACCCCTGCAATGCGTTTGCTGCGGAAAAGATATTTTAGAAGATGAGAACATTCCTAATTCTATTGCTGGTTTAGCAAAATTTGAAGATGAAAAATATGGCTTTATTTATGGTTGCAAGCCATGTTTACGAAATGTAGAATTATACCTAAATGCATTTTTAGAGATAGAGCAGGCATTACATGTGAAATGGATGCAAGGCTGGGATCAAATGATTGATACATGGATTGAAGAAGATCATTTAGAATTAAGAAGTGATTTTTATAAAATGCGCTATAAATTTGCAAAGGGAGTACGTCAAAGACAATTACCTCAAACAGATGGGACTTGGTATGGATTATAATAAGGAAATTATCAATTAATTAAATAATGTTTATAGTATAAATCCCAAATTTATCTAACTGAACAGTATTAGAATATAGCGAATATGGAGTAAAAGGAGCATCTGTGAATAGCATTCAAAAGTTTGACTATATTCATTTCAGCAGATTTAAGTTAATTAATTCCATACACTTTACAGTATAGGACATAGATACTTCTATTATACATATAGCATAATAATTATAATATGTTGATTAATAGCAAAAAAAATAATAAAATTGGAGTTGAACTATATAGACACAATGCTTATAAGGGGCGGTGAATTTATTGGAACATCATAATGATTTGACATTTTTTACAAATGAACCAGATAGAAATTTATACGATAGATTCTCAAAGATATTAAAATCAAACACCAAATTTTTTGATGTGCTGGTAGGTTATTTTAGAAGCAGTGGTTTTTATTTAATGTACCCTGCTATGGAAGACATAGATAATATAAGAATATTAGTTGGTTTAAATGTAGACGGAAAAACTATTCAAATAATTCAAAAGTCAAAAGAAGAACAGTTATCTTTTGAAATGTCTTATAAAGAAGTAAAGAGTGAATTTAAGAATAATATACAAGATGAAATGGAGAATTCAAAAGACAGTTTTAAGGTTGAGCAAGGAATTAAAATTTTTATTAAATGGTTACAATCTGGAAAACTTCAAATGAGAATATTTCCTGAAAGTCCTGTTCATGCAAAAGTTTATATTATGAGAAAAGACATGGACAAGTGTCCTGATAACTATGGATCAGTTATAACGGGTTCAAGTAATTTTTCACAGGCAGGTCTTGTAAATAATCTTGAATTTAATGTTGAACTTAAAGACAGTAGGGACGTAAATTTTGCATTAGAGAAGTTTGAAGAGTTATGGAGTAGAAGCATTGATATAACTGAAGAATACATAGAAACAATTAATAATGATACTTGGATTAGAGATAATATAACTCCATATGAATTATTTCTAAAAACTCTTTATGAATATTTCCAGCAAGAAATCAATGAAGATAAAAACGATGCATGGGTTGACATGTTTCCTGAAAATTTTATGAAGCTTCAATACCAAACAGATGCTGTTATACAGGCAAAAAAGACATTGGATTCATATAATGGGGTATTTATTTCCGATGTAGTTGGCCTTGGAAAAACTTATATCTGTGCAATGCTTATGCAAAGGTTAAAGGGAAGGAAACTTGTAATATGTCCACCAGTACTAAAAGATTACTGGGAAAAAACCTTACATCAATTTGAGGTATCAGCTGAAGTTGAATCACTTGGAAAACTTGATTATATTCTTAATGATAATGACATTATGAAAAATACAAAATATGTTTTCATAGATGAAGCACATAGATTTAGAAATGGAAAGACTGAGAGTTTTCAAAAGCTTCATGAGATTTGTTACAACAAAAAAGTAGTACTAGTTACTGCAACACCTCAGAATAATTTTTCAACAGATATAGCAAATCAAATATATTTATTCCAGCCTAAAAATAATAGTACTATAATACCAAATAATAAGAATATTGAAGCTTTTTTTAATAAACTAGATAGTAAACTTAAGCACTTAGAGAGAGGTACAAAAGAATACTCAGATGTATTAAAAGCGAATTCGGAAGTAATAAGAGATCAAGTGCTTAGAAATGTAATGATAAGAAGAACACGTAAGGAAATAATGGAGTTTTATAAGGATGATCTTAAAATGCAAGGACTCAGATTTCCACAACTTAGTACACCTGAAAAAATAGTGTATATATATAAAGGTGACATTGAAAAGGTATTTAATTATACAATTTTAATTATTAAAAGTATGAATTATTCAAGATATCAACCTCTTACCTATCTTAAAAAGATAGATAAGGATATAGCATCTCAAATGGTATCACAAAAAAACATGGGAGGATTTATGAAATCTATTCTTATTAAAAGATTAGAAAGTAGTTTTGAGGCCTTTAAGAAAACTTTAAATAGATTTATAAAATCTTATGAGCAATTTATAGAGATGAGTTCAAAGGGTGATGTTTATATAAGTAAAAAAATAGATGTTTATGATCTTTTAGATAATGGTGATGATGAAAAATTAATGGAGCTTGTTGATGCAGACAGAGTTCAACACTATAAAGCAGATGAATTTCGTAAAGATTTTATTTCAGCTTTAAAACAGGATTTATTATTCTTAAAACGGCTTAAAGATCAGTGGGAATGTATAATTGACGATCCAAAGAAAGAACAATTTTTATTTGAACTTCAAAATAATATAACACTTAAGAATAAAAAAATTATAATTTTCACTGAATCTAAGGATACTGCTGAATATATAGGATTATACTTAGAAGAAAAATATCCTGAAAAAGTACTTGTATTTAGCGGACAAGGCTCAAGACATGAAAGAGATGAAATTGAAGCAAATTTCAATCCTAACTATCAAGGTAAGAGAAAAAATAATATCAAATTTTTAATTACAACGGATGTACTTGCGGAAGGAATTAATCTTCATCGTGCAAATATAATTGTAAATTATGATTTACCTTGGAACCCAACGAAGGTAATGCAGAGAGTAGGACGTATAAATCGTGTAGGAACAGAATATGAGAGAATTTATGTATTTAACTTTTTTCCTGCTGCTCAGGCAAATGCGGAGCTATCAATAGAAGAAAATATTATTTTGAAAATACAAGCTTTTCATGATACATTAGGAGAAGACTTTAAATACTTATCAGAAGATGAAGAGGTTTCATCTCATAAATTGTATCAAAAATTAAATAGTAATAACATCTTTGATGAAAGTGATATTTATGGAGAATCTGAACTCGAATACTTAAATCTCATAAGAAAAATTAGAGATACGGATGAAAAGTTTTTTGAAAAAATAAAAAAATTGCCTAAAAAGTCTAAAAGTAGTAAAAAGGTTGCAATTATACAAAATAAAGCTACATTATCATTTCTTAGGAAGGGTAGTTTAAAAAAGTTTTATGCAACTGATGGTAATAAAATAAGAGAATTGACATTTATAGAGGCTATGAAATATTTGAAATGTACTAACAATGAAGAAAAATTAAAAGTTCCAGAAGAGTATTTCAAACATCTAAAACTTAATAAAGAAAAATTTGAAAATATATTTAATGAAGAAACATTTGTAAATACGGTAAACACTACTAAAACAGGTAATGATGCAAAAATAATAAAAATACTAAAGGGCATATTTAGAATTTGTAAAACTTTTACTGATGAGCAGGAAAAAAAAATAAAGAGATTACAAGAACTTTGGGAAGACGGAGATATTCCTGCAAGTATAAGTAAAGAAGTTGTAAAAGTAACTAAAGGTATGAATGATCCAATAAAAATTTATTACGAAATAGAGAATCTTATGCCTGAAAGGTATTTTGAAAAAAGAGAAAGTAAACAAAAGAAAAACATTGATGGAAAAATAGAAGTTATCCTTTCAGAATATTTACAAAGGAGTGAAGGGTAGAGATGGTTTCTTCAAAACTTAAATTACTAAAGGAAACATTTGAAAGTAAATTTAATATAGATAAGTTTAAAAGATTTACATTAGAATTTTTTAATGAACCAAAAATGCTTTCAGCAAAATGCCATATCGGTATATGGAAGGAATATGAAAATAATATTTTATCATATAGTGATATTGCTAAATTTAATGATGCAGAAGAAAATAAGATAATTATTCTTGCAGTTGAATTAAAGAGTGGAAAAGGTGTAGAGAGAGCCAGAAGCCTTCAAAGAAACTTCATTTCAAAAATACTTGATAAGCAAGGTTGTGAAGCTGCTATAGTAGCATTTTATTCAGAACATGATGTTAACTGGAGACTTTCATTCGTAAGACTTGATTATACATTTAAAGATAAAGGACTTGAATTGGATTTAACACCTGCAAAGCGATATTCCTATCTTGTAGGTGAAAATGAAACAAGCCACACTGCACAGAAGCAGTTATATCCTATATTTGAAGATGATAAGCATAATCCAACTTTAGATGAAATAGAGATAGCATTTAGTGTTGAAAAGGTAACTAAGGATTTCTTCGAACAATATAAAAATAAATATTTTGATTTGAAAGAATATCTTGAAAAGGATGAATCATTTATTAATGAAACATTAGCATTAGGATTTGAAGTTGATAAATTTTCAGAGCAATTTGCTAAAAAACTTATGGGACAACTTGCCTTTTTATATTTTCTTCAGAAAAAAGGATGGCTTGGTGTTCGAATAATGCCACAAAACCATAGAATAGAAAAAGCACAGTTTACGAAAATATATAATGCAGTAAATGATGAACATAAAGAGATATTAAAAAAAATATTTATTAATGAAAAAGATGGCACAATGAAACTATCAATTAAGGTATTTTATTCTATAACAGATGAAGAAGCAGATCTGTTATCTGATTGTTTTATAAACTCTGAATTAAATATGCCTTGGGGAAGTGGAAATAAAAAGTTCATAAGAGGAATTTATAATTTTTGTATGAAAAATGAAAATAAAAACTTCTTTGATGATTATTTAGAACCATTTTTTTACGAGGCTTTAAATAAACGAAGAAAGAATCAATATTATAAATATTTTAATTGTAAAATTCCATTTCTTAATGGAGGATTATTTGAGCCATTAGAAGGCTATCATTGGAAAAAAGCAAAATTTAGAATTCCAAACAATATTTTTTCAAACATTGATGAAAATGCTAGGAAAGCAGATGGTATATTAGATATATTTGATAGGTATAACTTTACAATGAATGAAGATGAACCACTTGAAAAAGAAGTAGCTGTAGATCCCGAAATGTTAGGAAAGATATTTGAAAATTTGCTTGATGGAAAGGATAGAAAATCTAAGGGAGCTTTTTATACTCCAAGAGAAATAGTTCATTATATGTGCCAAGAGAGTCTAACAAACTATCTTGTAAATAGAGTTAATGTACCTTACGAAGATATGATGGAATTCATTATTTACGGAGAATTGATTAGAGATGCAGATAATAGATATGAGGTGTCAAATAATAAAAGTTTTAAAGACAAGAAAACTATAAAACAAACTATTTTTGATAATATAGTGTATATTGATGAAGCTTTAAAAAATATAAGTATAGCCGATCCAGCTGTTGGTTCTGGAGCATTTCCCCTTGGAATGCTTAATGAAATAGTGAGAGCAAGAAATAATATTACAGAATATATAATTAAGAAAGATAAAGAAGGTATTTTTGAAAGAACTTATGGTGAGAAATTTATAAGAAAACATCGTTCACAATATAAAATGAAATGGGATACTATTAAAAATTGTATTTTTGCAGTAGATATAGAGCCAAGTGCAGTAGATATTGCAAAACTGCGATTGTGGCTTTCAGTTGTTGTAGAACAGGAAATTGATGATGAGAATCCAGAGCCACATCCATTACCTAATTTAGACTGTAATATAATGGTTGGTAACAGTCTTATAGATGAATATGAGGGGATAAAACTTTTTGATGAAAGCTTGTTACATAAATATAGAAATAATAATTCTAGAGAAAAGTCAGAAAAACGTACTCAAATTGCCAGTGTTGTACAAATGAACTTACTTATAGACCAATCTGATGATATGCTTAAAGAAATGTTTGACCTTCAAGATAGATTATTTGATGAGGATGATGAGCACAAAAAGAAAGAGATAAAATATAAAATTGACAAAATTAGAGATAGTTTAATTGAATATAAATTAAATCGAGATGGTAATAAAGGGGGACTAAAAAAATATAATGAAATGAAAAAGTTAAAGATGAAACCTTTCTTTATATGGGAGTTAGAGTTTGCTAAGGTTTTTAAGGAGAAAGGAGGATTTGATATTGTTATTGGGAATCCACCATATGTTGATTCAGAAGAAATGGTGAGGACAATGTCAGAACTGAGAAAAAATTTATCTAAAAAGTATAGTACTACTAAGGGAAATTGGGATTTGTATATACCATTCTGGGAAAAAGCATATAATTTAATTAATAGTATGGGAAATGCAACGTTAATAACACCAAATAAATGGTTAGCAATAAAGTATGGAGAAGCTCTAAGAAATTGTTTGTTTGATAAAATTTATAATATAACAGATTATTCTACTTTTAAGGCATTTGAGACTGCAGATGTGTCAACTGTTGTTGTTTTTGTTTGTAATATTTTATCACAAAAAATAAATGTTATTAAATTTAACTCCGAATTTTCCATAGATAGCCGACATACTGTTTATAAGTCTAAAATTAAAGAATTAGATAACTTAAGTTTATGTTTATCAAATTCATATAGTACTCTGGAGAAGATAATTAACAATGATACATTAAATAAATATTTTATACTGGAAGAAGCTGCGACAGTGTCAGAAACATATAAAATTGCAAACTATTTATTAGATTGTATAGATGAAGATACATCAAAATATTTTAAATTTATTAATACTGGAACTATAGACAAATATCGTTCTTTGTGGGGAATAGCACAAATGACTTATGTAAAAAGAAAATATATAAAACCAGTAATATTAAAAAATGATGTTGAATCAAACTTTAAAAGAAGGTATAAACAGGCATTGTCTCCTAAAATCATTACTACTGGAATAAGGTATTTTGAATGTTATTTAGATGATAGTGGAGAATATTTAGCTGCTAAATCCACAGTTATTATAAGAGAAAAGAGTAACTTTAAACTGTGTACAGTACTACCAATATTAAATTCTAATCTTGTTTATTATTTTCTTAAGGAAGCATATAGTGGACTTGCAATGGGAGGTGGGGTAAATTTTACAGCAAATAATTTATCAAAAATTCCAATTCCAAATATTAATGAACAACAGATACAAAGATTAAATATGTATTCAAATATTATGCAGTCATATTATTTTAATAAAAAAAGTATCAATACAAGCAATGTTAATCCTTTAGAAATGTTTGAAGAAATTGATGAATTTGTTTATTCTCTATATTCTTTGAACGAACAAGATATAAAAATATTAAATGAGTTTAAATATAAGAATAAGAGAAAAAGATAATTTCCTTAGGAGGTTTAGAAAAATGTCAGATATAAAGTATGAAATCAAAAAAACTGTAGGTGTTCTTTCAGAATCAGGAAAAGGATGGAAAAAAGAACTAAATCTAATTTCTTGGAATGATAAAAAACCTAAATATGATTTAAGAGATTGGTCACATGAGCATGAAAAGATGGGTAAGGGAGTTACTTTGACAGCGGAGGAATTGAAGAAGCTTAAAGATATTTTGAATGGGATGGAGTTATAAATTTGGGGTAATACCAGCGAATGTGCTATCGAGGCAAAATAGACTCCTATTATAAGTAAATTATAATGTAAGATTAAATTTAATATTAGAGAATGAATATAGATTTGTGTAAAAACCAAA
>NZ_JAHHUY010000053.1:0-8379 GCF_019144085.1 Clostridium tyrobutyricum
AATATAACTGAAAATCAAAATTTCCAGTTATATAAAACTAAATATAATCTATTTTACACAAATCTATCTATATTCTACTCTAATAGACTATTTCTCCCCTGTATATCGTTCTCTTTACTTTTCCATACAATTTTTCACCTATAAATGGAGAATTACATGCCTTGGATCTAAAGCTTTCAACTATATACTGTTCATTTGGATCAAATACTACAATATCAGCTCTATGACCTTCCTTTATATATCCCCTGTCCAGTCCATATAAATTGGCAGGATTTACTGTAAGTTTTGAAATGAGCTGATTATAAGTCAGATAACCTGGTTTTACCAGATTTGTTATAGCAAGTGAAAGTGCTGTTTCAAGACCTATCATACCACTTGGAGCTTCAGAAAGTTTTCTTTGTTTTTCCTCCTTGGAATGGGGTGCATGATCTGTAGCTATTATTTCAATTGTATTGTCTTTTAATGCTTCTATTATAGATTTTCTATCCTCTTCTGTTCTCAAAGGTGGATTTACTTTGGCATTTAGTCCCTTTTGTAGAACAGCATCCTCTGTTATGCTGAAATGCTGCGGTGTAACTTCAGCTGTTATATTACAAGCACCTATCTTTTTAGCCCATCTTATAAGTTCAACTGACAGTGATGAGCTTATATGCTGTATATCAATTTTTGACCCAGTTGATATTCCAAGAACAACATCTCTTGCCACAAGTACATTTTCTGCCTCATGTGGAGAACCTTTAATATTCAACTTTTTCGCTGTATTACCTGCATTTATTCCATTTTCATATATGAGTTCGGGATCTTCTTCATGAAAACTTAAAGGAACATCCAATTTTTTTGCCATATTCATTGCTTCAACAACTGTCTTTGAACTCATAATAGGTTTTCCATCATCTGAAAATCCTATTGCTCCAGCTAATTTTAGTTTTTCCATATCCACCAGTTCTTTTCCCTGCATGCCCTTTGTTATTGCAGCTACTTGAAGCACTTCAATTCTAGCTGATTTTGCCCTGTTCAATATATACTCCAATGTTTCTACATTGTCAACTACGGGCTTTGTATTTGCCATGCATATAACCGTAGTATAACCACCTGATGCCGCTGAATCAGCACCTGTAAATATATCTTCTTTATATGTAAATCCAGGATCTCTAAAATGACAGTGTACATCAACAAAGCCTGGAGCAACTATACACTTAGAGGCATCTATTACATTTTCAATGCCTTCACAAACAATATTTTTATCTATGCTTGATATATTTTCCCCATCTATTAAAATATCAAATATTCCATCCATTTTACTCACTGGATCAATAATATGCCCATTTTTTATAAGTATCATACCAAAACCTCCTCATTAACTCAGAATAATATGGAAATAATTACATTGTACTTTATTTAATAAACAATTGGATATATAATAAAAGTAAGGTAATTATATTTAATAAATGCAATAATCAATTATAATTATACAATAAAGAGAGAAGGATTTATATGTCAGAAAAAAAATCAACAATGAATAAGCACATTGAAAATATTTTTAATTCAATTGATAATATAGTTCTTACTGAAAAGGAACAAAAATTAAGAGTAAAACTGGGAACAAAAATATATACTGCTATTTTCACTGATGATGTTACTACAAGAATTAATATTGCTGATTTCTCAGATCTTGATTTAGTCAATGATAAAAACAATGAACTTGCATTTCTATTTTCAACTATATTTCCTGTATTCATCAAACAGGATGGTGTTGTATTCAGATTATACAAGCATAAGATTGAAGTAGATTTATCCGATAGTATGGCAGACAGATATTTATTCATGTTCTCAGATGGAAGAATGACTTCTGGATTATTTGAATGTTTCAGACTTTATGATGATGAATATATATATGGAGTAAAGAGAATAATAAAAGTAATTCCTTTACTTAAACAAGCTGTAATAGATGCACTTGATTCATTAAGCCAAAATAATAAAAGCCTAAATACAAATATAACAGATCTTAGAAACAAAGTGGAAATTGCCAAAAACAATTATAAAGAATTACTAAATGAATTAAATTAACAATATTAGGAGAGATATATGAACTACGAAGGTATTGTATACAGACCGCCTAGCGAGGCCTATAGTTTGATAATTCAAATTACCATAGGTTGTTCTCATAATAAATGTACTTTTTGCAGCATGTATAAGAGTAAAAATTTCAGGATAAGAAATTTAGAGGAAATCTATGCCGATTTATATGAAGCAAGAAAGATTTATGGTCATGTAGATCATATCTTTCTTGCAGATGGAGATGCTCTGATTCTTCCAGTTGAAAAGTTAAAATCAATACTTCTAAAAATAAAAGAAGTATTTCCAGAATGTAAAAGAGTAGGATCTTATGCTGCTCCAGCTGACATCTTAAGGAAATCTTATGATAACCTTGTAGAATTGAAAAGACTTGGATTAGGTATTCTATATATGGGTATAGAAAGTGGAAGTGACAACATATTAAAACAAATTCAAAAGGGAGTAACTTCTCGTGAAATAATAGAAGCTGGGAAAAAAGTAAAATCAAGCGGAATTAATCTATCTGTCACCTTTATCTCCGGTATAGGCGGGAAAGAGAAATTAAAAGAAAATGCAAGAGAATCTGCACATGTCATAAATGAAATAAATCCTGACTATATAGGTCTTTTAACCCTTATGGTAGAACCTGGAACCAAAATGTATAATGACATTGAATGTGGAAATTTCAATGTTCCAAATCCTGAAGAGATTATGCTTGAAACAAGAGAACTCATTAAAAATATTAATGTAACAAATTCTATTTTTAGAAGTAATCATGCTTCCAACTATATAGCTTTAGGCGGCACTTTATCAAAAGATAAAGATAAAATCATCAATTTAATTGATGATGCTTTAAGTGGAAAATATGGTTATAAACCTGAAAATTTAAGAAGATTATAAAAAATAGCTGTTGGATCAGTCAATTCAACAGCTATAATAATTATTGATAGTATCTAAAACAATTATGCCCGCTTCTTTTAGCAATATATAGAGCTTTATCTGCCTTTTCCATTTACCATAGTATTTTAATGTCATATATATGTAGTTTTTGAGGCCTCTTCTGTTAGGTATTTGGGCAAGTTCATCTATTATTGAAATTTGTTTTAAAAGTTTATTTATGCATGTTGTCAATTGAATTTTTCAGCAATGCAAAATTTTTTTCTAATGCATTTTCAATATCTATTAATTCATTTATTTCATCCCGTGTATAGTTTCTATATAATTTACCTATAGTTTGACTCAAGAAAGCTGCTGTTCTAAAATCAAAATTAGTATAATCAATTGCAATCTTTTCTCTTTTCAAAATAGCTTTTTCCATCCTATTGTACAATTCATTTCCATCTATTAAATAAACTACATTATCCTCTCTGTCTGAAATAGCAAACTCTCTATTCTCACAGTTATTCATTTTTATCTTCATAACTTTCTCCCCTATAGAATATTAAGAACAAATTTAATAATAATTATACCACATAAAACAGCCATACTTATACAAACCTTTTAACTAATATAAAAGTGCCCATATTTTTTATATAGACACTTTTATAAACTTACTCCTGGTTTTCTTTTTTTTCTTTTTTTGCTTTTCTTTTTTTATCAAATTTCTCAATTATACCAGGAACCAATTCTATAAGTTTATCTATGTTTCCCTTGTTATTATTTATTGGAATCATCTGCACCATTTCATCTTTTATAACAAGTACTGCATTTGGAACTATTTTAGCTCCTGCACCTAATCCACTTCCTGCTCCTTCATCTTTCTTTCCAGAATTATTTCCCTCTCCACCACCTGTACCACAGCCAAAAGTAACTGTTATGAATGGTACCAGAGTAATGTCATCTATTCTGATTGGGTCTCCAACTACAGTTTCAGTTTTAAAAAAGTTTTCCAGCTTTGAAAATAGCACTTCTGCATTTCCTTTAATATCCATTGATTATATCATCCTTTCTTTGATTAAGTTTCACTAACATTAAATTTTTGTTTTGTGTGTTTTTCTTTAGATATAGAATTTCTTCTAGTTTTCATAATTGGAACGATCAATTTAAGAATTGGGACAATAAGTGATACAGGCAGTATCTTACCTCCTATACCCAATTTAATATCAATTATTTCTTGATAGAAATTAGGTTTTATATTTATTAAAATATTTTTAAATACAGGTTTTATCATATAAACATAACCTGCAGCAGTACCAGTTACAGATGGATCATCAAATCCATATTGACCATTTACTTCAAAATTATCAGGTTTTACCTTATGTAATAGCTGCATTATGTACTCTTTATAGATATTTACTTGTCTTAATACAGATAATACATTAAACTTATTTGATTCTCTTTTATCTTTATTTTTTTTAATGTCATGTTTTAAATTAAACTTTTTTTTGATAAACAAAATTTTAATTACCAGATCAACGTTTCCATCGTATCCTGATCCTTCTAATATAATACTGTGAAACAAAAAACTTATTATAAAATTATATTTGACATTACTCTCTTTTAAAAAAACATATACCTTGTATTTTACTTGAGACAACATACAAATCAATACTATTGCTATTAAAATATATAAAATTACCATATTCCACCCCTCTATTAAGTATACACTAATATTTTATAATAAGTTTCATAATAAATATATATTTTACCTTATTTTTCTGATAAAATTTAAACTATATAGATAAATTTAAATAACTTAAGTACTTAGGGAGATGTAATTATGATTTTTTTCTTATATACCTCTGGAATCTTTGCAATTTTAGTGGGAATAATACTATTTCACAGACAGAATAAAAAAATAAAAAATAAAGATTACAATGAAATGGTAATATTAAAATACTGGACTAGAAGAATGGTATTTAATATACTTGTAATGTTTTTCACTGTAATTTTAGTACTTTTTATAATTCCATTTTTCATATGGCACATAGGGCCAAAAGAATTTGCAATCTCAGAAAAAATAATTGAGACGAAAGAATTAAGTCCTATTTCAACGAATGGTAAAAACAATTATGTTAGAGAAGTCAATGCAGACAATTCAAAAAATTATCAAATAAATACAGGGACTACACAAAATCCTTACTATGAAAGCTATAATTATAAATCTGTAGAACTTATAAAACAGGACACAGATGATGCACAGTATGAAAAAATATATAAATACAGAATGAAAATACTAAAGGGAAAATCTTTAATAATTAAATCTGTAAATGATATATACAGCAATGTATACATACAATATGATGATGGTAAATATGTAGGAAGTAAAATAAAGATAATAATACCTAATTCTTAAAAAGCTATGATATAATATATTACATAATCAATATAAAAGGAGCAATAATTTTATGCTAAACTATTATGGAATTATAATGGGAATATTTGTGCTCATTTTAACTGGTTTAGGACATGTATTCGTAATTAAAGGTGAATTCTATTTTGGAATAAAAATATGGATTCTATTTTTAATAATAGGTATTTTAGGTATAGTGTTCTCTCTTTTAACAAAGAATATAATTTTATCAGGATTTCTAGGAATACTGGCTTTTACCTTCCTTTGGGGAATACTTGAAGTATTCAAACAAAAAAAACGTGTTGCCAATGGTTGGTTTCCTAAAAAGAAATAATATATGTAGGGTGTTTTTATGAAGAGATATAAATTTTTTAAAATAATATTATTAGTATTGGTGATTATAGTAGTATATTCGAGTTATAAGATTTATTCAGCAAAAAATAACTTTAACGACATTTATAAATATAGTGAAATTCAAATACCTATGAATGGAAAGATCATATGGGATAATTCTACTGTAAAAAGTATATCAGTAAAAAACAACAATGGTCAGCCCATCAAAGTATATGCCTTTTTAAGTCCAGACAAAAAAACTATATTGATAAATCCTCCTGTAGAAGGTTATACGGAAAATAATTTATACTATATTACCATTTCCACAAATATTCATATGAAAAATTATAAAATAGGAAAAGACAAGGTTGTGAAATTCAAAGCAAAAGACGAAAATCTCCCAACTCCAAAAAAAGTAAAGAGAGAGCCTGAGTATGGTGATATAATAGGTACTACAGACAAATATATGGGTTATACTTATGATCACTATGGCGTGTATGTTGGAAATAACAGGGTTATTCACTACTGCAGTACAGATGGAAAAGTAGCGAATACAAAAATTCAGGAAACAAGTATATCCCCTTATTTTAGAGAAAATAATTTTTTTGTATTGGACCTTGGAAATTCAGCAAAATTCAGTGCAAATCAAACAGTAAAAAGGGCTCGAAGCAGATTGGGAGAACAAAGTTATGATCTTCTTCAAAACAACTGTGAACATTTCTCAGTGTGGACCAAAACAGGAAATGCAAAATCATATCAGATTGATAAATTATCTAGTGAAGAAATTGCTCAAGTGAGATTATTTATGACTATGGGAATAAATCTACAGTAATAAAAGGCGTAATTCTATTATATTTAATAGAATTACGCCTTTTTGATGTACCAGCTAAACTTTAGTATTTGATTCTACTGAACATTATACATTCCATTGCTAGCCATATAATTGTATATTGACTCACCATGTTGTTGTTCTTCTTTTTGAATATGATTCAATAAATTTCTGGCATTAGTATCTCTAAATTCAAATATGGTAGTATCATAAGCTCCAGATACATATTTTTCTGTCATAAGCATATCCTTACAAAGTTCTGAATCATTTTCATTGGACATACCTGATTGTGCCTGTACTCCAGAAGATGCTGCACTGTTTGAAGCCTGTGACTGAGTTGCATTTTGCTGTGAACCACTGTTTACACTTGGAACCTGACCACTCAAAAGAGAATTTATACTGTTTAAATGCTCTCTCTCCTGGTTTGCATTATTTTGAAACAACTGTTTTAATTGAGGATCTTTTGCCTGATTTGAATAATTAGTATATTTTTCAATACATAATTGTTCATGAGTTTTTTGATCTTCCAATAATGTTCTTTCTTTATTGCTTAAACTAATTGACATAAAAAATACCTCCAATAATTTCATTCAAAAATATTATTTCTCAATATAGCATTTTTTATTCTAATTATTAGTAATAATTTTTACACATTAATTATATTATTAACATTTTGATTGAAAATGAATATATTAAAATTGTAAATAACTCTTTTAGAGGTGAAAACATTGTATCCAAAATTTATTCCTTATATGAATTCAAATTGCATGCCTTCTCCAACTATGTTTCCTAAAATGAATCTACAACTTGCAAGAGTTTATATTCCCCTTCAACCTTTCGTCGGACTGCTTCCATTAAATGAGGCATTAAAACAGGGAACCATCTTTCCAAATCTTGTAATGCCATATAAAGCAGAAAAAAGATGATTGAAAATCAGGAGGGAAAAAAATGAGCGATAGAAAAAATTTGTTAAACAAAATAAGGCAGCTGGAATTTGCAGCATTGGATTTGAACCTATATCTCGATAACTTTCCAAATAATAGAGAAGCACTGTCTGCTTACAACAAATATACTGAAAAATTAATATGCATGAAAGAAGAATATGAAGACAATTACGGTCTATTAACTAATTTTGGTTCTGGTACAAGCCAATATCCATGGAGTTGGGTAAATGAACCGTGGCCATGGGAACCTGAAGCATATCGAGAATAGGAGGATAATAATATATGTGGAATTATGAAAAAAAATTGCAATATCCTGTAAATATAAGAAAAAAAGACGTTAAAATGGCTAAATATTTAATAACTCAATTCGGAGGACCAGATGGAGAATTAAGTGCTTCAATGAGATATTTAACTCAACGTTATACCATGCCAACAGGTAAAACAAAAGGACTTCTTACTGACATAGGCACGGAAGAACTTGCCCACGTGGAAATAATAGGGGCCATGTTTTACCAATTAGTGAAAGATGCTTCTCCAAAAGAACTGGAATCTGTGGGCCTTGGAGCTCACTACACACAACATGATCACTCACCATTTTTGGTTGATGCAAATGGCGTTCCATGGACTGCAGCTTATTTTGCTTCTACTGGAGATCATATAACTGATCTTCATGAAGATCTGGCTGCAGAAGAAAAGGCAAGGACAACTTATGAACATTTAATGAATCTAACAGATGATCCTGATCTAACAGACATATTGAGATTTCTCAGACAGAGAGAAATTGTCCATTTCCAGCGTTTCGGGGAGGCACTTATGGGCATACAGGACGGAGTAGGGATGAAAAAGAATTATTATATGAAGCCTCAAAAGGGATGCGACTGCTAAAATAGGGGGCTGTCGCACTAGCATAAAAAAATATGCTAATG
>NZ_JAHHUY010000054.1:0-8346 GCF_019144085.1 Clostridium tyrobutyricum
TAGAGTTATGCTCAAGGCTATATAAATAATTTTTGAAAGAAGGTGGATTATATGAGATTTAAATGTACTTTTAAAACAGAAAAAATTTCTATAGCATATCATATGATGTTTGTCAGCATGATAAAGGAAGCTCTTAAGGAAGAAGACGAGGAATATTTAAATAAACTTTATTTTTTTGGAGATAAATATAATAAAAAATCAAAAAATTTCACATTTTCTGTTTACTTAAGAGATTACAAAATTAATGGTTATGAAATAAAGATCAATGATTCCGTAGATTTAAATATATCTTCTCCAGATGTTGAATTTATGATGAAGCTATATAATGGAATATTGAAGAAAAAGTCATTTTCATACAAGAAAATATATAATATGGATAAAATGAGGATATCAATGCAACCCGAGAAACATATTTCGAAAGGAAAAGTGTGTTTTAAAACATTATCGCCTATTTTTTTAAAAGACAAAAATGGAAAATCGGTTTCGACTGAGAGTGATGAATATTCCAGGGAATTTAATTATATTCAAAATAAGATACTTGAAAATTACAGAGGGTATGGACTTAGAGAAAATTTAGAATTTATACCTGTATTAATGGAGAAAAAAGTTGTCAAGGAGGAGATTAGTAAATTCAAAAAAATATCTGGTAAAGATGTGTATTGTGTTGAAAGTTACTCTGGAATATTTAAACTATGTGGTGATGTAAAAGATTTAAATGATATTTATATGCTAGGTGTTGGTTTCAGAAGATCGCAGGGATTTGGAATGATAGAGGTGGTGTAAGTTGAAAATTAAAGTATATTTAAATGACTGGTTTTATAATATGGGAATTGTAGGTTTCATGAGGATACTTAAAGATTCAGAAAACCTAAGAAAAATCACTGTAAAAGAAAATTATATTGAGTTTGACAGTGGTATTTTAAAAGATTTTGGAAAATATTATTTTGATTACTTTATGAAAAGATATGATGTACCTAAAGATAGATTGAAAAGATATCAAGTACAGAAGGCTTATATTAAGAAAAAGTCTGACTACAGGGATGGAATAAAATACTTAAAAAAAACAGTAATGGATGTAGCTAATAAATTTAAAAAAGATGAATCTGGAAAAGACTTAAAATTGATATCTAATGAAATTTCAAAAGTAAAAAGTGAGGATAAGTTTGAAATTCTAGATGAACAATATAAAAAATTTGAAGAAGTTTTATCTAGAGAAGAAATTTCAGAGAAACTTAAATTAAATAAGGTAAGAAGCATTTTATCTGATCAATACTTTGGGCAGGCTAGCTTTCTTCAAAAGACAGCTGCATCTAAAAGATTAAATGAACAAAGAGAAATAGCAGAAAAAGACTATATAATTCCTGTATATGAAATGGGAAAGCTTATGGATTTTTATAAGGCAGATAACTTGGATGAGGCTAAAAAATGTATTGAAGAATATTTAAACCTTGATAAAGGTTTTAAGGATAAGAACCTTGAAAAATTTTATAGAGGAGTAAGCAAAAAAATCACTAAAACAGGAAATATAGATTCAATTAAAGAAGGATTAGATTCTTCAAAATTATATGATTGTTCTCTTTGTAATAAATTTAAATCTTTGGGTGATGATTTTGAGGAAAAAATATTCGTACCTTTAGGCATAAGCAATAGTAATGCAAAAAATTTATATTGGGATTTTAATAATAAATTTCCAATATGCAATGTATGTAAGTTGATATTGTTTTGTACACCGGCAGGAGCTACAGATTTATTTAAAAGTTATATGGATGGTGATTATAAGGATAAGACTTATTTTGGATTTGTAAATATGGATACAGATATACATAAATTGTACAAACAAAATGAGAATTTTTATAACAGAAAAGATGAAGATTCACCATACAAGGAAATTATACTTAGTATGGTTCAGGAACTTGGAATTGAAAGCAAATGGGAACTTGAAAATATACTGTTTGTTGAGTTTGACGTTAATGGTAAGAACTGCAAACTAAATTATTTTAATATCCCTGAGTTTATAGCAAAGTTTTTTACATATAAAGGTAAAGAACTCAACAGTATAAAAGATGAAAAATTTAAATCTGAAATAGTTGATTTGATTTTAAAAAATGTAGATATTAAATTTTCAATTGATAGAAAATTAAGAATTGATATTAAAAGTGGATATAGTGCTTTTGACTGTTATATAGCATGTAAGAGCAGATACTATTTAAATAAATATAGAAAGGGTGAAAATGAAATGAATAGTAAAACCTTATTTTTTATATATAAGAATGGAAAGGATATAAACAAATACTTTACTGAGCACAATTCAGAAAATAAAATAGTCGGTATAGCTTATAGAATGCTAAATTCAGTTAGGACTGGAAATAAAAATGAGTTTATGGATGCTGTACTTAGGACATATATGACAGCACAAAAAGAAGTACCGGTGATTTTTTCTAAAATTTTTTCCAAAGAAAATTCAGAATTTGAGTCGGTAGCTCAGACTTTTGTATCTGGACTTATATCTAAAGAAACATTTAAAAAATCAGAGGAGGCAAATAAAAATGAGTAAAGGATTAACTTTAACTGTTATTTTTCAAGCACAGAGTTTAAACTTCGGGGAGGGAATTGCTAATATATCTGAACTTAAAAAATTGACAAGAGGAGATGGCAATTTATACACTTTTGCATCAAGGCAGTGCTTAAGATATGATATTGTAAGGCTTGGAAGCATGTTTTATAACTGGAATACGCAGGTTGTAGATAAAAGTAAGGGAACAGTACAATTTAGAGATGATTGTACAATAAAGGATTCAGAAGAGATGGACTTATTTGGATATATGAAAACAGCTAAAAAGAGTGACGATGAAAAAGGTGGATCTAATATAAGAAGTGCGGTTGTAAGGTTTAGTCACGCTATTTCACTTGAACCTTATAGGAACGATATGGATTTTTTAAATAATAAGGGATTGGCAGACAGGATAGGGGAACATCCTAATCTTGCAAATGTTGAGCAGCATTTTAGCTTTTATACTTATACAATTACAGTTGATTTAGACAAGATTGGTAATGATGGAAGTATAAATTTAAAAAATGAAATTAAAGAAAAAAGGGTAAATCAGCTTTTAAGTATAATCAAAGTATTAAACAGAAATATAAGAGGAAGACAAGAAAATCTTGCACCACTTTTTATAGTTGGTGGTATATATGATATTCCAAATCCATTTTTCTTAGGCAGAATAAAACTTAAATATAAAAATAATAAACCATGTATAAATTCTGATATTTTGAAGCAGACCCTTGAAACAAAAATATTTGATACTTCAATTGATGATAAAACTTCTATTGGAATAGTAAGTGATATATTTGGCAATGAAAATGAACTTATGGATGTGTTTAAAGATAAGAGTTATTCTATTGAAAAATTTTTTGGTAATCTTCAAAATGGTGTAAAATCATATTATGGGATGTGATTAAATTGGAAAGTCGTAAAAAAGTTCTTAAATTTAATATATTTCAAGAATCAGCTTGCTATAAAAAACCATTTTCTTTTAAAGCAGCTGAAACTTACCCACTGCCGCCATATTCTACAATAAAGGGACTTATGCACAAGGTTATTGATGCAGATAGGCCTTATCCAATGGAAGTTTCAGTTCAGGGCAGCTATGAAAGTAAGTTCAATAGCTTTCAGACAATATACTTTTATAAGAGTAAGAATATAACAACTATGCCTATGAATATACATCAGCTTTTTAATGTAAAATTAATTATCCATGTTTCTGCTGAAGAAAAACTGCTTGAAAAGATATATTATGGTTTTCAAAATTTAAATGAAGTAGTTAGCTTGGGTAGAAGGGAAGACTTAGCAAGGTTAGATAATGTTGAATTTACATGGGCAAAGCAAGTAGATATAGATGACGATGATAATGAGGCAGTTTCAATAAAAAATCCTATTTATATTCCTAAAAGTCAAACTTATGATTTGCTTCATGGAGTGAATTTTAGAATAAATAACTGGTATGAGAAAGTAAATGAAATGAGAATATGGAATAAGACAGATGTATTGTATGCAAATACTGATCAGGAAATTTCAGAAGGATTAGTTTGGATTGAAGAAGATAAACCAAAAGAATTGATTGCATTTAGTGATTAATAGTTAAAAATAATGGAGATGGTTAAATGTTATATGCAAAATCTGATCCTATAGAAAGTATAAGAGATCATACAGATGAACTCCTTAAAAATTATGAAGAGTTAAAGAAGACATATGGAGAAATTATAGAACAGAAGTTAAATATGGATATAGATGATTTTTGGCAGCTGCTAAATATATCTATCCTTTATCATGATGTTGGAAAATCCTATACCCAATTTCAAAATAAAATAAGGAAGGTTTTAAAAGAAGAGGAAATTCCGGAGAAAGACAGCACTGATATACCACACAATTATCTTTCTCCAACTTTAGTTCCATATAATAAATATAATATTTTTAAAAATAGAAACTTCAAAAAGATACTTGTACAAGCCATAGCTTACCATCATGAAAGAGACAGAATACCTAACTTAAATGAAATTAAAGAGGCTATAAATCTTGATTTGAAGAATAATATTGGCAAAATAAGAGAAGAAATGAAAATTGAAATTCCAGATAAGCCATCTTCTAAAATATTTGGTTTTATGGATTTTCAAAATAGGATAACTGAAGACAAAGACGAATACAATGATTATATTATGTTAAAAGGTTTGTTGCATAGAATAGATCATTCAGCTTCTGCCCATAGTAGTATAGAATTGGATAGAGAAAATAATGTTGGAGAATCAGCTCAAAAATATGTAACTAATAATTTTGGAAATCTAAGAAATGTACAAATATTTTGTAAAGATAATAAAAAGGACAATGTAATTTTAATAGCATCTACAGGAATGGGAAAAACGGAATCTGCACTTATGTGGATTGATAATGATAAAGGATTTTTTACACTTCCATTAAGAGTTACTCTCAATGCCTTGTTTTCAAGAATTAACAATGAAATTGGATATAAATCGGCTGGACTTCTTCATTCAACAAGCTTAGACTATCTTGAAGAAAATGGATTTGAAAATTCAGAAGAATTAGTTGAATCCGCAAGGCTTTTTTCAAAGAAATTGAGCTTTACTACAATTGATCAGTTATTTAAATTCCCATTCAAGTATAAAGGATACGAGAAAATTTATGCAACTCTTGCGTACTCTAAAGTTGTCATAGATGAAATTCAGTCATATACTCCAAAAATAGCGGCAGCGATAGTAAAGGGTATAGAAATGATATATAAAATAGGTGGTAAATTTTTAATAATGACAGCTACTCTCCCCAAAATATATACTGATTGTTTGACAGAACGAGGAGTTAAATTTAATACTAAAAATAATGGACATATACCTAAATTTATTATGAATAAAGAGAGACACAAGATTTTACTTAGAGATAAGGAAATTGAATATGATATTGAAGAAATAGTAAAGAGAGCTAGAAATAAAAAGGTTTTAGTAATTGTTAATACTGTAAAAAAGGCAGTGGAATTATATGACTTATTAAAAGAGTATGATTTGGGTAATTTAAATTTACTACATTCTGCATTTGTAAAAAGAGACAGATCTAGACTTGAAAAAGAGATAAAAGATTTTGCTGATAGTAAAGATATAACTAGTGGGTTATGGATAACAACTCAGATAGTTGAGGCCTCACTTGATGTTGACTTTGATTATTTATTTACTGAATTGTCTACTTTGGATAGTTTATTTCAAAGACTTGGAAGATGCTATAGGAAAAGACAATTTGATCTTAATGAACCCAATGTATATATTTATACGAAAGATGCCAGCGGCGTAGGCACTATATATGACGAAGAAATATTTAATATGGGATTAGAATACTTGAAAAAATATAATAATTGTATTTTAAGTGAAAGAGATAAAATTAATCTGGTTGATAAGCTTTATACAAAAGAAAATCTTAAAGATACTGAATTTTATAAAGAATTCAGCAATGCATTGCATATATTGGATACTAATCAAGAATATGAACTTACAGGTGGTAATGCACAGAAAATATTGAGGAATATAGATTCAATTACAGTTATTCCTAGAAATGTTTACGATAATAATATGAATTTGATCGATAAATTTATGAATTTCAAGAATACCTCATCTGAGGAAGGAAGAAAATATAAAAATAAATTATTCAGGAGTATAAGTAAACTTACAGCCGATGTACCAATATATAAATGTTCAAATAAAATAGTAAAAAGTTGTATTAGCGATAGGATTTTTGTTATTGAATGTGAGTATGATGAGAAAAGTGGAATTTTGTTTGATTCAGATATAACAAATTATATAGGGTGATTATCATGAAATTTAATTTGGAAGAATTTAAAGTTCAGGGAATAAAATTTAACTATTATTTTGTGTGTAGGAGAAAACTTTGGCTTTTCAATAGGGGAATAACTATGGAAAATAACAGTGAGAGGGTTATGCAAGGAAAAACTGTACATGAGGATTCTTATGCAAGGTTAAAGACTAGAGAAGTTTTAATTGATGATATATTAAGGTTGGATATAATGGATAAGGACTTTATTCGTGAGATAAAGATTACTAGCAGGATGAGAGATGTTGATAGAATGCAGCTTTTATACTATTTATATTATTTAAAAAAACTTGGTATTCAGAAAAAAGGAGTCCTAAATTATGTTAAAGAGAGAAAAAATGAGACAGTTGAATTGGATAAAGAATCTGAACTTAAAATAGAAAGTACACTTATAGATATAAATAAACTTTTGAGTCAAGAAAACCCTCCTAAAATTATTAAGTATCCATATTGTAAAAAATGTGCCTACTATCAATTTTGTTTTATACAGGAGGTTGAATGAAAATGGGTAAAGATTATTATATATTCACAAATGGTCAAATAAAAAGAAGAGAAAATACAATACATTTTACTGATGGAAAAAATTTATCAAAGGATATACCAATAGAAGCTATAGAAAGGTTGCATTTATTTGGAGAAATAACTTTGAATACTAAGTTCTTTAATTTTATAAGTAAGTATGGAGTTATAGTAAATTTTTATAATTATTATGGATTTTATTCAGGAAGTTATTACCCAAGAAAAAAGAATGTATCTGGATATTTAATTACCCGCCAAGCTGACTTTTATAATAAAAAAGATAAGAGGTTGTATATAGCTAAATGTTTTATTGATAGCGCTGCTCATCACATATTGAGAAATTTAAGAAAACATAAGCAATATACAGAGGAAATAATGACTAAAGTAGATGGAGAAAGAATTAATGTAGTATCATCTAAAGATATAAGTCAACTAATGGGTGCGGAAGGGAGAATGAGAAATGCTTATTATTCTGTCTATAATTATATACTAAAAAATGGCTTTTGTTTTAAAAAAAGAGAGAAAAGACCTCCTACAGATCCATTAAATGCATTGATTTCTTTTGGAAACAGTATGATGTATACAACAGTTTTAGGCGAAATATATAAAACTCAACTAGACCCAACAATAAGTTTTTTGCATGAACCTTCTACGAAGAGGTTTTCTCTATGCCTTGACATATCAGAAATATTTAAACCTTTAATAATCGATCCACTTATATTTTATGTTATTAATAATAGAATGATCACAATGAAAGATTTTGATATTCATGAAGATATATGTTTTTTAAATGATAGAGGAAGAAAGAAATTTATAAAGGAATATGAAAATAAACTTTCAACGACAGTTAAGCACAGGAGTTTAAAAAGAAATGTGTCTTATAGAAATTTTATAAAGTTGGAATGCTATAAACTTATAAAATATTTTATTGGAGATGAATTGTATAAGCCTTTGAAAGCGTGGTGGTGATTATTTTTGTTATATTAACATATGATATTGGAGAGAAAAGGGTAAATAGGATAAGAAAAATTGTAAAAAAGTATTTGACATGGACACAAAACTCTGTTTTTGAGGGAGATATAAGTGAATCCAAACTGCATAGGTGTTTATCTGAAATAAGTAGAAATACTGTAAGGGCAGAAGATTCGATTTATATTTATAGAGTGCAGAATCCTAAAAATATAACGAAAGATATAATAGGAATGGAAAAAAATTATGATGATATGTTTATTTAGAACTTTGCAGTGAACCTCTTTTTTATAAAATACAGTTTAAGTGTTGATATTAAATGGATAAGAATGATTTTTTAATATTTTAATATGCACTACTTGTGGTTTACTGCAAATATATTAAATTAATGGGTTTTATTGAACCTAGAAAGCTAGATAAAATAAGGCTTGACGATTTTTTTGAATTTGGGGTTTTATAAGAACTATGTGGTA
>NZ_JAHHUY010000055.1:0-7927 GCF_019144085.1 Clostridium tyrobutyricum
GTGATGAAAATATCTTAAGAGAACTTGGTATTTCTAAAGCCAAAATATCATACATAAAAAATTTATCAAAATATCTGATAAATGAAAAATTAGATTTAAACAAGTTATCAAAATTAAATGACAGCGAACAAATTAGAAATATTTTAATTTCTATAAGGGGAATTGGGCCGTGGACAGCTGATATGTTTCTCATATTTTCCTTAGGTAAAATGGATATTTTATCTTATAGAGATGTGAGTATAAAGCGGGCTGTAAAATGGCTGTATGAACTTGATGATACTCCTGATGCAATTTTTACAAATAAAAAATAAGCAGTGTTTTTAAACTTCACTGCTTATTTATATTATAAGCGGTAAATCATCTGGTGTAGATTGGAAAAATAAACAAGCTATGGACATTCGTTAAAATAATCATAGCTTGTTATTTGTCTGTTTTACATGAAGATTGTACCCATGGATCCCATGGTAAATATTCTTCTAAGAATTCGGGGTGTGATTCAAATTGAACACCTGGTATATTTTTGAATAAAAATTCAAGATATCTGTATGGTTCTAATCCATTAGCTTTAGCTGTTTCAATTATACTATAGACTGCTGCACTGGCCTCAGCTCCCTTGGGACTTCCACTGAAGAGCCAATTTTTCCTTCCTATTGTAAATGGTCTTACGCTATTTTCCGATAGATTGTTGGAAATAGCACAATTTCCATCCAGAAGATAATTCATAAATCCTTTTTTATTACCTAATGCATAATTTATTGCTTTCCTAAGTTTTGATTTAGGAAGGCAGCTGTCTTTTATGGAATTAATCCGGCTCCAAAAGGCATCTAGAATCGGTTTTTTCGTTTCAAGACGCTCTGCTTTTCGCTCATCTGGTGTAAGCTTTTCTATTAATTTTTCTTCTGCAAAAAGTTTATTACAAAAATCAATTCCTTTTGCTGGAAGTGTAGCCTCAAGGCTATCTATATCTTTAGGAAGTGCCTCAACAAAATATCTTCTAAGATGTGTCCAGCACAGACATCTTGTTTTCCCTTAACTTTATTGTAGCCTTTATAACAATCCGTATGTAGGAAACCTTTAAAGCCCTTTAAAAATTTCTGAGGACAAGCTCCACTTCTTGAGGGCTTGTAATCAAACAGCCTTATCGGCGTTTTACTACCGGCATATGTGCTGTATACCCACATATAGGATAACTGTTTGTCTTAATTCCATTATTTCTGCACCATGATGTTACATTTTCCCCACTATCTCGGCGCTCGCGTATAATTTTAATTCATTTGTTTATTCTATAATCTTGAGTTGTTTTTTGTATATCCATCTAAAATCTCCTTTTAAATACTTTCTATCCACTTTTTTATTTGACGTTTACATAATAACAACTGTTTGTCTTAATTGTATTATTTCTACATCATAAGGTTACACTTTTCAACTTCCGTGGTATTTATATATAATTTTAATTCATCTTTTCTATCCCTGTATAGGTTAAAATATAAAAAGATACTCAAAGATAATGGCCGTATCTTCAAGTACCTTTGAATTTTAGATTATCTATTTTCTACAATATCATAAATATCATAGTAAGAATCAATTGTTTTCATATAATTTTCTAATATACAAATATATATCCTATACCCGAATATTCCAACTTCTAACTCTTCTTATAATATAAATAATATATAACTATTAATCTTCCTCTATAGCTATTAATCCCAAATCAAGAAGTGCTGCGCACAATAGACTTAGCAGCTTGTATTTTTTTGTTTTTCTATAATGATTTTCTTCATAATTGTATATATTTAAATTGGTATCTTTAAAATTATCTAAATCATAACTTTCAATTCCAATGCTCTTTATTGCCTTATCCATTTCTAAAACTGCTAATTCAGTGGTATATCTATTTATATCTTGATACATAATTTTTTGTTCATGTAAATACTGCTTAAGTTCTGAACCCTTCTCTATTTCCAAATTAAATGAGTCCTTTATATAATTAGAGGCTGTAAAACTTTCAATCGAAGGATAACTAAGAAGGAGAAGCCCCTGCCTATCATATTCATCATTACTTTCTCTGGAATTACCAAGTCTATTTATTAAGTCAACAACAATATTTTCATTAGTATTAGAATAATTGTCTCTATCAAAAATATAAAATATAGCCGCTTTATCTACTGGAAACTTATAATCGTTAATAAGTTTTGTAAATAAATTATCAAGATATCCACTTGCATCATCTATATACTTAATGTTTGACTCCTCTGTGTTAATAACAAATATTGAAGACAGCGGATTATCCTTTTTATTGTAAGGTCTGTATCTATCCAATCTATCAAGTTTTTCATACTGATAATCAAATATTTTTGTAAATATTCTGTGGAGTATATTTATCTCAGTTTTTATACCTTCCACAATAAATAAAACCTTGCCTATTCTTTTGTTGTTATCAGCAAATATAACTTTACTCATCTTCGTATACCGGCTTTCCACCAAACACACCGCTTACGTACATTTTTTCTATATTTTGAGCTTCTCTTGGTTTTTCATTGGAAAATCTATTTATGATACTCCCATCACTTCCTCTAAACTCAACTGCATATTCCTGATCTGGTCTAAAGATAGTATTTGATAGTAAATTAGTTGAATGTGAAACTACAAACACTTGAGAGTTACTAGATTTTTCCATAAAATATCTAATAAGAAGTTCTTCAAGATCATTGTGAAATGCACTGCTAAATTCATCTATAATCAGCATTCCTCCATTTTTTATTACATGGAAAAAAGCAGGCAGCATATTTAAAAGATTTTTATTTCCCAGCGATTCCATGGCAAATGGAATAGGTTCTCCAATTTCATCTCTTTTAAAAAATATACTCTTATCTCCAGATGTGTCTATGGAAATTAATTTTCCAACACTTGTGTTTGAATACTCTACCAATTGTCCAAAATTATACTTTTTAAAAAAATTATTAATATCATCTACACCACTATTTTTCAAATACTCTACTAAATCAAGTTTGCTGTGTGATGGATTTATACCTCTCCTTAAAAAAGCATCGAGATAAACTGAATTTATTAAATAATTAAACCATGTTTTTAACACAGGATAGTTATTAAATTTTGTGTTAAAATATATGGATCTTAAAAGAAGTGATTCTTTATCAATATCCGTAAAAACTTTATTATCCGTAATATATGATTTTGCACTTTGACCAATTCTATTTAGCATAATCTTATCGTTCAATAATAAATCTTCCGTCATAAGTCTATTTTCTACATCATAGTTAATATTGTAATTGATGATATTATCTTCAATTTTAAACTCATAGTTAAGTTTTATATTATTGCTTTCAGAAAATAAGCACTTATAAAGTCCAATATTTATTATCTTTTCTGCAAATAACAATTCTAATAATAATTTAAGAGAGAGTATTATATTTGTTTTTCCAGATGCATTAGCTCCGACAAATATGCTTCCCTTCAATATTCCATTTTCAGATACATTTGTATCCCTTAGGATTCTATAATTGGTACTTCTAAAATCTATTGTTGTAGGCTTTTTGAAGGATTTAAAATTTTCCATTTCTATTTTACTTAACATTGTTATCACCTTCCTATACCTATATTATAGACACAATTAAAAATAAATGTACACTTTTTACTTTTATTTTTAAATTTATAGTAAAAAAATTACTTTAAATTTTATATCATCCTTATGGTGATTAACATCTGCGTTATGTTGGATCATGTTTCCCAGGTGAATTATTAGATACGTATACTTGATAAGTATTTTCTAATTCCTCATGCTTATAATTTATTATTGAAGCTGTGGTCAAGCTTTATCTCTTCCTCTACTCAGACAAAAAGCTTGACCACAGACCTTAAATTTAATGGGCTGCTCCGCCCCAAACCCAGGCAGAAAATTCTCTGCAGATCATATAAATAGGCTCATTTCTTTCGCACGGAAACTTTGGACAGGCATTTCTTTTTCACTGAATTCCTGCTTCACTAGACATGATTGAAATATACATATTCATTTTATAAATATAATCCCACAGCGTTCAAAACAAATGCTAGTCCAAAGTGAAAGATTTATTTAATAATATTTCTAATAAGCAGTTAATAAATCATTTATTAGCTTAGATAAAAAATTTTCTCTTCAACCAATGTATAAAATAATATATTAAAAGGATTTACTCCAGTAATTCTTAAATATAGTTAATATACAATTCTACTTACTTAATACTATAAAATCTATTAAAATTAACCTATTTTACTGCAGTTCCTATTATATATAACACATTTTTATGAAAATAAACCGCTGTATCTTTTATTCATACACCAGCACTTTTTAGTCCTCGTCAGCCTTATAAAAGATAAATCCTAAATAAAATAATCAGGAAGGCTTCCTGTGGATAAAGTGCTTCCTTAATGAGGCATAAAAAGTTCCTGTTCTAACTTAACTGCATAGGTATTCCTATAGGGTCTTTTATCCCGTACTAAATATAGAACAGTTTGAAATTTCAATCCCGATAACCGCCTTTGACAAGCCCAGGGCATGTCCACCTTATACTTGCCTCTACAAGGCAGGCATAAGGCCGGCTTAGTACATAGAACTTTTAAAAGCATATCTAATTATGCTATTCAAATATAGAGTAAAATTTCATAGGATGGACTTGACTTGTAACGCTGGTTAAAAGAGCATGATTGTTGATGAGTGCATCTTACGCCAGGTGTTAAAAGCATGTCCATCCCCATCTTCAATTGCAGGAAATTTAAAGTTGTATTTTCCTATAACCTATAAGAAATATCCTGAAGAACCCATGAAAACTCCCCTGAACGCTTGTTTATTTCGCTAAACAATAAATTTGACGACTGTATCAAGCTCTGCAAAAGCTTGTACTTTCGTTAAATTTCCTTTTGTTTAGCGAAGTAGCACAAGCGAAAGACCCCAGAGGAATACTAAAAAAGGATGGACTTGCCTTGCTGTGAAAGATTTATGTGCATGTCTTTTTAATGCTTGTACATGTATCTTTCTGAAGGAAGCACGTCCATCCTCTCTGCACTCTGCCGGGTACCCATATAAAGGACTAGTTAAAATCGTGTATTTCTTTGTTTTCAGAATGGTTGGAATTAAAGGAAAGATTTATGAAAACTTAGAAATACTAGACAGGAACCTGTCCTTTTCTGGGCGGCAGTTAAAGTGCTATTAATTAAAATATCTATAATTCCATATACAATACTATTATTAACTGTATACATATATTATCTTTAAATTAATAAATAATATCATAAAACTTAAGCTGAATATATTTAGCTCTAATCTAGCACCATAAAATCATTATAATAAAAATAAATGCACTTTTATATTTAATGTCTTTGGACTAGCTCTTGTTTTGAACGCTGCAGGATTACTCTTATAAATTAGAGCTAAACTATAAATGGGTTTATTGTATCTATAATCCAGTGAAAAAGAATAGCTTGTACAAAGCTTCCTTTCGACTATAGGGAGACTATTATAAGACCTGTAATATTTACTTCCTGGGTTTGGGACGGAGTATCCCATTAAATTAAACCGCCGTGGAACTGCTTTTATTCTGAGTATGCGAAGAGTTAAAGCTGTTCCGTGGCTTCATGTATTATCTAATATATTGTTCAATTACACAAATTGGAATTTAACCATTTCATAGTATGTCATAATTTACTCAGTGCGTTATTTTCCTTTTCTACCACGCTTATCAATACCAAGTGAAATGAAACATGCGGTAACAGCAAGTGCAAGTATAATGTCATGTTCACCTAATGGGTTTGATATGATAGAATACACCAAATATGCTGTACAAATTAATAATATACAAATTATGATACCGCGCAAAATTTTTCTATTTTTAGACACTCGAATGATCTCCTCTTCAAATTACTATTTATTGAGTTGTTTTACATCTTGCATAAGTCGTATAAATTTACAACTAATGTCTATTTAGATTTTATAGATACACATATAGCTATAAATAATAATAAACAAGCCGAGACTATTTTTAATAAATAAACAATTCTTTGTTTTTTATATAATTTATAAGATATAAGAGAATTATCATTTTCATCTATAGTAATGTTTAATTCATTAAGTGTTAATACGCTTTTCTCAGATTCTTTTATTAGAATACTAAATTTTTCGTCATTTTTTACTTTATCATAAACAGGATCTGCAATATTTTTATAGTGAATTCCTAATGGTTTTTTATCTAAAAATATTTTAAAATTTTTATAAAAATCTTTATGATTATTTTGTGCAAGCTTTATTTCTGCCAGTATTTTATATGCTAAATATTCATAATTATCTAAAGCAATAGCTTGTAATGCATATTTTTCTGCCAATGAATTATTTCCTTTTATTCTAAGTAAATTAGCGTAATTTCTACATGCACTGCAATCTTTGGAGTATATATATAAAGCTTTAGATATATTTTTATCAGCTTTATCATACTCTCCTAAGTCTATATACACAGCACCTAAATCAGAATATATATTTGACATAAGTTTTTTATTTATCTTAGACCTTAATGCTGTATTAAAATATTTGATAGCTTTATTGTATTCTTTAGCACAATAACAAATTAGTCCTAAATTTAAATTTATTGCACATGAATCAGGTTTTAATTTATTTGCTTTTAAAAGATACTTTAGTGCTATATCATATTCTTCAAATTCACAAAAAAATTTTGACAATAGCACAATATTTAATTCAGGAATTTGCTTAGTTTTTATAGATTCTATCAAATCTACTAAAGAATCAGCATACTTATGTGTTCTTAAATAACTTAATCCTCTAAGAGCATATCCAATGGACTTTTTGTTTCTTGATTTGCTATTAATTATATTACAAAATATACAAATAGCTTTATTGCTATCTCCTATTTTTAAAGAATTTATACCATTATTTAATTTATGTATAAAATTAATATAACTATATATTATTATAAAAATTCCTAGTAATACTAATATACAAAAAAATAATCTAAAACTCATCTTTAAAATTCTCCCTTCGAACTCATTATAAGTTATCCATTTAAAACTTTTACATATTCATTTCTCTTCCTTATAAATATAAAACATAATGTTACAACTTTAATATATCACTATAAAGAGTATATTGACAATTCTAATAACTGTAGATATCTTAAATACAAACATGAGTGATTAACTTATAAAAATTTTACCCGGAACTTTAAAAGTCCCGGGCTTTTGAATAGTCTAAGTAAAAATAATTAATGTATTTATTAATTGCTTCTACTAGATTATTAAGTTTTATAATGTTATTTTATATTACAGAAGTTAAAGCACTTAATAATGCAACTACGGCTACATCTGGTGCTAGTTCAACAATAACACAAACGGCAATTACTAACGCAGCGACAGCAAAAACTTTTGGAGCTGCACTCTCAACTGCATTTAAAACATCGCTTCCTAATCCATTAATATAATCATTAATGCTAATATCAATTATAGTATATAAATATGGATAAGTGATTGTAAGATCATCAGGTACCTCCTGATCTATTTCTATTTCGATACTAAGATTGCTTTTAACAGAAATTTTAATAGTACCATTTTTAATAGCTGCACCTAAGTCGTTAAACCAATTTTTAGAAAGTCCAACTGAACCAGATATAGCATTAGCTACTGCTTCGAAATCTTCTATTTGACCATTTTTTACAGAGAATTCCATATCACCTGATCCTATATCTGATTTAAATCCCGACTCCCATTTTACTACTATTCCTCCGGTAGAGATAGTCTGTTCAACATTTAAGTCAGTTACAGAAAGTTTGAAAACTTTTAAAATTCCATTAGCTAGATTAACTAATGCTTCAATTGGAATGAAACAATTAACACCTAAATCTTTGCCAGAGGATATATCATTGTCAATTTCTAT
>NZ_JAHHUY010000056.1:0-7244 GCF_019144085.1 Clostridium tyrobutyricum
TGTTTAATTTTCAAGGATCATTCATCTTCTTGTTTCCTGCCGTCTTACTCAGACAGCTTTTATAGTATATCACTTGGCTTTTTGTTTGTCAACACTTTTTTATTAATTTATTTCTTATAATAAAAACTGTTGATTTAACTTCTGTTGCTTCGCTTCCGTGACAACGAATATTATTATATCACAGCTTCTTATCCTGTTTGACATCAATTTACCTGTCTAATATATTTATTCCATAATTACTCCTACATTCTATATATTTCTACATTTTTCGCCTACTGATACACTAGGTTATGTTTGTTTTCAGTATTCTTAACACTATTTAAAAAACATGAAGACATGTCACACGCACACTTGAATCCAAACTTCTCCAGTGATTGTTGAAGAGCATATAGAGTATAACTTACTCTATCATATCTTGCATTTTCACCCATATGTCCTATTCTTATAACTTTTCCTTTCAAATATCCAAATGAACCAGCTATCATTACATCATAATTTTCCTCCATATATTCTCTAAGTTTATCGTCCCGAATTCCATCTGGTACTTGTATTACAGTAACTGTACTAGAGTATCCATCTTCAGTATACAAATTAAGCCCAGCTTTTCTTACTGCATATCTTGTACTAGATGCTATATTTTTATGCCTATTTAATATTTTCTTATCTTGCAACATATTATCTACAGCTTCTCTTAAACCATATATATCACTTACTGGAGGCGTATATGGAAACCACTTATCTTCATAGTAATTTTTCCAAACGAGTAAATTACAATAAAAAGACCCTATAGGACTTTTCCTATTTTCCATAGCCGAAAAGGCATCTTTACTTATACTTACAATCGTAAGTCCTGGAGGCGCTGAAATGCATTTTTGGGATCCGCCTATAACTATATCTATATTCCATTTATCTACTTCTAAATTCTCGCCTCCCATAGCTGCAACACTATCTACTACAGTTAATATTCCATATTTTTTAAGCAATGGACATATTTTTGATATATCATTTAAAACTCCAGATGGAGTATCACAATGAACTACTGTAGCATATTTAAAATCATTATCCTTATCTAAAAATTCTTTCAAATCTTCTACATTTATTGCATGTTTTCTATCCGCTTTAAAAAACACTACTTCCCCACAATATAATCTTATAAAATCGGCGAATCCTTCTCCAAATATTCCATTATCTATTACAAGAACTCTATCACCTTTTTCAGTTAAAGATGCACATGCTGCTTCCAATCCCAATATTCCTTCTCCACACAATACTCTAACTTCATTTTTAGTATTTAAAACTTTACCTAATCTATTACAAGTCTCCTTATAAAAGTCATAAAATTTATTATCCAGATCCGGATTAGTACATCTTATACTCCTTGCAATTCTTACATTTTCACTAACTTCAGTTGGTCCTGGTGTCATTATATATGGAACTTTCATAAAATTCACTCCTAATTTTTTATTGATTATGAAAAATTATATCATGGTTTAAATTTTTTTAAAAATGTATCGTTACAACTAAAATAATAATTACTATAGTTAATAAAATAATATTTTGGTATAATCTATATAAATATTTTAAGTTACATCTAGAATACTTTTATAAATAAATTAGAATTATATAAAGTGAATCTATAAACTAGAAAGGATCAATTCATATGCATGAATATGAAAAACTCAAAGAAAAAATCAAATTAATATCTGAAAACTACATTAATTCACCAATAAGTGGATATATTACGGGAGATGGCCCCCTTCCATGTAATATATTATTTGTAGGAGAAGCTCCTGGCAAAACAGAAGTTCAAGAAGGCAAACCCTTTGTAGGAATGGCAGGAAAAACTTTTGAAAAATATCTAAACTATGTAGGGCTTACAAGAGATAATGTAAGAATAACAAATACCTGTTTTTTTAGGCCCATAAAAATAAGCGAAGGAAAAACTGGTAGAAAAACTATAAAAAATAGAACTCCCAAAGTTTCAGAGGTATCCTTATTTAAGGATATTTTAGATGAAGAAATCAATATTGTGAATCCTAAAATAATTATAACTCTTGGTAATATACCATTAAAGAGATTAACAAATTTTAAAACCATAGGGTCTTGTCATGGTGTGCTTTTCTTTAATGAACAACTGCATAAATATATATTCCCCATGTATCATCCATCATCTCTAACCTACAATAGAAATGAAGATTTCAAACAAATGTATGTAAATGACTGGACAAAATTAAAGGAAGCTCTAAAACAATTTTAGAGCTTCCATAGCTTAAATTTTTCAATTCTGTCAAGCCATTCATTGACCAAACAATTAAATAATTTTTCCTGCTCTATTTGAAGATTATGTCCCGCTCCATCCAATATTGAAAAAGTAGCTCTTGGGTAATTATCTATAATACACCATGCATCTTTATATCCTACACGAGAATCCTGATGCCCTAAAAGTATAAGTGCAGGTTTATCAAACTTTGTATTAATCTTATCTACATCAAATGTAAATTTAAATCCATTTCTTTTTAACTTCTTCAAAAAGTCATGATCAGCTGCTTTTACACCAGATGCAACTTCAGCTTCATACCTTCTATAAGTCCTCTTATTTTGAATTGTCAGCATTTGACTAAAACCTTTAGCATCATTTGGAGATAATTTACCCAATAGATCCTCATCTTTTATCAAAACAACTCTTTCAGGTAAATTTCTATCTTGCATGTTCGGTATTATAACTGGACATATTAATAAAATTCCATCTACCATATTTGCCATTTTATAAATTATACCTCTTGATATATATCCTCCATATGATTCACCTGCTATAATGAATTTTTCATTTGGAATAATATTTTTAATAAAATCAATTATTATATCAAGTACAATATCCACATTATTTATCCATTCTTCACTATTTGATTCACCCATGCCTGGTAAATCAATATATATTCTCTTATAATTTTTTCTATTTTTAAATATAGGTTCCATGCATCCCATCATCAATCTATGATCTGCAGCATATCCATGAAGCATAATAACTGGTTTTCCATGTCCTACTATTTCATAATTCAATAAAAGATCTTTTATTTTATATTTCATATTCTATAAATCTCTCCTATATTTATTCTTTCTACAACTGTGAAACAAACAACATAAAAGTGATGCAAAACCTCCAGAAGTATCTATTATAACATCCCTTATTCTTGAAGATCTGCCTGGAACAAAAAACTGATGTATTTCATCAGAACATGCGTATAAAAATACTATTACTATTGTCAATAAAAAAGTATTCTTCATTTTAGATTTTTCATATAGTGCATTAAACAACAATATATATAAGATAAAATACTCTGTGAAATGAGAAAATTTTCTTACTGCAAAATTTGCTAGATTCCCAAATACGCTATTAAGATTTATTCCTAATTCATTAAATAGATATACAATAAATTTACTCTTTTCATCAGATGCAACCCCTGATTGACTTGAAAAGTAAAATATTAAAATCAGCCATAAAAATACAAGTATCCATTTGATTTTTTTATTCATCTTAAAACCTTTCTAAATTAATTCCTGTAATAATTTTATTGTTTCATCTATATCATCAATAGATACCATTTCAGATATTGAATACTTATATCTACATGGTACATCAATTTCACCAGTTCTTATACCAGACAACTCTTTATGTAAAAGTCCTCCTTCTGATTCATCTTTATCTATACTATACTGTAATTTGACATCTGACTTTTTAGATGCATCTTCCAACATAGCTTTTATATCTTGATGGATTATCAGTGTTTTATCCATTATTCTCAATACCGGACCTTTACCTATATCTATATTTTTTTTCTTTTCATCAATAGAACTTGATTTTTTAGTGCCAATTACAACAGCATAATCTGGTTCTATTATTTTTGCAGCAACCCTTGCACCTACTCCTCCTATTTCACCCTGAGTTGAAAATACAAAGTAGACTTCTATATCTTCTCTTTTAAAATTTTCTATAAGTTTTAAAAGTATATAACATCCTATCTTGTTATGAAGCAATGGACTCACTATATTATTATTACCTACTACTAAATAAGGTCCTATAAGAGATGCTGTATCTCCTTCTTTAATATTTTTTAATACATCTTCTTTTTTATTCATGCCTATATCTACAAATATTCCAGACTCACAACAATATATCTTTCCCAATGTACCATTTTCAAATCTTATAAAACTATGAGAAACATCTTCTTTCCTAAATGAACCAACACTTTCCATACTTATCAAACCATCTTCACATATATCATTAACTATAAAACCCGTTGAATCCATATGTGCACACAGCATTAATTTATTTTTTCCAGAACCTTTTTTTACAACTATATTTCCAAAACTATCTATATATGGATCATATCCATTCTCATTTAAATGCTTTCTTATTAAATCTCTTATCTTATCTTCATTGCCACTAATTCCATATGAATTAATTAAATTTACTAGTAAATTATCCATAAATTTGCTGCCATATGAAGCAGCTTTCAACTCCTCTCTAGTTAAAATGATTTTATATATTTTTTTAATAACTCTATTGTATTTTCATAATCATTTAAATCACACATAGACACAATAGAATTCATATATCTACATGGTATTAATATAGACAAAATTTTTATACTTGAACCTGTAAGCTGTGCAGCTGTAGATTGTCCTTCTTTTCTTGTTCCTGCTATTTTTTGATAAACTATATTTGATTTTTCTGCAATACTTCTAATACATTGTACATTAGATCTATCAAGCATAGAAATTCCAGCTTTAAATGGGATAATTGGACCTCTTCCAAGAAATATCGTAGTATCCTTATTTGTTTTAGTATCCACTAAATCATTTGCATTTACTGTATCAATAGAAACAAAAATATCAGGTTTTACACTATAATTAGATGCAAATACACCTCTTTGTCCTATATTTTCCTGAACATTAAATGCTGCATATAGATCACAATCAGAATCTTCTTTTAACATATCAAGCAAAATAGAACATCCTAATCTACCATTTAAAGCTTTGGATTTTATGATATTATCAGAAAATTTTTCAAATTGTATGTTAAATTGTGCAAAATCTCCTAAATTTATAATACTTTTAGTTTCACTTTTAGAATATGAACCTATATCTATACAAAGATCATTTAAAGATATACTGTGAGTTCTTTCTTTTTTATTTTGTAAATGAATTGGTTTTAATCCTATTACTCCTCTTACTTTATGTTTTCCTATTAAAACTGTTTTACATGGAAGTGAATTTATATCCATAGAACCTAAAGTTGAAAATTTTAGAGTTCCATCACTATTATATGATGTAATTACAAGTCCACACTCATCCATATGTGCTGATAGCATTATCTTTAAATTAGATTTATCATTTTTACCTTTTTTATGAACTAAAATATTTCCCATATTATCAATGGAAAATTCTAAATTCATAATCTTTAATTCATCTTTTATTAAATTTCTAGTATCTCCCTCATAACCAGATGGTCCTATAGAATTACATAGCTTTTCTAAAAGCAAAATAATCCCTCCAATTCACTGCTACTCAGCTCTTGAATAAATCTTGCAAGAAGTCTTCCTGTGTTTCTTATATCATTCATATTAACTATTTCTACTGATGTATGCATATATTTTATAGGTATTGATATCAATAAAGTAGGTATTCCGCCTTGTGATGTCTGAATATCCCATGCATCAGTTCCTGTATTTCCTGGTTCAACTTCTATTTGGTATGGTATATTATATTTTTTAGCAGTGTTTATAATTCTTTCTCTAAGTTTAGGGTGTATATTAGGGCCTATACATATAACTGGTCCTCCATTTAAGGCATTCTCTCTATCCAAATCTCCCATTGAACCCCCATCGAAGGTTACATCTACTGCTATACCAATATCTGGCTTTATGTCATAGCTGGCCATTGCTGCTCCTCTATGTCCCACTTCTTCCTGGCATGAACAAACAAAATAAATATTCAAATCTGGAGTTACATTTTTAAGCTCTTCTGCACAAACATACATAGATGCAATGCTTGCCCTGTTATCAATAGACTTACAACTAATATTAGAATTCAATAATTCTGTCATCTTTCTATCTAATGTAATATAATCACCAATTCTAACTAAGGATTTTAATTCATCACTATTTAATCCTGTATCTATATACAAATTTTCTTCAATTAATTTATCAGCCACTATTTTAGATTTTAAAGCTACAATTCCGCATATATCATGTCTTCCATGAATAAGAACTTTTTGGGATACAAGACTTTTAGTATCTATTCCTAAAGTTTTAAACTCAATGAACCCTCCATTTAAAATCTTATCTACCATTAAAAATACTTCATCTGCATGTGCCATTATCATTACTGTATTAGTTCCTGTACCCTTTTTATGTACATATATATTATTTAATTTGCTAATCTTTATATTATCTGCGTATTCACTAAAATTATCTTTTATAATAGGAAAAATTATGTTTTCTTTTCCACTTGGTACATGAGCTTCGCAAACTTTTTTCAAAAAATCTAAGTCTTTCATTCTTTACCTCCTATCGGATAAATTGCAAATCCATTATATATCTATATTGATACATAAATTAAAATAGATTATTATGTATATAATAACATATTATCACGTTTTACAATAAAATATAAAACTTAGGAGGAATTTATGACAAAATTATCTGGTTTGGTTATTAACAAAATGATAAGTTATTTTAATAATGATGTTAAAAGAATAAATCACGCTTTAAAAGTATACAGCTTTAGTAAAAGCATAGGTGAATTAGAAGGATTAGATGAAAAAGGAATGCTTGTATTGGAAATATCTTCTATACTTCACGATATAGGTATAAAACAGAGTAAAATAAAATATAATAGCACTGCAGGAAAATATCAAGAACTAGAGGGACCCCCAATAGCTCGAGAACTTCTTAAAGATATAAAATTAGAAAAAGATATATTAGATAGGATATGTTTTTTAATAGGTAATCACCATAGTTATAATAAAATTGATAAAATAGACTTGCAAATATTAGTTGAAGGTGACTTTTTAGTTAATGCTTATGAGGATAAACTAAATTATGATCAAATAAAAACTGTTAAAGATAAATATTTTAAAACTAAGACAGGAAAATGTTTCTTAGACACTATTTATAAAGAATAGCATAAATAAAAAAGATAGTCCAATAGACTATCTTTTGGTGGCTCACCGGGGAATTGAA
>NZ_JAHHUY010000057.1:0-6908 GCF_019144085.1 Clostridium tyrobutyricum
TTAACGCAGTTACCTTTTTTATTTTGTTTTTGTTTTAAATATTTCTTTTAGATATCACCAAATTAAAAAAGAATACTGAACATTTAATTCCTTTAAAGTATAATTGTGCGAAAAAAATACTTAAAAGGGAGCGTATTAAAGTCAGCTATTTTTTAAGTATTTTTATTATACCACATTTAGAAAAAAATTAAACTATTTATTTGAAAAATTTTTACATGTATTTAGAACTAAATAAATTATCATAAATTATAGTAATTTATTTAGCTGTAAATATATAAATCTTAGGAGGTAGTTTAGTATGTCAGGAACAAATATTAAGTTTAAAATAGTTTGCTCTAAATGTGGCAAAGAACATAGAGGTAAGCCTATAGCAGCAGGCTATGTTAAGCAATGCAAATGTGGACATACATTTACTGAGAAATTAAAGCATCAATTGAAAGAATAAGACAATTAAGAAAAGACGAGAAGATAAAAAGAGCAATTAAAAAAAATGAAAGTAGATAAAAACAAAGAGAGCTAATACTCAAAATATCAGCAGTTGCCCTGTAACTTAAATAGGGAGCCTTTATTAAAGGAGTCTTGCGAAGACTATAAAGATTTCCCCTCAAAAGAGGGTGCATAGGGTTAGTTCAGCCAACGCCGTAGAATGAACCTCCACACGAAAATCTTAGTCCCTATTTTTAGGAGTGTGGGTGCGAGAGTGGTGACAACTTAAAGGTCAGGTGCGGGAGTTCTAGGATATTAAGGTATCGGGAACTATAAGCAGATTAAGGCAGTAGGATAGAACCGTACTGTAGAAAGCTTATAGGTAGTAAATACGCAACAAATAGGGTGTAAGATAGCGATAGTGACGGTGATATACTGTTCTGTCAATTCAAGCAGTTGTTTTCTTATGTCAGATTATACTTGTCTGATATAAGGGAACAACTATATCCTGCTCCTGCTCTGGCTCTACCTGTTCTATCATATATTTGAATAAAATTCAATTTAATTTAAAATATCTTTTTGGATAAGATGGGCAGAGAAAGAAGGGTTTTAATTTGTACATCAACTGGAAGGATGGAATGTGGCAACGCAGGTACGGAGTTGATACATTCCATCCTGTAAGGCGGTAGACTAGGGGTTTGGGGAGTGTAGCTCCCCACTTATTTATTCTTTATTTACCTTTCTATGTTAAAGTAAATTATGATAATTTATTATAATTAAGGAGTGATTTTATGAAATTAGTTATTGCAGAAAAACCAAGTTTAGCTATGAATGTTGTTAAAAGTATTGGCAATATGAGTAAGTCTGATGGTTATTTTGAGAATAAAGATTATATTGTAACTTTTGCTTTTGGTCATTTACTTCAACTTTATGATGTAGATAACTATTTTGATAGAGAAAAAACAAAGTGGAGTTTAGAAGAGTTACCTTTTGTTCCTAAAAATTTTAAATTTAAAATTAGAGATGATAAAGGGGTAAAAAAGCAGTATGAAATTATAAAAAGGTTAGTTAAAAGGAATGATGTATCTGAAATTGTAAACTGTGGAGATGCGGATCGCGAGGGTGAAGTTATTGTAAATAATATAATTAATCGAATCTTTAAAGAAGAAAATTTTAATAAGCCTGTAAAAAGATTATGGCTTCCTGAACAAACTACTCAAACTATACGTAATGAATTGAGAAATTTAAAAGATGATGGAGAGTATAAAAATTTATATAATGAAGGTCTTGCAAGGACTTATCTGGATTGGACATATGGGATAAATTTAACAAGGTATCTTAGTATAAAGTGTCAGTCTTTTTTACCCGTAGGGCGTGTCCTTATACCTATAGTAAAGTTTGTCTATGATAGAGATAAAGCAATAGAAAATTTTAAGCCTGAAACTTTTTTTGAAATAGGTGCTGTTATAAGTAAAGACAATTTAGAGATAAAAGCAAAACTTAAAGATAGACATTTTTTAGCAAATGAAAGAAAAAGGGCTGATGATCTATTAAATAGTTTAAAAGATAAAAAAGCTGTAGTTACTAAAGTTGAAAAGAAGGAAATCAAGAAACAGCCGCCTAAATTATTTTCCCTTGATACCCTGCAGAATAAAATGTTTAAAGATTATAAAATGTCTTTAGATGATACTTTAAAGCACTTACAAAAGTTATATGAAAGTGGATATACAACATATCCAAGGACAAATACCGAATATCTTGCAGATACAGAAAAAGAAAAGATAAAAAGTGTAATTACAGCAATAAAGGAAAAATTCAATGTAGATATAGATTTTAAAGACAAGGAATCTATATTTAACAGTAATAAGGTTGAAAGCCATAGCTGTATTACTCCAACTTTAAAACTTCCAGAAGAAGAAAAATTGAGTGAAGGAGAACAAAAAGTTTATGCTGCAATAAAAAATAGGTTTATAAGTAATTTTTTAAATGAGGAAACAATAATCGAAGAAACCAGGGTACTTATTAAAATAGATGATGAGTCCATAGAGCTTAAAGGTAATGTTATAAAGCAGCAGGGATTTTTAAAGTATGAGAAAATTAAAAAAGATAATGAACTTCCTGAATTTATAGAAGGTGAGAAATTAAATACTAAACTTTCTGTAGATGAAAAACAAACTCAAAGGCCTAAAAATGTTACTGAATCTGAACTCAATAATTTTCTTAAAAATCCTTTCAAAAAAAAAGAAGTTGAAGAACTAGAAAATAGTAATGATGATGAAGAATATAAAATGATATTAGAGGGTTGTGAGATAGGTACTGTTGCAACAAGAGCAGGGATTATAAAAAATGCTAAAAAATATGAGTATATAAAAGAATCAAAAGGACATTTAGAGTGTGAGAGTAAAGGAATAAGACTCATAGAAGCTCTTGAAAAGCTCAAAATTGATTTAGATAAGGAAAAGACCGTTGAGTTTGGAAAACAACTTAAAAATGTATATAAAGGCGATATAGAAATTGATACTATAGTATATAAAGTTAAAAATGAATTAAGTAATATAATTACTAATGGAAATAACATTAAAATTGATAAAATAGATAGTAAGAAATATAAGATTTTAGGGGTATGCCCTGTATGTGGGAAAGGTAATATTATAGTTGGAAGGACAGGATATGGCTGTAGTAGATGGAAAGAAGGCTGTAAGTTCTTTATAGGCAAAACTATAGCAGGAAAGAATATAACTGAATCTATAGCAAAAAAGCTTATAAAAAATAAAAGGACTAATATTATAAAAGGATTTAAAAGCAAGGCAGGAAAAAATTTTAATGCTGCTTTAGAAATAGAAAACGCACATATTACATTCGATTTTAGTGTTAAAAATGAAAGTTTAGGTGCGTGTCCCGTATGTAAAATAGGTGAAATTGCAAGTAATAAATCAGGATATGGCTGCAGTAGGTGGAAGGAAGGCTGTAAGTTCTTTATAGGTAAACAAATAGCAGGAAAAAATATAACTGAATCTATAGTTAAGAAGCTTATAACAGGTAAAAGCACAGGAGTCATAAAAGGGTTTAAAAGTAAAGCAGGTAAAAGTTTTGATGCTGTATTGATTCTAAAAGATGGTACAGTTAATTTTGATTTTCAAAATTAACTGTAATACAAAAATTAAAAATGTGTCTAGGATCAATTTTAAATAAGAAATAATTTGTACTATATTTTAAATTAATCTTTTCTTTAACTAGAATTGTATCAAAGTAGAAGAACTATCAAGGGTACGCTTCGTCAGATTAAAAATGTAATTATCATAATTTATGATAATTACATTTTTAATAATGAGTATGGATCTAAGTCAATAAAGTAGACACAAAATATCGAATATTTAAGCAGATTTTTTGCAATTATCCTCACATTGTTGAGGAGTAATATATCCTATAGAACTATGAATTCTAATCCTGTTATACCATGATTCTATATATTGGAACACAGCCAATTTTGCAGAATTATAATCATAGTATTTAACAAGATTTACCTCTTCTTTCTTTAATGAAGCATGGAATGACTCAATGCAGGCATTGTCATAAGGACAGCCCTTGGCACTGAAATAATGAGTTAGCAAATGAGTACCCAGAAGATAATTTTCAAATTCACAACTTGTATATTGAACCCCAAGATCACTGTGGAGAACCAATGGTTTAACTGGTTTCAAAGATCCATGACGGATGCAAGATAACACCAGCCGTCTTTTATAGTGTGTATATATGTTATATCGGTACACCATTTCTGATTTATTGTACTAGTATTAAAATCTCTTTTAAGGATATTTTCCTTTTCTTCAACCTTAGATTTTGAAGGAAAAGGTCTGAATTTTTTACAGACCACAGACTTTATACCTAACTTTTTCATAAGCCTCTGGGTTCTTTTAAGACTTATATTTATCTCATTCTCCTCTTTTAACTTTGCCATTTTCTTGATTAAGGTTTGATACTCAGCAGTTGTAATAGTTTTATTTTTATCTATCTGTATTGGTGCTGATTTTTTAATCCATAATTTTATTGTTGATTTAGATGTGCCATATTCGCTGTTTAATTCACTCAGGGTTTTACCTGAATTATAAATCTCAGCTATTGTATTTTTGAAATTTTCTGTATATCTCTTAGATCTATTTGACGTAAGTGATGGAATAAATACCGTCATGTAAATAGACCTCCAATTTGATATGCTTTAATAAAGTAATCAGATTGGAGGTTTTTAATATGACATCCACAAATGAAAATCTGCTAGAGAAATTACAAAAAAGTTTTTACAAAAAAGTTTTATATCGCACAAATTGTAGTATTATAAAAGAAAAAGACACTATGGGGAGGTATTTTATATGAGTAAAAGAGTTTATATCAGTGCGGATTATGATCTTGAAAACGGAGATCGTGAAATCGTAGAAGTGTTGCATAGTTGGGGTGACGACAATAAACATAAAGTAGATTTTGTGGACACAGCCGAAGTCGCGTCAGGTAGTGTATCAAAGATTGATGACTGTCGTATATGTGATTTAAAAGAAGAGTTTAATCATCAAATTAATGCATCATCTGTAGTTATCTTTGTTGTTGGTGATAAAACTGCTTCTCGATTAGCGGGAAGTGAATGTGAACGGGGTAGTAAAGTGCAAAACGAATGTGAGTGCACTCCATATAAAGAAAATGCAAATGGAAAAAAGAAATGTAAGATAACTACAACATGTCCTGCTCCGGCAGATGGGGATTATGGTTGTATTAATTCTATTTCATACCTTCAACATGAATTTGAAGAAGCAAAGCAACGTAATAAAACTATTATTATTCTTTATAATTCATTATATAATCAGGTTGGATGGCTTCCTCCTTATATGAATGACTACAAGGATAATGCACATCCATTTTGGACTAAAAATGATAACAATGAAAAAGTTGGTGATTACACATATATAAAGAAGGCATTAGGATATGAATAAATCTTTAAAAATATGCTTTGGTCGGGCTACTAGTTTAATTGGTATCATATTTACGTGTGTTCCTGAGAAATGTTTTGGATTATGGAAGCCACTCAATACACTATCAGACGAAATAAATATTATTATTGTTAGATGTTTGGTATTTGTTGCTATATTCATTCTCTGCATACTATTATATGTGTGTAGATGTAGAGTAAATGTTAACGCAAGGAATCATCTTATTCAAGTGGAATATGGTGATATTTTAAAGAAGAAAGACTGCAAAAGAGTTATTGCTTTTGATGAGTGTTTCTCAATAAAAGTAGGAAACCGTCCTGAAGATATAAATCCTAAATCAGTTTGTGGACAATATCTGAAGAACAACCCGTCACTGGATATAGAAGAATTAATCAAAAGTACGCATTTAAAACCTGCTAATGGCACATCGCAATATCAAAACAAGGTACATTATGAGTCTGGGAGAGTGCTACTTAATGGAGATGATTTACTGCTTGCGTTTGCTAAACTTAATCAAAATGGACGAGCAACATTTACACGCGATGAATATTTAAAAAGTTTAGCTGTATTGTGGTCAGAGATTAATACCTACTACAACCAAAAGGATGTTTGCATAACAATTCTAGGTGGTGGAACTACAGATTTTGGAGAGTGGAACCCAACACAACAGGAACTTCTTGACACTATAATACAATCATATAAGCTAAGTAAGCATAAAATAAAACCATCTAACAAGTTACGAATCATCTGCAGGAAAAAAGATGTCAATATCAACAAAATAGATGGAAATATCTAAGATTCCCAATTCCTGCAGAACCTTCATTAGTCATGCTAAAGAATTTTGATTGAAATTACTTGGAATTGTAACTTGTATATCTTTATACAGTATCTGAAAATCATCAGATTTATTTGAGTTTGATAGGATATTATCACACTCTGAAAGGATTGGTGGGGAATGAGTATAGATTTGTGTAAAAACCAAATCTATACTCATTCCCTATCGTTCGAATTTTTGTGTCTACACTTTTATACTAGCACCAAAAATCATTTTTAACATATTCTGCAGTAATTGATGTGGAATTAGTATAATATTTATTTTGAATTAAATAAATATCTTTTGTTTCCTCATAAGTTTCATAAGCGTCAATTCCTAAATCATGATAGTCTATTATTTTTTCTTCAATTAGTTCCTCATCTTCATAAAAAAGTTTATCTAATACCTAATAATTAAAGGCCCATTCATCTTTTTTAATATTACTAATATAAGGAAAATTAGTTTGATATTCTTTAATGTCTTCTTCAATTTGTTTTATAAAATTACTCATCTATAGAGTCACTCCCCATTTTTTTATTCGGTATTAAATCTATATATTATTTTATATAAACTATTATATATAAACTTTTTATGTTTTTATTATATATAAAATAATAAAAAGTTTTCTATAGTATTATTACAATGAACTATGACTATTAAATACATATAAATTATCATAAATTATGATAATT
>NZ_JAHHUY010000058.1:0-6248 GCF_019144085.1 Clostridium tyrobutyricum
ATATTCAAATTACGAATTGAAGTACCATATAATAAAAAAAGTGAAGTTGACTTATACTTCAAACAGGTATTTGTAGATACATTGCCCTGGGGTTTTAAAAAATCTGAAAAGGAAAATGTTAAATATAAAATGGTATATGAAGCAGTGAAGGAAAATAAATGCGTAAGTTTTAACTACAGGAATTCAAAAGGAGAGTATATTTTAAGAAATGTGGAACCAATAACCATTGTTTTTAAAGGGTTTTCATGGTATGTTTTTTCATTTTGTATGTTGAGAAAGGACTATAGAACATTTAAATTGACCCGAATGGATGAACTCAAGATTTTAAACAAAGATGTTTGCAAACACAGAATTTCATATGAAGAATATATAAAAACTTATAATTCAAAAAAGTAGTTCCTGTAAAAATTTCACTTAAATTTTCCAAGAAATCAAGATATAGGATACAGGATACAGGATTACTTTGATGAAGAGGAGACAACATTTCTTAAAGATGGCAGTGTTGTAGTAAATACGGAAATTGTGGAAGACAACTGGATTTATTCTGTGATATTGAGTTATGGTGAATATGTGGAGGTACTTGAACCAGAACACATAAGGAAAATTATAGGGGAAAAGTCAAAAAAAATAAGTGATATATATAAATAAATTCAAACATGACATAATGATGTCAAATGTTTTCCATATAGTGGATTTATAAACATATAGAGGAGGATATATTATGGAACAGAAGTATTGCCAAAGTTGTGGGATGCTATTAAGCGAAGAACTTTATGGTACTGAATTGAGCAAGGCAAAAAATCATGAATACTGTATATATTGCTATGAAAAGGGAGAATTTAAACAGCCCGATATAACTATGGAAAAGATGATTAAAGCTTGTGTACCTTTTATGGTAGAAAAGGGTATGACATAAAATGAAGCAATATCACTTATGGAAAATGTTCTTCCAAATTTAAAGAGATGGAAAAAAGATTGATGAATTTAAAAAAGTTGAGATATTATAGTTCTCAACTTTTTTTCTTTGATAAAAAAATATAGTATTAATATAATATAATTAGGTAGCTTATTTATAGAATGAAATAAGGAGTGTTGTTCATCTATGTTTTTGGAAAAATGTTTTGAATTGGTAGTACAAAATATAAACGAAGCTATAATAGGTATAGACGAAAGTGGAAAACTAATCATAGCAAATAACAGAGCCGAAGAGATACTTTCAATTAACTCAAAAGAGAATATAGGAAAATATATAGAAGATGCGGTGCCTGAAACAAAATTAAATAGAATTTTAAAAACAGGTAAGGATGAATTAAACAAGAATTTTTTTGCGTACAACAGAGAATTTATAACAAGTAGAATTCCTATAATTATTAAAGGACAAGTTAAAGGAGCACTGGCAATTTTTAAAGACATAACAGATAATAAGAAGATGCAGGAAAAGCTATTAGATAATGAAATATATATAGATATTTTAAACACTATAATGAATACGCTTAACGAGTGTGTAGTTCTAGTTGATGAAAACGGTATTATAACGATGATGAGCAAAGCCTATAAGGAATTTTTAGGGTGCAGTGACCCAGAGGGAAAAGATGTACGGGATGTAATAGAAAATACAAAATTACATGAAGTAATAAAGAGCGGAAATGTAAAAATAGGAGATATTCAGGAAATAAGAGGAAACAAGATGATTGCAGTACGTGTACCAATCAAGGAAGAAAATAAGATTATAGGAGCTGTAGGAAAAGTCATATTCAAGGACATTGGAGATTTCTATACTTTAAGTAAAAAATTAAATAATTTAGAAAGAGAAATTGAAGTATATAAGAATGAACTTGGCAAGGAAAGAAAGGCAAGATATTCTATTAAAAATATTATAGGCAATTCGCCTAAGATACAGAAAGTAAAATCAATGGCTTTAAAGGTTGCCAGAACTGATTCTAATGTACTTATAACAGGTGAAAGCGGTACTGGCAAGGAGTTATTTGCCCATGGAATTCACAATGCAAGTGGTAGATATTTGGGACCATTTGTGGAAATAAATTGTGCAGCTATTCCTTCTGAGCTGTTTGAATCAGAGCTATTTGGATATGAAGAAGGTTCTTTTACTGGAGCTAAAAAGGGAGGCAAAAATGGAAAATTTGAATTGGCCAATGGAGGCACTATATTTTTAGATGAAATAGGCGATATGCCAATGTATATGCAGGCAAAGTTGTTAAAAGTTATACAGGATAGGGAAATTGAAAGGGTAGGTGGAAATATAATAAAGGAAATTAATGTAAGAATAATTGCAGCTACAAATAAGAATCTTGAGGACAGTATAAAAAAAGGAAAATTCAGGGAAGATCTTTACTATAGGCTTAATGTAATGAGAATAGTTATTCCTCCATTAAGAGAAAGGAAAGAAGATATTCCACTGCTTGCAAATAGTTTGAAAATTAAAATAGCTACTAAATTGGGGATATATGTTGAGGGTATATCAAAGGAGACCATGAGTTGCCTTGTATCATATGATTGGCCAGGCAATGTAAGGGAGTTGGAAAATATTATTGAAAGAGCTGTAGATATGTTGGATTCAGACCTAATAATAAAAACTTATCACCTTCCAGAGAGATTGGCAGATTGTAAATCAAAAAATTATAGAAATTATATTAATGAAACTAATTATTTAAAGGATATAGTTTCAGAAGTTGAAAAACATGTTATTTTGGAATGTCTCAATAAAAATCATTGGAATAAAAATAAGACTGCAAATATACTTGGAATAAGCAGGGCTGGTTTATATAAAAAGATAGAAGAATATAATTTAAGACATTAGTATAGGCTAGTTAAAAATATTGACATGTAAATAATCTATACACTGTCTATAAATCTAGTTAACTTAAGACAATAAGAGAAAAATATAAATATTTATGAATATATAATAGACATATTAATTGAATTAAAGTTTTTTAAAGCTTGAATTGGAGTCTTCTTCATTTTGGCATAATATTTGCTATATATAATAGTGCAATATATTTTATTATCATATGAAGGGGGATTCAATATGAAGTCAAAATTAATGTCTAAGGACAAGGCAGTTAAATTAATAAAAGATGGAGATACTGTTGCAGTAGGTGGCTTTGTTGGATGTGCACATCCAGAGGATATTACATCTGAAATTGAAGAAAATTATATTGAAAATCGTACTCCTAAAAATCTAACATTGATTTATGCTGCGGGACAAGGTGACAGTGCTGATAGAGGACTGAATCATTTTGGACATGAAGGATTAGTCAGTAAAGTAATAGGTGGACATTGGGCATTAAGTCCTAAACTTCAGAAATTAGCTCTTGACAATAAAATAGAAGCATATAATCTGCCCCAGGGAATAATATCACAATTGTATAGAGATATTGCTGCTAAAAGGCCGGGAAGCATAACCCATGTTGGATTAAAGACTTTTATAGATCCTAGACTTGAAGGTGGAAAGTTAAATACAATTACTAAAGAAAACATAGTAGAACTTATAAATATAGGAGGAAAAGAATATTTATTTTATAAAACTATACCATTGGATGTTGTAATTTTAAGAGCTACTTATGCTGATGAATTTGGAAATGCTACTATGGAAAAAGAAGCGGCAATATTAGATGCAACAGCTATGGCTCAAGCTGCAAAGAACTCAGGAGGTATAGTTATCGTACAAGTTGAACAAGTAGTATCAAAAGGATCTTTAGATCCTAAAAAAGTAAAGATACCTGGAATATATGTAGATGCTATAGTTGTATCACAACCTAAAAATCATATGCAGACTTTTAGTGAAAACTATAATCCATCATATTCTGGAGAGGCAAAATTTTTAGTAAATTCATTAGTTCCTATGCCTCTTAATGAAAGGAAGATTATAGCCAGAAGAGCAGCTATGGAGCTTGTTTCAAATTCTGTAACTAATCTTGGTATTGGAATACCAGAAGGAATAGCGACAGTTGCCAATGAAGAAGGTATTGCAGATGAAATGACATTGACTATAGAATCAGGCGGTATAGGAGGAGTACCTTCAGGTGGACTGAGCTTTGGAGCTTCAACTAATCCACAGAGCATACTTGATCAAGCAAGTCAATTTGACTTTTATGATGGAGGAGGTCTTGATGTAGCATTTTTAGGACTTGCTCAATGTGACAAAGATGGTAATATAAATGTAAGCAAATTCGGACCTAAAATTGCAGGGTGTGGAGGATTTATCAATATAAGTCAAAATTCCAAAAAAGTTGTGTACTGTGGAACATTTACAGCAGGTGGTTTAAAAGTCAAAGTGGAAAACGGAAAACTTAATATAGAAAAAGACGGAAGGTTCAATAAATTTATAAATACTGTTGAACAGATATCTTTCAGTGGTCAATATGCTCAGAGTATTGGACAGACAGTACTTTATATAACTGAAAGAGCCGTATTTAGATTGACAAAACAAGGTCTTGTTTTAGAGGAAATAGCTCCAGGAATAGATATGAAAAAGGACATATTGGATCATATGGATTTTAGACCTAAAATATCTAAAAATTTAAAAATAATGGATGAAAGAATATTTAAAGAAGAACTAATAGGAATAAAAATTGGACAATCATCAAAAGAATTTCCAGGAGAATTAAGCAATGTATAAAATAAATTGTATGGAGGTTTTCTAAATGGCAGTTATAGGAATTATAGCGAGTTTGGGATTGTTAATATTCATGGCCTATAAAGGTTTTTCTGTTATTTTCTTTGCCCCTATTTTTGCTCTTCTTGCAGCATTATTTTCAGGAATGTCTCTTCTACCGACTTATACAGAAGTGTTTTTACCTAATCTAGGCAACTACGTAAAGATATATTTTCCGTTTTTCTTGTTGGGAGCTGTATTTGGTAAAGCTATGGAAGAATCGGGAGCTGCAAAGTCAATTGCTAAAACCATTGTAGAGAAGCTTGGAAAAGATAAAGCAATATTTTCTGTAGTTTTATCAGCTGCTATTTTAACTTATGGAGGAGTAAGTCTTTTTGTAGTAGCATTTGCAGTATATCCATTTGCAGCATCTATTTTTAAAGAAGCAGATATTCCAAAAAGACTTGTTCCAGCTACTATTGCTCTAGGTGCATTTTCATTTACTATGGATTCACTTCCCGGTACACCTCAGATTCAAAATACAATACCTATGAAATTTTTCAACACTGACTTATATGCAGCACCTGTTTTTGGAACCTTGGGATCTGTAATAATGTTAATTGGAGGAATATTTTATTTAGAGTGGCGTAAACGTTGTGCTCAAGCATCAGGTGAAGGATATGGTACAGGCCATATTAACGAGCCTGAAACGGCTGATGATAAAAATATACCTAATATGTGGATGTCAATTATACCTCTTGTTGCTGTGTTGGCTATAACTTTAATTTTACAAAAAGTGATTTTCCCTAACTGGGATATAATTTCATGGGTAACTCAAAAACCTTATAATATGCCTAAAGATGGAGTGGTAGGTTCCATGAACAACTGGGCACTTATAATTGCATTAGTGTTTGGAACTATAATTGCATTTTGTATTAATCCAAAAAGTATGAAAGGCAATTTGGCGAGAACAATAAATGCAGGAGCCATTGGTTCTCTATTAGCGGTCATGAATACAGCATCTGAAGTTGGATTTGGAAACGTTATAAAAACACTTCCAGGCTTTAAATCAATAGCTAATGCACTTATAAATATAAATCCTCATGGTAGTCCTCTTTTATCAGAAGCGGTTAGTGTAAATGTTTTATCCGGAGTTACAGGATCGGCTTCAGGCGGTATGAGTATTGTACTTGATATGTTTGGAAAAAAGTATGCAGAATGGGCGGCTAGTACAGGAATAAGCCCCGAACTGCTTCATAGAGTTGCATCAATGGCCTCAGGTGGCATGGATACTTTACCTCATAATGGAGCTGTAATTACACTTTTGGGAATTGCAGGATTAACTCATAAACAAGCTTATAGAGATATTTTCGCCGTAACTTTACTTAAATCAGGAACTTGTTTCTTCTTGATATTCATGCAGAGCGTTTTTCACTTTGTATAATAGCACTGAATTATTATCTAACCATATTTGAACAAGCTAAAGTATCATTTAATACTTTAGCTAATACTATACTAATAGTTGTAAAATTATGTAATAAAGCTATAATTATAGATGGGTTAAGATTTCCAAAAAAGAGATAAATCCTTTAAAAATAAATAAATAAAACTTTATTGGGAGGTAAATAAATGG
>NZ_JAHHUY010000059.1:0-6242 GCF_019144085.1 Clostridium tyrobutyricum
TTCAAATTACGAATTGAAGTCATATTTTATAAGATTAATCTAATTTAATTATGATATAATATAATATAAACAAAAAATTTAAACTATATATTTGTTAATTTTAGAGGAGAATTATATGTTTGATGCTGTCCAAAAGACTTTATTTAATGGAATAAAACTTATCACTATAAAAAAAGATACTCAAATTTCAGCTTTACATTTTGGAATAAAAGTAGGGTCTATGTATGAGTTTCCCCAGGAAAATGGAATGTCACATTTTATAGAACATATGCTTTTTAAAGGTACTAAAACAAGAAATAATGAAAAGTTGAACAGAGATTTGGAAAATTTAGGAGGAGAATATAATGCATATACGGACAATACTTCCACAGTGTATAGTATCACAAGTTTGGGTGAAGAATTAGAGAAATCTATAGAAATAATGTCTGATATGATAATTAATCCTGAATTTAATGTTGAAGAATTGGAAAAAGAGAGAAATGTAATATTATCTGAAATAAGATCCAATAAAGATGATATAGAGCAGCTCAGCTTTATGCAGATAAACAAAATTGGATTTAAAAATAGTCCACTTAGATATGATATTTGTGGAAGTGAAAAAAACGTAACTAGATTTACAAGGGAAGATCTAGTTGAATTTTATAATAGATACTATTTACCAAATAATTGTTTTATATCTGTTGTATCTCCTTATGAACATGAGAAGGTTATAAATATCATACTTAGGTATTTAAAAAATTGGAAGTCTAATTCTATTGAACCTAAAAAAATTGCAGTTGAAAATAATTTTCCATGTAAAAAGACATTTTATAAGAGAGATATAGAACAGAGCAGTATAATGTTTCTGTTTACATGTTACGGATTGGATAAAAAACAGGAATTGGCGCTTAGAATACTAAGTTATAAATTAGGAGAAAGTCCAAACTCAATATTATTTAGAAAGTTAAGAGAGGAAAATGGATTTGGATATGATATTTATACAGATCTTGATTTAACAGAGTATGTAAAAACATTATATATATATGCAACTGTAAATGAGGAAAATATTCAAGAGGCAATTGATATTATCTTAAATTGTATTGAACATATAAAGGAAGAAAAAATAATCTTTGATAAAGATAGTATTATAACTATGAAAAAGGCTTTAAGGACATCCATTGCTTTTACTTTAGATGACAGTACGGATATTGGAAATTATGCAATTACCCAATCTATGGATGGACAAAGCATATTCAAGTTCGATGATGATATTAAACAAATGGAAAATATAAAGGATAGCCATATATATGAAGTTGCTAGAAAGGTTTTAAATAATCCTACAATATATATCTTAAAGAATAGTAAATAATTAAGGAGATAGGTTTTAAATATTTATGAATGAAAATAATATAAATTTAGTAACAAGTGTAAAAGTTCAAAAAGGAAATAAGAATAGAGTAAATGTCTATGTGGATTATGAATTTTCATTTTCATGCAGCAGGGAAATTTTATGTAGATATAAAATAAATAAGAATGAGTATATAGATTTGAATTATATAAATAGCATAATTCATGAGGACAACTATATAAAATGCAAGAGTTCAGCTCTTAATATTTTAGAAAGAAATTATAAAACTGAAAAACAAATAAGTGATAAGCTTCTTAAAAAAGGATATGATATAGATACGATTTTGAGAACTTTAAATTTTTTAAAAGACTATAAATTTGTGGATGATAATAAATTTGCATTATTATATGTAGAAGAAAAAATCCAAAGTTGTGGAAGAAATAAGATAAAAAATGAATTGTTAAAAAAAGGTATAAAAAAATGTATAGTAAGTAAAGTTTTAAATGAGATGGATAAATGTCAATATGAAGAAAACGCTTTAATTTGTGCTAAAAAGAAATATGATATGATTGTTAAATCTGAGAACAATTTTCAGAAAGTTTATTTAAAACTTGGTAGTTACTTGACTAGAAGAGGATATGATTCAGAACTTATTAAAAATATTCTAAAAAAAATTTTAAAAAAAGATGATTTTATTCAACAAGAAAAAATTTCCAAAAAAGACATCAATCCCCTATACGACATTGCAAAAAAAAGGTATAATATAATAACAAGGTCTGAAAATGATATTAATAAAATAAATAGAAGACTTAGTCAATATCTAATGAGAAGGGGATATTTATGGGAAGATATAAAGCCAGTTTTAAGAAAAATTATACAAGATGATATCTAACATGATATTTTCATATAGACTGTAAATTATTTATTCATCATAGGGATTTCTTTTATTTTAGATACTTTAAAAGGTGGTTGTTATTATGAAAATAAATCCCGTAACGCTTATAATAGCTCTAGTATTTTTATATCCTGTTTTGAGAGGATTTTTATTTAAATTTTCCTCAAAAGATTTAAAAATTGAAATTGATGATGCCAGTAGAAATATATCCTTTATAATAGGGATAATTTCAGGTATATATTTTGGAAAAAAAATATTTATACAACATGATCAGGGGATATACAAAAAAATTTATTACTATATACCACAGCAGATACTTAACTATCTGGAAAATAATAATTTAATAATATATGCAATTGTAATACCTATAACTGTTTTCATTATCTATAGGATTATCAAATTGCTTTTGGATATATTGAATTGTGTTACATCTTATCCTGCATTGGACAGCATAGAGAAATTTCTTATTTCAAAAGGTAATTTGTTCAAACGAATAATTGGAATGATATTTCAATTGCCTAAAGCTATATGCTATATATTATTGTTAACCTTTATACTAAATATACTGTCTATGTTTAATATAAATGACAAATTAAATGGATACCTTGAAGCATCAAGGACTTATGAAACTATTTGTAAAAGTATAGTTATACCTGTTACCAATTCAACTATTGCAAAGAATCTTCCCAATATACTGAATAATTCCTTTAGGATAGTTATAAGAGAAGCAAATTCTAAAAAGGAAATTCAATCCAATGCATCTATTCCATTAAAGCAATTTGACAATAGTAAAGCTGTAGTATATTACAACGGAGTAACTTTGGATGAAGGAGTTAAATCAAATGCTCAAATTAATAAATTGGCAAGAGAACTGGGGTCTGAGGGAACCGAAACTATAGACAAAGCTGACAATTTATATAATTGGATTGGATCAAATATATCATATGATCATGAAAAAGCTAACAAGGTTTTGAATAATGATTTCAATGTAAGCTCTGGAGCTATACCGGCTTTTGAGACTAGAAGAGGAATTTGTTTTGATTATGCTTCTCTATATGTAGCTATGGCAAGGGCAAATAATTTAAAAGTTAGGCTGATAACAGGAGAAGGATTCAATGGAGTAAGCTGGGTTAGTCATGCATGGAATCAAGTGTATATACCTGAAAAGGGTAAATGGATAAATGTAGATACAACTTTTTATAAAGGTGGAAATTATTTTAACAATTCCAGGTTCAATCTTGATCATAGAAATGCTCAAATAGCAGGTGAATGGTAAAGTATATTACCATTTACTTTGATTTTGATATATATTTTTTTAGTAAAATATTTATTGCCATTTCACAATCTTTATCAGAATTATCTAAACACCATGCGGTATTGAATGATATCAATGCCTTTTTGGTGTTTTTTAGCATAGTGTAACAATATCCTAAATTAAAAAAGTATTTACTTTCTCTTTTTAATTTAATTGCTCCTTTTAATTTAGGGATTGCCTTTGAGTATTCCTTTAATTTTATGAGACAAACTGCAGAATTGTATAGTGAAGATACTTTATTATCCTTTAGTTTTATTGCTTTTTCATATAGGGCAATGGCTTTCCTATAATCTCTATCGTTGTAGTATTCGTTGGCTTTTTGAAAGTACTTCATTGTATCCTCCTTTAGTGTACTTGAAATCATTAACAAATTATATGTATAAAATATTCCTATATAATAATTTATATCCAAATTATTTAAAAATATTCTTATAAAAAAATTAAGGAGCCTAAGTATAGAACTTTGGCTCCATTTATCTAATGCATTAGTTTCTTTTTGATTTTCTTTTCTGCCAATTCCACAAGTTTATACATAACATATGCAAGTATTGCAAGTATTATTATACTCACCATTACTGTATCCAGTTGTGATATTTGTCCTCCGTATATTATAAGGAATCCTAGTCCTTCTTTTGCAACAAGAAATTCTCCCATAATTACACCTACCCAGGAAAGCCCTACATTTATCTTTAAGGTTGATACCAATGTTGGAACTGAAGCTGGCATTATAAGATTTGTCAATATTTGAAACCTTGAAGCTCCGAAAGTTTTTAACAACCGTATCTTGTCTTTGTCAACTTCCCTAAAGCCATTTAATACTGTAAGTATAGTTACTACTATGCATATTAAAACAGTTACCATAACTATGGCTGACATGCCATTTCCAACCCAAAATATTATAATTGGTGCCAACGCTATTTTAGGAAGGGCATTTAATACAACTAGATATGGATCTAGTACATCTGATACAAAATCCGACAGCCAAAGAAGTATAGCTATTAAGGTTCCTAAAATTGTGCTTAAAAGAAAACCTATTATTGTTTCAATACAGGTTATGCCTATGTGTTTAAATAAAGTACCTTCCAGGTAAAGCTTGATTAAATTTTTAAACATTCTAGATGGGGTACTAGTTAAAAAAGGATCTATCCAATTTAGATCTCCGGCTATTTCCCATAGTGCAAAGAAAATTACTAATATGAGCAATCTGGATATAAATATCTTTTTCTTTCTTGTACTGATGCTTCTTATATATTTTTCATGTTCTTTCAAGTTATCTATCATTATAATTTAGCTCCTTCCACACATTGTTGAAGTAAATCCTGAATTCGGGATCTTCCCTGGATTCCAATGGTGAATCATAGGATTGACTAAATTTTATGTTGAATAGTGTCTTTAACTTGGCAGGTCTTTTGGATAGTACCAAAACTCTATTGGACATAGAAATTGCTTCAGCTATATCGTGGGTTACCATTATAACTGTTTTACCTTCTTTTTTTAATATTTTATATATTTCATCACTTATATTTAATCTCGTCTGATAATCAAGAGCGGAAAATGGTTCATCCAAAAGTAAAATTTCAGGATTCAAGGCCAAAGTTCTTATTAGAGCAACTTTCTGACGCATTCCTCCTGACAATTCATCTGGATAATAATTTATGAAGTCAATAAGACCATAGCTTTTTAATAGTGTCATTAAATTATCTTTGTATGAAGATATGGGTTTATGTTGTATTCTTATTCCAAGGAGTATATTGTTCCATACACTGGACCATTCAAATAGTTGATCTCGTTGAAACATATATCCCATCTTTGAAGAAACAGATTCTAAATTTTTATTATCAACGTATATTTCACCGCTTGATGGCTTTATAAGTCCTGCTATTATATTTAAAAGTGTACTTTTCCCGCAGCCTGAGGGACCCACTATACTTAAAAATTCACCTTCTTTTACTGAAAAACTTATATCTTTTAAGGCTTCAGTATATCCTTTAAGTGAATGATAATTCATATATATATCTTTTACTTCTAGTTTATCCAAAATATCATCTCCCTACGTGCCTATTACAGGCTATGTTTTATTATATGAATGGTTTGATGGGAGTGTTCCTTGGAAAAAATCTGTTTATGTTTTAAGTTTTGATGTATAATATAAAAATGAACCTTAACATGAGATGTATTTAAATCTAAGCTAAATTGTATATTTAGATATAATTTATTTAATTTAAATTTGAACCCTAACATATGATGTAATAAGTAAATTAATTGTGGCAATATATTGCCACAATTAATGATATAATATATATATCACTAAGATAAATTGTATATAAAAATTAAAAGGAGAAATAATTATGTCTAAGATAGGAATATCATTAAAAATACTTAATATTTTACTTGATGAAAATATACATAAGACTGATGAAATATCGGAAAAAGTAGAAATACCTAAAAGAATTGTAAGATGGTATATAAATGGCCTTTTAGAAGCAGGAATGTATATAGAGTCATTTACAGGGAGATATGGTGGATATGTATTAAAAAAAGAATACTGTCAAAATAATGTTTATAAATTATTAACAAGTAAGTCAAATATTAAAAATAGTGCTACATAGAGATCATTAGATATAGTTATTCAATTTCTCTATAAATTTTAAAAATTATAAAGGAATTGAAATAAATAAATAGAATATAATAATTAATTATTATAT